>CAWZZK010000226.1:0-15781 GCA_963966455.1 Kaistia sp. | reverse complement strand
TGGAACTCGATCAAGATGGTCGTGCCGGCCGTCGCGATCTCGACGTTGCTCGGCGCGCTCAACGGCTATGTGCTGACCAAGTGGCGCTTCCCCGGCCACCGCCTCGTCTTCGGGCTGATGCTCTTCGCCTGCTTCATCCCGTTCCAGGCCGTGCTGCTGCCGATGGCGACCGTGCTCGGCACCTTCGGCCAGTTCGGCAAGACGCTGATCAACCTGACCGGCATGAATTTCGGCTTCGGCAATCCGACGGTAAACCTCGTCTTCGTGCACGTCGTCTACGGCCTCGGCTTCACGACGCTATTCTTCCGCAACTATTACGAGGCCTTCCCGACCGAGCTCATCAAGGCTGCGATGGTCGACGGCGCCGGATTTTTCCAGATCTTCCGGCGCATCCTGTTGCCGAACTCGCTGCCGATCATCGTCGTCACGGTGATCTACCAGTTCACCAATATCTGGAACGACTTCCTCTTCGCCTCGGCCTATGCCGGATCGGGAGACGTGATGCCGATGACGGTGGCGCTCAACAATGTCGTCAATACGTCGACCGGTGTCGTCGAATACAATGTGAACATGGCCGCAGCGATGATCGCCGCGCTGCCGACCCTCCTCGTCTACATCCTGGCCGGCCGCTACTTTGTCCGCGGGCTGATGGCCGGCGCCGTCAAGGGATAGCACCATGGCGTTTCTCGAAATCGACCGGCTGGTCAAGCGCTTCGGCACCGTCGACGTCTTGAAGGGCATCACGCTTTCCGTGGAGGAGGGCGGCTTCCTCGTCCTCGTCGGCCCGTCCGGCTGCGGCAAGTCCACGCTCCTGTCGATGATCGCCGGGCTCGATTCCATCTCGGATGGCGAGGTCCGCATCAATGGCCGCCGCGTCAACGAGCTGCATCCCTCGCAGCGCGACATCGCGATGGTGTTCCAGTCCTACGCGCTTTATCCGAACATGACGGTGGGCGAGAACATCGCCTTCGGCCTCGAGATGCGCGGCGTCGCGAAAGCCGAGCGCGAGGCGGCCGTCGCCCGCGTCGCCGAGATGCTGCAGATCTCCCATCTCCTGAAGCGCAAGCCCTCGCAGCTTTCGGGCGGCCAGCGCCAGCGCGTGGCCATGGGACGCGCGCTGGTGCGCAATCCGCAGGTGTTCCTCTTCGACGAGCCGCTCTCCAATCTCGATGCGAAACTCCGCGTCGACATGCGTACCGAGATCAAGCGGCTGCATCAGCGCATGGGCACGACGATCGTCTATGTGACGCATGACCAGATCGAGGCGATGACGCTGGCGACGCAGATCGCGGTGCTGCGCGACGGCGTCTTGCAGCAGTTCGGCACGCCGGCCGAAATCTACAACAATCCGGTCAACCTCTTCGTCGCCGACTTCATGGGCTCGCCCTCGATGAATCTCGTGCCCGCCAAGGTACGCTCCGAGGACGGCCGCACGGTGGTGGCGCTCGCGCGCGCCAACGAGAACGACCTCATCCTCGATCCCGGCCCGGCTTCGGAGCGGCTCGGCCGCGTCATCGGGCAGGAGGTGCTGCTCGGCATCCGGCCGGAGGCGATCACCGACCATGACGGCGCCGACCGCAACGCCAGGACGCTCGTCGATGCCGACTGCCATGTCGAGGTCGTCGAGCCGGCCGGCTCCGACACTTTCGTGGTGACGCAGCTCGGCGGCAAGCATGTCATCGCCCGCATGCGCTCCGACGCCGCCGTGCGCGGCGGCCAGCGCGCGCCCTTCACCTTCAACATGGACAAGGCGGTCTTCTTCGACCCGAGGTCCGAGCAGCGCGTGGCGTGATGCGCGTGGTGAGCGATGTTGTATGGGACCGGACTCCGCCCTGCTCTCTCCCCCCTTGCGGGGGAGAGGTGGAGCGGGGGACCTTTGGCCGGCGGAGGTCGCTTAGCGTGCCAGTCGATCCGAGATCAGCAAAGGCCCCCACCCTAACCCTCCCCCGCAAGGGGGGAGGGAATAGAGCCACAACGCACGCCAAGGGACGGTCATGACCCCGGATATCGTCATCATCGGCTCCGGCATGGGCGGGGCGACGCTTGCGGCCGGGCTCGCCGGCTCGGGCGCGCGCGTGCTCATCCTGGAGAAGGGGCGCCAACTCGCCGACCGGCCCGAAAACCGCGATCCGCGCGCGATTTTCCAGCGCGGCCATTTCCGCCCCAGGGAGCAGTGGTACGACGCCGAGGCGGGCGATGCGCCGTTCAATCCCGGCAACTACTACTATGTCGGCGGCAATTCGAAGTTCTACGGCGCGGTGCTGATCCGCTATCGCGCCGAGGACTTCGAGGCCATGGAGCATGACGGCGGCGTCTCGCCGGCCTGGCCGATCCGCTATGCGGAAATGGAGCCCTATTACAGCCGCGCCGAGCAGCTCTACCGGGTGCGCGGCGAGCTCGGCGACGACGACACCGAGCCCTATCACTCGCGGCCCTATCCCTTCGCTGCCATCAAGGACGAGCCGGCGCTGGCTGAGGTGCGGCGCCGCCTCGCGAAGGTGGGTCTGCATCCGGCCTCGCTGCCGCTCGGCGTCGACATCGACCAATGGCTGAAAAAGGCCAAGACGCCCTGGGACGCGTTTCCGGACGCCCGCACCGGCAAGATGGACGCCGAGACCTGCGGCCTCGCCACCGCGCTCGCCGATCCCAATATCACGATCGAAACCGGGGCCGAGGTCACGCGGCTCATCGCCGGGCCTGACGGCCGCATCAGTTCCGTCGTCTATGTGCAGGACGGCGAGACGAAGACGCTGTCGCCGAAGATCGTCGTTCTCTCGACGGGCGCGGTGAAGTCGGCGGCGATGCTGCTCGCCTCGAAGAGCGACGCCTTTCCGAACGGGCTCGCCAACGGCTCCGACGTGGTCGGGCGCTATTTCATGAGTCACAACATGACGGCGATGATCGCCGTCGATCCGCGCTTCACCAATGACGCCATCCACCAGAAGACGTTCGGCTTCAACGACTTCTATCTCTCGGACGGCAAGGGCGGAAAGCCGCTCGGCAACATGCAGCTGCTCGGCCGTGTTTCCGGGGCGATCCTCAAGGCGAATGTCCGGTTCGCGCCGGAATGGGCGCTTAATCTCCTGTCGCGCCACAGCGTCGATTTCCTCGCGATGAATGAGGACCTGCCCGATCGCGACAGCCGCATCCGCGTCGATGGCGATCGCGTCATCATGCAGTGGAAGCGATCCAACATGGAGGCGCACTGGAAGCTGGTGCGCGTCATGAAGGAGCGTTTCCATGCCGCCGGCTTCCCGCTGGTGCTGACGCATCACTTCGACGGGCGCACGCCCTCGCACCAGTGCGGCACCATCCGCTTCGGTACCGATCCGGCGACCTCGGCGCTCGATATCTGGTGCCGCGCGCATGACCACAAGAACCTCTTCGTGGTCGACGCGTCCTTCCTGCCGACCTCGGCCGCCGTCAACCCGGCGCTGACCATCGCCGCGCAGGCGCTGCGCACCGCCGACCACATGATCGCCACGGGATTCGCGGCATGAGTTCCCCATCCTCTTCACGGCCCGTCGCGCTCGTCACCGGCGCGCGGCGCGGCATCGGCCTCGCCATCGCCGAGGCCTTCGCGGTGGCCGGCTACGACATCGCCATGACCGGCACGCGGCGCGACGACGAGGCCGAGGCGGCGCTCGCCCGCGTCGCGGCTGCCGGCGGGCGCGTTGCCTTCGCCGCCTTCGACCTTGCCGATCTCTCCAGCCATGACGCCGCGCTCGCCGCCATCGAGGCCGATCTCGGGCCGGTCGACGTCTTGGTCAACAATGCCGGCATCGGCGCGGTGGTTCGCGGCGACCTGCTCGATCTCCTGCCGGAGAATTTCGACACCGTGATCGACGTCAATCTGCGCGGCACGCTGTTCCTGACGCAGGCGGTGGTGAAGCGCATGCTTGGCCGCGCGCCGGTCCATCCCCGCGCCGTGCTCACGGTCTCCTCGGTCTCGGCGGCGCTCGCCTCGCCGGAGCGGGCCGACTACTGCATCTCCAAGGCCGGGCTCGCGATGTTCGTGCAGAATCTCGCGCTTCGCCTCGCCGGCACGGATATCGGCGTCTACGAGCTCCGCCCCGGCATCATCCGCACCGACATGACGGCGAAGGTCAGCGAGAAATATGACCGGCTGATCGCCGGCGGCCTCGTGCCGGCCGGCCGCTGGGGCGAGGGCGCCGATATCGGCCGCGCCGCCGTGGCGCTGGCGTCCGGCGCCTTCGGCTTCGCGACCGGCGCCGTCATCGATCTCGACGGCGGTCTCGCGATCCCGCGGCTCTAGGAAGCAACGCATGCCGCCGCCGGCCTGGCTCTTGGAACGTTCCAGGCCAAGCCGCGGCGCGACGACGGAGGAATGAGATGGCCGATTACATCATCGTCGGCGGCGGACCGGCCGGCTGCGCCATCGCGGCGCGGCTTTCGGAGGATGCGTCGGTGCGCGTCACGCTGCTCGAGGCGGGCGGCAATGACCGCCATCCGCTCTATCACTGGCCGGCCGGTTTCGCGAAGATGACCAAGGGCATCGGCTCCTGGGGCTGGTCGACCGTGCCGCAGCGCCACATGCAGGACCGCGTGCTGCGCTATACGCAGGCCAAGGTGATCGGCGGCGGCTCGACAATCAACGCTCAGCTCTACACGCGCGGCAACCGCCTCGACTATGACGAGTGGGCGCAGGCCGGCTGCCGCGGCTGGTCCTATGAGGACGTGCTGCCCTATTTCCGCCGGGCGGAGGACAACCAGCGCTTCTCCGACGATTTTCACGCCTATGGCGGTCCGATCGGCGTCTCGATGCCGGTGGCGCCGCTGCCGATCTGCGATGCCTTCATGCGGGCGGCGCAGGAGCTCGGCATTCCCTACAACCATGATTTCAACGGCGCCCGCCAGGCCGGCATCGGCTTCTACCAGCTGACGCAGAAGAATGCGCGCCGCTCCTCCGCCGCGACCGGCTATCTCGGCCAGGCGGCCGGCCGCGCCAATCTCACCGTGCGCACCGGCGTCGAGGTGTTGCGCATCGTCGTCGAGGAGGGCAGGGCGGTCGGCGTCGAGATCGCGGAGAATGGCGGCAAGGTGCTGCTGAGGGCCGAGCGCGAGGTGATCGTCTCCAGCGGCGCGATCGGCTCGCCGCGCCTCTTGATGCTGTCCGGCATCGGCCCCGCCGACCATCTCGAAAGCGTCGGCATCGATGTCGTGCATGACCTGCCCGGGGTCGGCGGCAACCTGCAGGACCATCTCGACCTGTTCGTGATCGCGGAATGCACCGGCGACCACACCTATGACTCCTATGCGAAATGGCATCGCTCGGCGCTGGCCGGCATCGAATATCTCCTGCTCGGGAAGGGGCCGGTCGCCTCGTCGCTCTTCGAGACCGGCGGCTTCTGGTATGCCGATCCGGAGGCGCGCTCGCCGGACATCCAGTTCCATCTCGGGCTCGGCTCAGGCATCGAGGCCGGCGTCGCCAAGCTCTCCAATGCCGGCGTGACGCTGAACTCGGCCTTCCTGCGCCCGCGCTCGCGCGGCACGGTCCGCCTCTCCTCGTCCGATCCGAAGGCGGCGCCGCTGATCGATCCCAACTACTGGGAGGATCCCTATGACCGGCAGATGTCGCTGGAAGGGCTGAAGCTCGCCCGCGAGATCGTGCGCCAGAAGGCGCTGAAACCCTTCGTCATGGCCGAGCGGCTGCCTGGCGACGGCGTCGTCACCGACGAGGACCTCTTCCTCTATGGTTGCCGCCACGCCAAGACCGATCACCATCCGGCGGGGACCTGCAAGATGGGCGTCGACGACATGGCGGTGGTCGATCCCGAACTCAGGCTGCGCGGCATCGAGGGCCTGCGCGTCGCGGATTCCTCGATCATGCCGCGGGTGAACTCGTCCAATACCAATGCTCCGACGATCATGATCGGCGAGAAGGCCGCCGACCTTATCCGTGGCGCCGCGCCGCTGCCGCGCGCTAACATCGCGCCCGTCGATGAAATGCGGCCGCGAGTCGCCTGAAAAAGCCCCCGGGAAAACGGAAAACGCCCCATGATCACCCATTGCGTCTTCATCCGCTATCGCGCCGACATCGATGCCGCCGGCCGCGAGCGCATCTATGAGGCCGTGCGCGCGCTGAAGCCGCGGATTCCCGGCATGCAGGACGTGATCGTCTCGAAGAATGTCAGCCCGGAAGGCCTCGACAAGGGCTTTTCGGAAGGCTTCATCGTCACCTTCGCCGATGCCGCGGCGCGCGATGCCTACCTCGTCGACGAGGAGCACGCGAAGGTCGGCAAGATGGTCGTCGGCGCCGCCGAGGGCGGGCTCGACGGGCTGCTCGTCTACGATATCGAGCACTGAGGGCGGCCCAGGCTGAACAGGGCGTCAACCGGGCGAAGCGCTGGCGCGGCGGGGGAATTCGCTGCTAAGACACCCCGTCCGAAGCATGCGGGAAACGGGGTCATGGCGCTGAACAAGGTTGAGGAAGCGATCGCCGCGATCGCCGCCGGCGAACTGGTGGTGGTCGTCGACGACACCGACCGCGAGAACGAGGGCGACCTGATCATGGCCGCCTCGAAGGCGACGCCGGAAAACGTCGCCTTCATGATCCGCCATACGAGCGGCATCATCTGCGTGCCGCTGACGCCCGACCGCGCGGAAGAATTGCATCTGCCGCCCATGGTCGCCAACAACCGCGACCCGATGCGCACCGCCTTCACCGTGACGGTCGACTACCGCGTCGGCCTCACCACCGGCATCTCGGCCGAGGAGCGCGCCAACACGATCCAGGCGCTGGCCAACGACAACTGCACCGCGGCGGATTTCCTGCGCCCCGGCCACATCTTCCCGCTCATCGCCCGCGACGGCGGCGTCCTGATCCGCTCGGGCCATACCGAGGCGGCGATCGATCTCGCCCGCCTCGCCGGGCTCGAGGCGGCCGGCGTCCTCGCCGAGGTCGTCAATGACGACGGCACGGTCAAGCGGCTGCCGCAGCTGCTCGAATTCGCCGCGGAGCATGGGCTCAAGATCGTCACCATCGAGGATCTCATCGCCTATCGCGCGCGGACCGAGAGCTTCGTCAAGGAAGTCGACAGCTTCCAGGTGCCGGTCGGCGGCCGCACGGCGACCGCCTATGTCTATGAGACGCCGTTCGATCCGATCCAGCATCTCGCCATCGTCTTCGGCGATGTCGCCGAGCAGCCGGACGTCTTGGTGCGCATCCACCGCGCCAACCCGATCAGCGATCTCGTCTCGCGCGGCCCGGATTCGAAGAGCTGGCTGGAGACGACGCTGCGCAAGGTCGGCACCGCCGATCGCGGCGTCTTCCTGATGATCCGCGACCCCGCCGTGCAGCGCCCGGACGGGTCGCTGGCCAGCGACGGCGAGGAGAAGCATCTCTCCGCCCGCCAGCGCAAGGAACGCTGGCGCGAGATCGGCGTCGGCGCGCAGATCCTGCGCGATCTGAAGGTGCGCTCGATCCGCCTCATCACCTCGCAGGAACGGCAATATGTCGGCCTGCAGGGCTTCGGCATCGAGATCACCGGCCGCGAGGGAAGCGAATAAGGCAGCAGAGCCAAGGGAACTCCTCCGGCGGCTCGGCATTATTTTGCCGAGCGGTGCTGGGCCGCGGTTTTTATCGGGAGTTCCGTGATGCTGAACTGGGCTATTCTTTTCCTCATCGTTGCGCTTGTGGCGGCTGTCCTCGGTTTCGGTGGCATCGCCGGCACGGCCATCGGCATCGCCAAGATCATCTTCGTCGTCGCGATCATCCTCTTCCTGATCTCGGCGGTGATGCATCTCATGCGGCGCGCCTGACGGCAGCAGCCGAACGACAGTGAAAGGGCTCCACCTTCGGGTGGAGCCTTTTTCATGTCCGCATCTCGCCGGTGCGTCAGGAGGCGCGGATCGTCTCGGAGAGCGCCTTGCCGATCGCGGCAATGGCGGCGTTGCGCGCCTCGGGCGAAGCCTCGCTGCCCGTCGCGAAGACCGAGACGATCACGGCTTCGCGGATCGGCGGCCACAAGGCCGCGACGTCGTTGCTGGTGCCGTTGGCGCCGCCGCCCGTCTTCTCGCCGATCCGCCAGCGCTTCGGCAATCCGGCTCTGAGCTTGCCGTCGCCCGTTTTGCAGTCGAGCATCCATTCGGAAAGCTGCCGGCGCGAGCGCGGCGACAGCGCCTTTCCGAACAGGAGTTTCTCGACGCTCGCCGTCATCGCCTGCGGCGATGTCGTGTCCCGATCATCGCCGGGAATGGCGGTGTTGAGGTCCGGCTCCCGACGGTCGAGCCGCGTCACGCCGTCGCCGAGGCTGCGCATGAAGGCGGTGAAGCCCTCCGGCCCGCCGATCGCCTTCAGCATCATGTTGCCGGCCGTATTGTCGCTGAGTGTGACGGCGGCGCGGCAGATCGTGGCGAGCGTCACACCCTTGCCGCCGATCCGGCTTTCGAGCACGGGCGAATAGGTGACGAGGTCTTCTTCGCGGATGATGACGCGCCGCTCCAGCGTGTCGGTACCGTCATCGACGCGTTCGAGGATCGCAGCGGCCGCGAGGAGCTTGAAGGTCGAGCACATCGGGAAGCGCTCGTCGCCGCGATGCGCCCAGCGCCGGCCGCTATCGGTATCGTGGATCGAGACGCCGATGCGGCCACCCAGCGACTGCTCGATGGCGGCGATCGACGCGACCAGCCCGTCATCGCCCTGAGAGACCGCCTCGGCGGCGGCGGGCAGCACCAAGGCGGCGGCCGCGCCCTGTCCTATCAGCGCGAGCAAGCGCCGGCGTGTCGCACTGAACTCCATCGAACAATCCCCGTCGGGCCCCCGATGGCCCTGTGGCGGTCAGTTGCCGCTCATTCCGACGATTTCGTGGCGTTCAGGGACCGTGATCGTCAGGCGCGCAGGCGCATCGCCTGCGCGATCTCGTTCGCCGAGCGTTCCGCGCTGTCGCCGCCGGGCAGATCGACGCCGCCATTCATGATCTCGTCAAGGCGCGAGCGGGCACGCGAGACGCGGCTCTTCACGGTGCCGACGCGCACGCCGCAGATCTCCGCCGCCTCTTCATAGGAAAAGCCGCTGGCGCCGATCAGGACGAGGGCTTCGCGCTGCTCGTCCGGCAGGAGCCGCATGGCGCGCAGGAAGTCGTCCAGTTCGAGATGGCCAGGCTGCGCCGCGATGTCCGAAAGCCGGCTCGCATGCGTCCCTTCCGAATCCTCCACCTCGCGGCGGCGCTTGCGGATTTCGGAATAGTACTGGTTGCGCAGGATCGTCACCAGCCACGCATGCAGGTTGGTGCCTTCCTGAAACTTGTCCCGGTTCGCCAGGGCCCGCATCACGGTCTCCTGGACGAGATCGTCGGCCCGATCGCGATTGCCGCACAGCGAGCGTGCGAAGGCGCGCAGCATCGGCAGGGCCTCGACGAGTTCATTCTTCATGCAACGCTCCTCGGCACCAGGCAAAAAGCCGTCGGGTCGGCGGCACTGGTCAGCCGTTCGTGGTCAGCCGTTCTTGGCTTCGGGCTTGGTCGGCTCGGTCGGATGCTCGTCGATCCGCTCCAGAAGCGACATGATGTCGTCGGGCAGCGGCTCGTTGAGGGCATCGTCGAAGACGCGGCGCAGCTGGCGGCCGATCCAGTCTTCCTTGCCCTCGCGCTGCGGCGCTCCGCCCCTGGCCGCCGGAGCGCCGGCAGGCGGAGACAGCGACGCGCCGTCCTTCATATCCTTCTCGTCATTCGTCACTTCATTTGTCCCAGCAATTGCCATGCGGCTCACCCGTTCTCACAACACTGACGACCGGACCCCTCGTGCCTCCGCTCGGCTCGCAGCGACCATCAATGCGCCGCATCAAATTTGGTTCCCCCGTTTCGGAACCTTTCCGCGCATGGCACGTTTGCGCCGAGATAGTGCGACATCCTTGCAAGGGGGAAACCATGCCCGACAGCCTGTCGCAGATGCTGGCTCCGCATCTGCCTTTCCTGCGCCGCTATGCCCGTGCGCTCACCGGCGGCCAGAAGAGCGGCGACGCCTATGTGCGCGCCTGCCTGCAGGCAATCGTCAACGAGCCTTCGTCCATCCAACGCGACATCCATCCCAAGGTTGCGCTGTATCGCCTGTTCCATGCCATCTGGTCGGGCACGCAGGTCGGCGGCGACAGCGAGCTGGACGGGCTCAACCGCCAGGAGGCGACGGCACAGCAGCGTCTCGCCGCGATGACCCCCGAGAGCCGCCAGGCGCTCCTGCTCTCGGTCGTCGAGGGCTTCTCGGATGTCGACACCGCCGCCGTGATGGATATCCCGGTCTCCCAGGTGCAGCCGCTGATCGCCGAGGCGATGGCCGAGATCGACCGCCAAACCCGCACCCGCGTCCTCATCATCGAGGACGAGCCGATGATCTCGATGGATCTGTCGGGCATCGTGCAGGAGCTCGGCCACGAGGTCGCCGCCATCGCCCGCACGCGCACCGAGGCGGTCGCCGCCGCCGGCGCCGAGCAGCCGGGTCTCGTCCTCGCCGATATCCAGCTCGCCGACGGTTCGTCGGGCATCGATGCGGTCAAGGACATCCTGTCGGGCTTCAGCGTGCCGGTGATCTTCATCACCGCCTTCCCGCAGCGCCTCTTGACGGGCGAGCGGCCGGAGCCGACCTTCCTGCTGACCAAGCCCTTCGATCCGCGCACCGTGAAGGCGGCGATCAGCCAGGCGCTGTTCTTCAACTCGACCGCCTCGATGGCGGCCTGAGCCGTCTCGTTTCGTTAAAAAGAGACCGCCGGCGTCAGCGCCGGCGGCCAATGCCCGAGAGAATGCCCATGGCGAAGGCGACAGCGGCGGTGGTCGTGTCGCCGCTCTCCGGCCGCCGGCGCCTCGTCCGGCCGCCATAGTTCACCGACACCATGATGATCAGCCCGATCAGCACGAACGTCCCGGCGAAGATCAGCTTCGCGGTGCGCGGTCCGAGCGCGACGACCAGCGCGTCATAGCCCGCTGCCCCGGCAAAGGCGACGCCGAGCAGGATGAAGACGGCGGCGAGCGCCATCCAGGCGAGCTTCTTCAGCGTCCTCGCCGTCGCCTCGGCGGCGACGGCGGTGGCGACGCTCGCAAGCGCTGCGAAGATCCCGCTCATCGGCGACCGAGGATCGCGCCGATCACGAGACCGATGCCGGCGGCGACGAGCACGGCCGGCAGCGGGTTGGCGGTGATGTGGCCCTGGAGATCCTCGGCGAGATGCTCGCCGCGGCGCCGCGCTTCCTCGGCGGCGTCATGGGCGGCGCTGCCGGCGCGGCTTGCCGCGTCGCGCACCGCATCGGCCCCGGCCGACGCGTGGTCGCGCGTGTAGGAGCGAACGGTCTCGGACAAGGCGAGCAGATCGGACTGGATCGCTTTCATCTGCTCGGCCAGATCGGGGGCGGTCTTGTCTACCATCATGCACTCCTTGTGAAGCGGTCGCGCCCTCGGCGGACCCGGATCTGTTGCCGGACATGCCCGATGACCGGCCGCCGCCACTATAGCGCGTTGGCGGGCGGTCGGGCGAAGGATCCCGCGGCGCGGTTATCGAAAGCGCATCGGAGGTGCCGGCATCCGCCCAACGGCGCTATGACCGCGAGGTTCCCCCTGCCGGCGGCTCAATCCACCGCGCCGGCGAGGCGCGGCGGCAGCGACTTCTTGCGCGGCTGCGCCCAGCCGCCGATCTTGGAGGTGGGAAGGCCGAGCGCGACCAGCCCCTCCGCGAGGCGCACCGCCGCCGACACGCCCTCGACCACGGGAAGACCGTGCTCGATGGCGAGCGAGCGGGCGAGTTCGACCATCCCGGCCATGCCGAGCACGATCGCCTCGGCCTTGTCCTCGCGGATGGCGCGGTCGATCTCGGCCGAGACGCGGTCGCGGGCGGCCGAATGCGGATCGTCGAGCGCGAGCAGCGAGACTTCGGCGGCGCGGATGCCGGCGCAGCGCTTGGCGAGGCCAGTGCGGTCGAGATTGGCGGCGAGTACCGGGACGGTGCGCACATGCGTCGTCACGACGGTGAAGCGGCCGGCGACCAGCGAGGCGCAGTGGAACGCGGCTTCGCCGGCACCCACCACCGGTCCTCGGGCCAGCGCGCGCGCCGCGTCGAGGCCGGGATCGTCGAAGCTCGCGATGACATGCGCCGCCGCGCCGCCGGCAACGCCGAGCACCAGCGCATCGAGGATGCCGGAAAGCGCAAGGGCGGCTTCGACCGGCCCCTCGATCGAGACCGGTGCATCCTCGACGGTGACCGCGGCGATCTCGGTGCCCGGGCCGGCGAAGGCGCGCGCCGCAGCGGCAACCCGCGCGGCGGCGGCGCTGCCGGGACTGATGACCTGGATCCGCATGCTGCCGCTCTCCGCCCGCTGGAAGGCGGAAACTAGCACGTCTGACTTTTGCCGCTAGACGCCGTGGCCCGCGTCCGAGCCGTGCCGGCGGCGTCGCGCCTGGACGATGAGGAGGGTTGCGATGGCGAGCCCGATGACCGCGAAGGAGACGGCGGTCGTCACGGTGCCGAGCGCGTAGATCACCGGCGTCGTCACGGTGGTCGTCAGGCCGCGCAGCGTCAGTGGCAGCGTGTTGGCCGAGCCGACCGCCTGGCTGGAACGCGCGATCTCGTCCCAGGACAGCGTGAAGCCGAACAGCGCCACGCCGATCAGCGAGGGCAGGATGATCGGCAGCACGACGAAGCGGAAGGTCTGCCAGGGCGAGGCGCCGAGATCGCGCGCCGCCTCCTCATAGGCCGGATTGAAGCGGTTGAAGACCGCGAACATGATCAGGAGGCCGAAGGGCAGCGTCCAGGTCAGATGGGCGCCGAGGCCGGAGGTGAAGAGGCCCATCACGGTCTGGAAATTGTCCTGGATCAGGATGCCGATAGAGCCGAGGAAATTGGTCCAGGCGGTCGGATTGTCGATATCGACATAGTTGTCGACCAGCGTATCGCCCCAGCCGGTGATGGTCTGGTTGACGAGCTGGAACTCGAGCGCGATGCCGAGCGAGACGATGATCGAGGGCAGGATCAGGCTCGCGATCGCCGTGAAGAACAGCGCGTCCTGGCCGCGGAAGCGGCGGCGGAAGGCATAGCCGGCCATGATCGAGATGACGACGGTCAGCACCGTCACCACGAGGCCGAGCTTCAGCGAATTCAGCAGCGCATCAACGACATTGGGCACGCCGATGCCGGCCCAGAGATTGTGGAACCAGTGCAGCGACACCCCGTTCATCGGGAAGGTCATGCCGCCGCTCGGCCCCTGGAAGGAGAGGACGAGGATGGTGATCGTCGGCCCGTACAGGAAAAGGACATAGAGCCCGAAGATCGCCGACAGGACGTAGAATGCGCGCGAGCGGCCCTCGGTCATCTCAGAGCTCCTTGCGGATGTCGACGAGGCGCAGCAGCGTCCAGATGATCATCAGCACCACCGCGAGCAGCACGATGGCGTTGGCGGCGGCGATGGGGAATTGAAGCGCCGTGATCTGCGTCTCGATCACCTTGCCGGCCGAGGCGATCTGCTGGCCGCCCATGAGGCCGATCGAGATGAAGTCGCCCATCACGACGGTGACGACGAAGATCGAGCCGATGGCGATGCCCGTCTTCGACAGCGGCACGATGACGTTCCAGATCGTCTGCCAGGCGCTGGCGCCATTGTCATAGGCGGCCTCGATCAGCGAGCGGTCGATGCGCGACATGGAATTGAGGATCGGCACGATCATGAAGACCGTGTTGATGTGAACGAGCGACAGCGTCACCGAGAAGCTCGAATAGAGCAGCCAGTCGATCGGCTCATGCGTGATGCCGGCGCCCATCAGTGCCTGGTTGACGAGGCCGTTGCGGCCGAGCAGCGGGATCCACGAGATCATGCGGATCACGTTCGAGGTCCAGAACGGGATGGTGGTCAACAGCGCCAGGACGATACGCGTCGTCGGCGACTTGATCTCGAAGACGAGGTAATAGGCGATGGTGAAGCCGAGCACGAGCGTGATCAGCCAGACCAGAAGACAGAATTTCAGCGTCGAGAGATAGGTCCGGAAGGTCGTGCAGAGCTCCGGCAGGTTCGAGAAGCACTTGTCGAAGGCGGAGGCGTAGTTGTCGCCGACGAAGGCGGGCTCGATCGAATAGCCGGTATAGGTCCAGAAGCTGACCATGAAGGTGATGGCGAGCGGAAGGACGAAGAAGACCAGGAAGACGAGGGCCAGCGGCGCCGCCTGCCAGTAGGGCGTCCAGCGCGATCTCATGTCCAGCATCGGCAGCGGCTCTCCGTCCGGCAACGAGGCGTGCCGGCGCAGCGCCGGCAGCGAAAAGCCGCCGGGGCGAGGGCCCCGGCGGCGTGGTCACATCAGGCGGCGATGAACTCGTTCCACTTCTGAACCATGTAGGCGTTTTCATCCATGATCGAGTTCCAGCAGGCGACCGCGCCCATGCGCTCGACATAGGAGCCGCCGTCGCGGACCGAGCCGGCCTTCTCCAGGAGACCGCCATCGGGGCCGAGAATGTCCTTCTCGGCCGGCTTGCCTTCCATCCAGAACGCCCACTCGTAGGGCTCCATGTTCTCCTTGGCGGTCTCGAGGACGGCCGAGTAGTAGCCCTGGCGGTTGAGATAGGCGCCGGCCCAGCCGGAGAGGAACCAGTTGATGAACTCGTAGGCGGCGTCGAGCTGCTTGCCCTTCAGCGTGCGCGGCAGACCGAAGCCCGAGGCCCAGGCGCGATAGCCCTCCTTCAGCGGCTGGAAGGTGCAGGGGATGCCCTTGAGGCGCACGGCGGTCACGGCCGGCGACCACATCGACTGGATGACCGTCTCGCCGGAGGCCATCAGGTTGACGCTCTCGTTGAAGTCGGTCCAGAAGGCGCGGAACTGGCCGGCTTTCTTGGCTTCGATCAGGGTGGCGATCGTCTTGTCGATCTCCTCCTTGGTCATGTTGCCCTTGTCGCCATACTGAACCTTGCCCATCGCCTCGTTGACCATGGCGGCATCCATGATGCCGATCGAGGGGATGTTGAGGATCGAGGCCTTGCCCTTGAACTCGGGATTGAGCAGCTCGGCCCAGCTGGTGATCGGCCGGCCGATGAGGTCGGGGCGGATGCCGAGCGTGTCGGCATTGTAGGTGGTCGGGATCAGGGTGATCCAGTCGGTCGGCTCCTTGGCGAACTCCTTGCCGCGCTGCTTCTCGAGATAGAAAACCTTGTTGGGCGCGGTGCCCTGGTTGCCGATCTTCTTGCCGTCCACCTCGCCCTTGGTCATGGCGGTGGCGAGCTTGTCGACCAGCTTCACCTTCTTGGCGTCGATGCCCATCAGGTTGCCGGACGGGATCAGGTTGCGCAGGCTGAAATATTCGGTGTCGACGAGGTCGAAGGAATCCGGCTGCGTGACGATGCGCTTGGTCACGTCGTCGGTGGTGACCGTCACATATTCGATGTTGATGCCGGTGACTTCCTTCGCCTTGGCGGCGATGGCCGGCGACTGGTTGGTCGCCGTCGAGAGGTAGCGCAGCGTGATCGGCTCGTCGGCATGGACGGCCGGGAAGCCGGTCACCGCCTGCGTGCCGACGAAACCGGCGAAGGCGGCCGATCCCTTGAGCAGCGTGCGGCGCGACAGGCCGGACTTGTCGGACTTCTTCATGGGCACTCTCTCCTCTGGTGCAAGCGCCGGCGCTCAGGCCGCGAGCTCATGGATGTCGGCTTCGTCCCAATGGACGTGGACGGCTTCGCCGGCCTCGAAGGGGCGGGCGTAGAAGGTGCGCTCCGGCACGATGGCCATCATTTCGAGCCCCGCTTCGGTGACGAGGCTGACGAAGACGGCGGTGCCCTGATATTCGACCTCGCGCACCGTGGCCGG
>CAWZZK010000225.1:0-23892 GCA_963966455.1 Kaistia sp. | reverse complement strand
GGGATGCCGAACAGGAGATTGAGGCCGATCGCCGTGCCGATGACCTCGGCGAGATCGGTGGCGCAGATGGCGATCTCGGCGAGGATCCACAGCACGAAGGCGACGGGGGCCGGATAGGCGTCGCGGCAGGCCTGGGCGAGGTCGCGGCCGGTCGCCACCGCGAGCCGCGCCGCCAGCGCCTGCAGGATGATCGCCATGATGTTGGAGAGCAGGGCGACGAAGAGCAGCGTGTAGCCGAAGGACGAGCCGCCGGCGAGCGAGGTCGCCCAGTTGCCGGGGTCCATATAGCCGACTGCGACGAGATAGCCCGGCCCGAGAAAGGCCGCCGCCTTGCGCCAGGCCGGTCCGGAGGCGGCGACCGCGACCGATCCATGCACCTCCGACATCGAGGGAAGACCGCGCTCGCGTCGCCAGCCCGTCGCCTCGCTCTGCTGCTCAGTGTCCAGCACGCGCATGGTCCTATCCCAGATGAAAATGCGAATTATTCGCATTTAGGGATGGGTGGCGCCGAATGTCAACGCGAAAGGCACGGCGACGCGCGCCCAGGCTTTGGGCGGGTCCTGGACCAGTGAGGAACGGCGTCTGTGTCCGACACCAAGCGGCCTCTCGGCTGACGCACCCGGCGCCCTTGCGAATCGCATAAGTCTCCGCTTATGTATTGCACATGATGCTGCCCGACACGTTTCGCGCCCTCGCCGACCCGACCCGCCGCGCCGTATTTGAACGGCTCACGGCAAGCGAAATGAGCGTCAGCCAGCTCACCGCGCGCTTCGAGGTTTCGCAGCCGGCCATCTCGCAGCATCTGGCGACGCTGAAGGCGGCGGGTCTCGTCACCGAGCGGCGCGAGGGCCGCTTCGCCTATTACCGCGCCGCGCCCGAAGGGCTGGCGCCGCTCGTGGACTGGATCGACCGCTATCGCAGCTTCTGGCCGGAGCGGATCGATCGCCTCAAGGACATCCTGAAAGGACTGGACGATGACTGACCGTGAGCCGGCAAACGAGACCAAGACGGTCGCGCTCGTGCTGGAGACCGAGCTCGACGCGCCGGTGGACCGCGTGTGGCGGGCGCTCACCGATGCGTCCATCGTCTCGCAATGGCTGATGGCGGCGACACCGGTTGCGGACGGTGCCATGCGCCTCGCCGATCCGGTGCTGGGCGACGGCATCGTCGCGGACGTCATCGAGAGCAACGCCCCGAGCCGGCTGGTCTGGCGCTGGCTTCACGACGCGGACGGTGAAGTGCTGGATAGCACGGTGCGCTTCGAGCTCACGCCGATCGGCGAGCGCCGCACCCATCTTCGCCTCGTGCATGATGGCTTCACCGTCCCGGCCGAGCAGTCCGTCGACCGCATCGTCACGGTCGAGGACGACTCCTTCGTGCTGCTGCCGCTGGCGAGCCTCGTCGCGCGGCGCCGCATCCGCCGTCCCCGGCCGCAGGCGCGCCGGCACGGTGCGCTTCCGACCATCATGCAACTTGTCGCCTAATCGCTGCCGCCCGAGGAGAGCGCCATGAACAGTTTCGTCCCGATGGTCGTCGAGCAGTCGAGCCGCGGCGATCGCGCCTTCGATATCTATTCGCGCCTGCTGCGCGAGCGGATCGTCTTCCTGAACGGGCCGATCGACGACACGGTGTCGGCGCTCGTCTCTGCGCAGCTCCTGTTCCTCGAATCCGAGAGCCCGACGCGCGAGATCGCGCTCTACATCAACTCGCCGGGCGGTTCGGTGACCAGCGCCTTCGCGATCTATGACACGATGCAGTTCATCGGCAATCCGATCTCGACCGTCTGCATGGGCACTGCCTGCTCGGCCGGCTCCTTCCTGCTGATGGCCGGGACGCCCGGCCGCCGCATCGCGCTGCCGAATTCCTCGATCATGGTCCATCAGCCGTCCGGCGGCTTCCAGGGCGTGGTTTCCGACATCGAGCGCCATGCCGCCAACATCACCCGCACCAAGCGGCGGCTGAACGCACTCTATGCGAAGCATTGCGGGCGGACGCTCGAGGAGGTGGAGCGCGCCCTCGACCGGGACACCTTCCTCGATGCCGAGGAAGCGAAGGCCTTCGGCCTCGTCGATCACGTCTACGAGACGCGGGCGGAAAGTCTGGCAGCCTGACGACCGGCGCACTATCCTCCTTCGCGACCCCGCCATCCCCACATCCCGCGAAGGAGCCCGCCATGGAAACCCGCCGCCTCGGGTCGTCAGACCTTTTCGTCTCCGTTCTCGGCCTCGGCTGCAACAACTTCGGCGGCCGCATCGACGCGGCGGAGTCGCGCCGGGTGATCGACGCCGCGCTCGACCATGGCGTCACGTTCCTCGATACGGCCGACATCTATGCCGACACGCGCTCGGAAACGATCATCGGCGAGGTCCTGGAAGGACGGTATGACAAGGTCGTGCTGGCGACGAAGTTCGGCAAGCCGATCGCCGGCAGCGCGGAAGGGCGACGCGGTTCGCGCGGCTATATCCTGAAGGCGGCCGACGCCTCGCTGAAGCGTCTGCGCACCGAGCGCATCGATCTCTACCAGATGCACGAGCCCGATCCCGAGACGCCGATCGAGGAGACGATCGGTGCGCTGGAGGAACTGGTCGCGGCCGGCAAGATCCGCTTCTACGGCGCCTCGAACTTCACCGCCGAGGGCCTTCGCGCCGCCGGCGCCGCGGCGAAGGCGGCGGGCGCCACCGGTTTCGTCTCCAGCCAGGACGAGTACAGCCTCGTCGCGCGCGGCATCGAAGCCGAGCTGCTGCCGGAGATCGAGGCCGAGAGGCTGTCGCTCATCCCCTATTTCCCGCTCGCGGCCGGCCTTCTCACCGGCAAATATCGTCGCGAGGATCGTCCGGAGGGGACGCGCTTCGCCGCCTGGACGGGCCTCGGCGACCGCTACCTGACGCCCCGCAACCGCGACCTCGCGGCCGCCGTCGAGGATTTCGCCTCGGTGAATGGCCGCTCGCTGCTCGACATCGCCTTTCTCTGGCTGCTGGCACGACCCTCCGTCGCCTCGGTCATCGCCGGCGCGACGCGGCCCGAGCAGATCGCCGCCAATGCCGCGGCGGCGAGCGCCGCGCCGCTGACGCGCGAGGAACTCCAGACGATCGAGGATCTGTCGCAGGTCGCCTGAGGCTACAGCTCGATCTCCGGCGCGGTTGGGCAAGTCGAGGGCTTCGTGCGGTCCCAGCCGCGCGACGTCCAATCCTTCTGCGGCACCGTGCCGCCGGCCCTCTCTTCCGGCGCGGTGAAGGTGAAGCAGTTGGCGCCGTCGCGCTCGACGAAGAAACACGCGCCCTCGGCGCCCTCGTAGAAGGTGCAGAAGCGTCCGCCTTCGACGCTCCATTCGCCGCTGTCGGCACCGGTCTGGCCGTGATAGCGGATCGAGCCGTCCTCGTTGTAGGTCTCGCTGAAGAACTCGCCGTTGCGATAGATGCCGTCGAGCGTCATGCCGCGAAAGGTCGATGCGATCTCGGCCTCGCCGAGCCGCTCGCCCGCCATGCCGGTGGCCGGCGCCAAGAGCGCGGCGAGAAGCGCGAGGAAGCGGAGCGGGCGATGCAAAGGGACCTCCGCGCGGCGAACCGCCGGCTCGCTGTTGACTCCGGCGCCGATTTGGCGTCACAAGCAGCGCAATCTCAATCGGGTTTGCCGATGGCCGCGCCTCTTCGTGCCAGTGCGATCCTAACGGGCCAGGTGGCTGCCGTCACCGGGGCGCCGACGCACGCGCCCGCGCGCCCGAAAACCGTCACGACCACCCCGAAAACCGCGACGACCGGCTGATCGTCCCTCCCGTGCCCCATCGTCTCTCCCTTGGGGCCCGAGGGGGAGATGAGCCGGCCGACGACTTCCCCGACCGGGAAGCGTCAGGCGGCGCGGGAGAGCGACGCGAACGAAGGAATGAGGATCACCATGGGTTACAAGGTCGCCATCGTCGGTGCCACGGGCAATGTGGGCCGCGAAATGCTGAACATCCTGGACGAGCGGGGCTTCCCGGCCGACGAGGTCGTGGCGCTCGCCTCGCGCCGCAGCCAGGGCACCGAGGTCTCGTTCGGCGACCGGACGCTGAAGGTGAAGCCGCTCGACCAGTACGACTTCTCCGATACCGATATTTGCCTCATGTCGGCGGGCGGCACGATCTCGAAGGAATGGTCGCCGAAGATCGGCGCGCAGGGCTGCGTCGTGATCGACAATTCTTCGGCCTGGCGCTACGACGCCGAGGTGCCGCTGATCGTGCCGGAAGTGAACGCCGACGCGATCAAGGGCTTTTCGAAGAAGAACATCATCGCCAATCCGAACTGCTCGACCGCGCAGCTCGTCGTAGCGCTGAAGCCGCTGCATGACGTCGCGACGATCAAGCGCGTCGTCGTCTCGACGTATCAGTCGGTGTCAGGCGCCGGCAAGGAAGCCATGGACGAGCTCTTCACGCAGACCCGCGCGGTCTTCGTGAACGATCCGATCGTCATGGAGAAGTTCACCAAGCGCATCGCCTTCAACCTCATTCCTCACATCGACGTCTTCATGGAGGACGGCTACACCAAGGAGGAATGGAAGGTGATGGCCGAGACCAAGAAGATCCTCGATCCGAAGATCAAGCTCACCTGCACCGCCGTCCGCGTGCCGGTGTTCATCTCGCATTCGGAATCGGTCAATATCGAGTTCGAGAAGCCGATCACCGCTGACGAGGCGCGCGACATCCTCCGCGAGGCGCCGGGCTGCCTGGTCATCGATAATCCGGAAGAGAATCAGTACATCACGCCCTATGAAGCGACCGGCGAGGACGCGACCTATATCTCGCGCATCCGCGAGGACGCGACGGTCGAGAACGGCCTCAATCTCTGGGTCGTCTCGGACAATCTCAGGAAGGGCGCGGCGCTCAACGCCGTGCAGATCGCCGAGGTGCTGGTCAATCGCAAGCTGATCCAGCCGCGCAAGCAGGCGGCTTGAGCAGGCGCGACGGAAAACAGGACCATAAGCGCGTCATGGCCGGGACAAGCCCGGCTATGACGGCTTGTCGATAGGCGCCTATCCCTTCGCGACTTCGAAGCGCCCGGTCTCCTGGTCGAGCACATGCAGTTCGCCGGTCGAGATGTCGAACCAGGCGCCGTGCAACTCGATCTCGCCGATCTCCTCGAGATTGCGGATCGAGGGGAAGGTGCGGAGATTCTCGATGCCCTGGCGGATCGAGGCGAATTCCAGCGCGCGCTGCCGCCCGGCGGCATCCTCCGGGCTTTCGCAGACGAGCTTCTCGGCCGGGGCAACAAGGCTGATCCACTTGCCGATGAAGGCGCTCGGCTCCTCCGGCGCATTCGCACCTGCATCGCGCGAGGCGATATAGGCCTGCACGCCGCCGCAGCGGCCATGGCCCATCACCAGGATATAGCGGACCTTGAGGCCCATCACGCCGAATTCGATGGCCGCCGAGGTGCCGTGATATTCGCCGTCGGGATCATAGGGCGGCACGAGATTGGCGACGTTGCGGATGACGAAGAGCTCGCCGGGCGCGGCGTCGAAGATCGTTTCCGGCGCGGCGCGGCTGTCGCAGCAGCCGATGATCATGGTGCGCGGCCGCTGGCCGGTCTCGGCGAGGATGCGATAGCGCGCGCTCTCCTGGGGGAGCCGCTGGTCGCGGAAGGCGGCATAGCCCCGCAGGAGGCGGCTCGGGAACGCGGGCGTCTCAGTCATCGTCGACCTCGCTGGTGAACATCCGATCATGCAGTGCAGCAAAACGAGGGCCAATTGCAAGCCGGCTCGACACCGGCTCCGCTGAGCCGCTGCGACATTCCTGCAACCGATCCCCGCCGACGAATGCGGTGCGGCGAAGCGGGCGCTTCTTGACGGCTCCGGCCATGCTATGGCGATGCCAAGGGGCACGACATCGGGGGATATCGATGCACAAGCGTGAGACTATCTTGGCGCGGACTCTGGCGCTCGTCGGCGGCCTGCTCGTCGCGGGTTCGGCCGTTTCGGCGCAAGCAGCGGACGTGACGCCGCCGGAGCCGGTCGTCGCGGCAGCGCCCGCGAAGACCGACTGGCGCTTCCAGGCGACGATCTATGGCTGGCTCTCCGGCGTCTCCGGCGATGTCGGGGTGCGCGGCATCGGCCCTGTCGGCATCGATATTTCGCCCGGGCAGGCGATCAGCGATCTCGACGGCGCGCTGATGGGCTCGTTCGGCGGCTTCACCGACCAGTTCATGTTCCTGACCGATTTCATGCTCACCAAGGTGAGCAGCGACGGCCAGATCCGCGACAGCGCCTTCAACTACGATTATTCGCAGACCCAGATCACGGTGCAGGGCCTCGTCGGCTACATGCTGCCGCTCGGCATGCCGCAGCTGCAGCTCGCGCCCACCGTCGGCTTCCGCTACCAGAACCTCTCCGCCGATCTCGGGGTCAGCCCCGCCTTCCTGCCCGTCACCGTCAGCGACGGCGGCACGGTGCAGTGGATCGATCCGACCGTCGGCCTCTACGGCCATTACGACTTCAACGATCGCTGGTTCGTGACGGCGCTCGGCGATGTTGGCGGCTTCGGCGTCGGCTCCAACTTCACCTGGCAGGCCTTCGGCGCCGTCGGCTACAACTGGTCGAAGACGATCTCCACCTCGATCGGCTATCGCGCCATCTACGAGGACTATGAGAGCGGCGGCTTCGTCTACGACACCACGCAGCAGGGCGCCTTCGTCGGCCTCGGCATCCACTGGTAGGATCGAGTTCTCAGCCCTCGCCGGGCGAAATGCTCGGCGGGTCGCTGGCCGGAAAGCTCTCCTCCAGCGCCTCGTCGAGACGCTCGTCCAGTTCTTCCAGCGTTTCCGCTTGCGGCGCGCCATCCCGGATCTCGGTGACGATGTCGGCGCCCTGTTTCAGCGTCAGGGTCACCGGCGTCTTCTCGGCGATTTCCGCGAGGCGGCTGCGCTGCTCCGGCGCCAGCGCCGCCTCGAAGCTGAGGGCGCGGGTGATATGCGTGCGGCCGTCGGTCCGCGTGTGGGCGAGCTCGGCGCGGATTTCGCCGAGATGCCAGCCCTTGCGCTCGGCATACATGCGCAGCGTGATGACCGTGCAGGCCGCGAGGCCGGCGAGCACGAGGTCATAGGGGCCCGGCCCATGGCCGAGCCCGCCGCGCGCCGGCGGCTCGTCGGCGGAAAGCCGGTGCGGCCCGGCCTCGATCGAGACAGCGTAATTGGTGGTGTCGAGGACCGCTTTGACCGTCGCCATGCCCGCTCTCCTGGTCTGCTTGGGAGGCGAGCATAGACCGGCGAGGGCGACGTCTACCAGTCGAGCTTGAGGCCGAGATTGCCGGACCAGTAACTCGCCCCGCCGGAAAAGGCGGCGGCATAGCTCGCCTCGCCATAGAGGGCGGCCGCTGCTGTCATCTGCAGCGTCGCGCCCATGCCGAGCTCGCCGAGGAGCGGCGCCGAATCCTGGTCGAGCGCCGTGCCGCCCACCGAGACGGCATAGCTGCCGCCGAAGGCGTAGGCGAGATTGGCGAGGAGATAGGCGTCGAGGCGCATCGCATCGTCCGGTCCGCTGCCGAGGAAGCGGGAATGTTCCGCCCGGATGCCGGTGCGCCCGACAAAGCCACTCGCCGAGATGCCGTCGACCAGCGTGCCGTCGCGGTCGGTGAAGCCGCCGGCGCTGGTCGCGATGTAGGCGAGCTGCGTCTGCGGCACGATGGCGAAGCCCTTGGCGACCTCTATCCATTTGCCGACCTCGACACTGATCGCGCCACCGACGGCGCTGGTCGAGGCGAGCGAAGCGGCATCGCTGGCGCTGAAATCGGTGTCGTACCAGATGATCTGCCCGACCGTGTCGACATAGACACCGTCGAGATCGCCGCCCGATCCGGTCCAGGTCACGTTGCCGCCGATGCCGAAGGCGCCCGTATCGACCGTGCCCGAGCCGGCGATGCCATGCGTCGTCGCCGAGATGTCGGCGGTCGAGCGGCCGAAGGTCGCCATCACGCCGGCCTTGAGTTCGCCGGGCGCGGCCAGCGCGACGGGAAGCTCGGCCTCGACGCCGGTCTGGCCGAAGCCGAGCGACTGGTCGAAGGGCGCGCCGCCGGCGGGGCTCGCCGAGCCGCCGCGACCGAAGCCGCGCACCCACGCGTCGCCGACCGTGACTCCGGCGGCGCCATAGCTCCAGACGCCCGTCCGCTGGCGATAGGTGCCGATGCTGGCGATGCCGAAATTGACCAGCGTCGCCGGCCAGGCCGCGTAGGTCTGCGCGGCGAGCGAGAGATCGCTGCGGAGATACCAGTTGCCGTCATCGGCATCGGCGCCGACGCCGCCCTGATAGAGCCGGTAATCCCAGGCGCCGGCGACGATCCGGTTGCCCGAGAAGGCGTCCGCCGGCGAAGCGCCGCCGACGGCGATCACCTCGATGCCGTCGCCGGTCGTCCGTCCGCCGGTGCCGCCGAGATTGGTGACCGAAACGCTGGTCGTCCCCGAGACGTCGCCCTCGACCACAAAGCGGTCCGTCGGCGATGTGTCGTTGCCGAGCTTCGCCCCGAGCACCAGCGTGCCGCCGCTGCCGGCATAATCGCCGGTCACCGTGAGTTCGGCGCCGGCGCTGCTGCCGAGCGTCGAGACCGTGCCGGCATTGACGATGGAGGGCACGGTCTGGTCGGTCCCCGCAAGCGCCAGCGTTCCGCCGGCGCCGATCGTGACCGCGGACGCCGTGCTCAGCACATTCGCCGCGCCGGCCTGAAGCGTGCCGGCTTCGATCGTAGTCGCGCCTGTATAGTTGTTGGCGGAGGCGAGGATGGTGGTGCCGCTGCCGATCTGCTGCACCGAAGCAGTTCCGGTGATCGGGGGCGTGAAGGTGTAGCCGAGATCGGTATGGTCGAAGATGACCGTCGCCGTTCCCGCGCCGCCAGTGATCGCGCTCGCCGTCACCGAACCCGAGCCGGCGCCGTCGCCGATCTGCAACAGGCCGGAGCTGCCCGCCTCGGACGCGAGCGTGATGTCGCCGGCCGCGTTCAGCGTGCCGCCCGCCGTGACCAGCACCGTGCCCGCGCCGGCCGCGCCGATCACGACATCGCCCGCCGCCGACAGGACGGAACCGTCGCCGTCGATGGTCACGGCGCCGGACGAGCCGCTCGCCGCGCCGATGGTCACCGCTCCGCTCGCCACCTCGCCCGCGGCGGTCACCTGCAGAGAGCCGGTGCCGGCATCGCCGATCGTAACGTCGCCATCCACCGTCCAGACCGAGCCGCCGCCGTCGACCGCCATCGAACCCGACGAGCCGGCTTCCGAGCCGATCGTCGCCGCGCCGCTTTCGAGCGTTCCGGCCCCGGTCACCTGCAAAGAGCCGGACCCGGCGCCGCCGATGGTCAGCGCGCCCGCGGTCCAGTCCGATCCGCTGCCGGTCACGGTCGCGGCGCCGATGCCCCCGGCCGATGCGCCGATGACGGCGTCGCCGCTCGTCATCGTTCCCGAGGATGAGACGGTCAGCGTGCCATTGCCGGCGTCGCCGACTGTGGTAGTGCCGTCTACGGCGAGTTCAGAGCCGAGATTGCTGACGACGACCGCGCCGATGCCGGTCGAGGCGCTGCCGACAGAGAGCGTTCCGGCTGAAGCCGTGCCGCCATTCACCAGCGTCAGTGTGCCATTGCCCGCCGCGCCAACCGTGAGAGCCGTCCCCGCCGCGAGCGCCGATCCATTGTCCGTGACCAGCACCGTTCCGTCGCCGGCCGCCTCGGCGCCGATGACGGTCGAGCCGGCGCTCATGGTGGCGCCGAGCGAAATCGTTACGTTACCGGATCCCGATCCGCCGATCGTCGCAGCACCGGTCGCAACGAGGTTCGATCCTTCGCCGGAGAGGACGATGCTGCCGGTGCCGCTTGCGCCCGCGCCCACCGCCAGCGTGCCGGTCGCGACGGCGCCCGAGCCGGATATGGTGAGGGCGCCGGTTCCGTCGGCGCCGATCGTGAGGGCGTTCTGCGTGATCGCCGTCGATCCCGCGCCGTTCACCGTGAGCGCTCCCCTCGCGCCGGCCTCCGCGCCGACCGTCGTCTCGGCGGACTGCGTGAAGCCGCCTGCCTCGACCGTGGCGCTGCCGGTGCCTTCGCCGCCGATCACCAGCGTCTGCGCACTGAGCGAGGAATTGGCGCCGGTCACCAGCAGCGTGCCCGCGCCCTTTGCGTCGGCACCGAGCGTGATGCTGGGCGCCGTCGCGCGGCCGCCGCTCTCGACCACGAGATCGCCATCGCCAGAGGCGCCGAGGACCAGCCCGCCGGCATCCGTCGCCGACAGCAGCGAATCGGCGCCGGTGACCTTGGCCGAGCCGCTGCCGCCTTCATCCGCGCCGAGTGTGATGGCGGAGGCCGATACGGCGCCGCCCGCCTCCACCGTGAGTTCGCCCGAACCCGAGGCGCCGAGCGTCAGTTCACCCGTCGCGGCGAGGCTGGAGCCGGCGCCGGAGACCTTGATCGCCGCGCTACCGGAGGATTCGAGGCCGGCGACCGCGTTCTCTGCCGCTGCGCTGCCTCCGGCCTCGACGGTCAGCGACGCGCTGCCCGAGCGTCCGAGCGTCAAATCGCCGGTCGTGTTCCAGAGCGACCCGGTCCCGGTCACCGTGGCGGTGCCGCTGCCGCCGGCCGACGCGCCGATGACGGCGCCCGCACCGGTGAGCACGCCGCCGCTCGAGACGCGGAGGCTTGCCGCCCCGGCATTGCCGAGGATGAGGGCATTGCCGACCGTCACGATCGAGCCGTCGCCGTCGATCGAGAGGCTGCCGGCCGAGCCGGCCTGGTTGGCGATGATGGTCGTCGAGCCGGCCGCGCTGCCCGTCGCGACAGTGGCGCCCATGTCGACGATCATGCCGCCGGAGCTGCCGGCTGCGTCGCCGATGATGAGCCCGCCGGTATTCGTCCAGCTGGAGCCGAGCCGGGTGATGGTGAGCGTGCCGGCGCCGCTGCCGCCGACGATGCTGGGCGCCGCCGAGGTCGTGGTCAGCGTGCCGCCGGAGGTGACCGCGATGCTGCCCGAGGACCCAGCGGCGCCGCCGATGGTGAGGCCGGCGGCCGCGGCGCCGGGAAAGGTCACCTGCGCCTCCCCGCCATTGTCGACGCGCACCTGGGAGGCCGCCGTCGGCTCGCCGGCCGGCGACCAGTTCGACGGCGTCGTCCAGTTGCCGTTGCCGGGGAGCACCCAGATCGATTCGCCGAGCGCGGGGGAGGCGGCGAGCACGAGCCCGGCCGGCAGCGCGCCGAGCGCCGCACTCCATATCGATCCGCCGCGCCGCGCCGATCTCCGCACAGGCCACCCTCGTCCGCCCAGGCACCACGGCGCAGCGGACACCGCGCCTTGGCCGACCTTGCGGCGGGCGGCGTTAAGGCAGGGTTAACCATAGCGGAACGGAAGCCGTCCCGCCGGTCTGATCCTCGGTGTCAGGCCTTGCCTTCGGTCTCCGAGGGCTTCGGCGCGCCGCCGAGCGGGATCGTGAGGCCGCCATCGGCGACATAGACGGCGCCGGTCACGAAAGAGGCCCGGTCGGAGGCGAGGAACGCGACGACTTCGGCGATCTCCCGGGCATGGGCGCTGCGGCCGAGCGGATGCATGCCGTCGATGATCGCAGCGAGCGCCGCCGGATCGTCGGCCATGGCGATGGTCTTGCGCAGCATCGGCGTATCGACCGAGCCCGGTGCCACCGCATTGACGCGGATGCCCTCATGCGCATGGTCGACGGCGGCGGCGCGGGTGAGCCCGATCAGCGCATGCTTGGCGGCGGTATAGGCGACGACATTCGCCTGCGAGGCGAGGCCCTGCACCGAGGCCATGTTGACGATGGCGCCGCGCGTTTCACGCAGCAGCGGGATCGCGAGCGCGGACAGGCGGAAGATCGCCTTCAGATTGACGTCGAAGACCTCGTCCCAGAGCGCGTCGGTCGTCGTTTCCAGCGTGCCGTAGCGCTGGATGCCGGCATTGTTGGAAAGGACATCGAGCCGGCCGAAGCGCTCCTTCACGCGGGCGATCGCCGCCTCCAGCGTGGCGCGGTCGGCGAGATCGCCGGCGACCGCCTCGCCGCCGGTGCGCCCGGCCATCGTGGCCAGCGCCTCGGCGTCGCGGTCGACCAGCACCAGCTTCGCGCCGCGCTCGGCAAGAAGCTCGGCCACGGCCCCGCCGATGCCCATCGCGGCCCCGGTGACGAGCGCCACCTTGCCGTCGAACTCTGTCGTCATCTCACTTCCTCCCGGATCGTTCAGACCGCAGCCGCGATGCCGTTGCGGCGCGACATCATTTCGAGCGGCACCAGCACGGCGCGCAGATGCGTGCGCATCGCCGCCGCCGCGGCCACGGCGTCCTGCGCGCCGAGCGCCTCGCGGATCAGGCGGTGCTCGGCGACGATGTAGTCGGCGCTGCGCGGCCAATCGACCGAGAGGTAGCGCAGGCGATTCAAGTGAAGCTTCACGTCTTCCAGCTCGTCCGCCGCCGCCAGGCAGTCGGCGATCTCGAAGATCGCGCGGTGAAAGGCCTCGTCGAGCTCGTAGAGCCGGCGCGTGTCGCCGCGCGTCGCGGCCCGCGCCTGGTCCTCGATGATCGCATCGATGGTGGCGAGCGCGGCCGGCGTCATGCGGGCCGCGGCGCGGCCGACGACCTCGACCTCGACCGCCTCGCGGATCAGTTGTGCGGCGCGGACCTTGGCGAGGCGGATCGGCGCCACGCGGGTGCCGCTCTGCGGATAGATGTCGACGAGGCCGAGATCGGCGAGGCGCAGCAAGGCCTCGCGGACGGGCGTGCGCGACACGCCGATGCGTTCGGCGATCTGGCCCTCGCGGATGGGATCGAGCGGCTTCAGCTGGTTGAGCACGATCTCGCCGCAGAGCAGCTCGAACACGCCCTGGGCCGTCGATCGCGTCTTCACCGGCATCGGGCCGTCGTCGAACACCGCCGATTCTCCTTCGTGAGCGGTCGCCGCGACCGCTTTGCCGGCATCCATCCACAAAGCGCGTTCAAGAGCAACCCGGACGCGACAAGGCGCCTACATGGCTCTATTAGTATATTAGTCCATCAATCGGGCCTGCAAGCGGCGCGAATTAGCCCTATGGTCCGAAATATCGGCACTTAAGAAAATCGTTTGCATAAGTGCGATGACGCGTTAATGTCGCCGCAAGCCGGCCGAAGAGCCGGGCAAACGGGTGGAGACGGGAATGACGGTGACGCTGCGCGGGCTCGCCTGGGATCACAGGCGCTGCTGGGGGCCGCTCGATGGGAGCATCGCGCCCTATGGCGCCGCGCATCCGGGCGTCTCGATCCAGTGGGACCGCCGCAGCCTCTACGAATTCGGCGAGGGCCGGCTCGAAGACGTGCTCCGCCAGTACGACCTCATCGTCTTCGACCATCCCTTCATCGGCGACATCGCCCGCGGCCGGCTGATGGTGCCCTTCGATGCCCGGCTCGACGATGCCGTGCGCGCCCGCTTCGCGGCGGACTCGGTCGGTGGCTCCTGGCGGTCCTATGAATATGACGGCGCGCAATGGGCGCTGCCGATCGACGCCGCGGCGCAGGTCGCGTCCTGCCGGCCCGATCTGCTCGCGCGCTATGCCGATGCCATGCCGACGAGCCATGCCGAGGTTCTCGATCTCGGACGCCGGCTGTTGGGCGACGGCAAGTGGATCGGTCTTCCCTTCGTGCCGACCGATGCGATGTGTCTCGTGATGACCCTCGCCGCCGGACGCGGCGATATTGTCGGCGAGGATGGGCACTTCCTCCCGCGCGATGCGGTCGAGGCCATCATCGACGAACTGCGCGCGCTGGCGGCGCTCGCCCATCCCGCCTCTTCGGACTGGAATCCGATCCGCTGCTACGACCACATGGTCGGGCATGACGACGTCGTCTACACGCCCTATGCCTTCGGCTATGTGAACTATTCCGCGCCCGCCTCGGGTCCGCGGCTTCGCTTCGGCAATATCCCGGCCGAGGGCGCCCGGGGATCGCTGCTCGGCGGCGCCGGCATCGGCGTCTCGGCCTTCTCGGCCCATCTCGAAGCCGCGGCCGACTATGCGCTCTTCCTCTGCGCGCCGGATTACCAGCGCGGCGACTATGTGCGCTTCGGCGGCCAGCCCGGATCGCTCGCCGCCTGGCGTGATGCCGAGGCCAACCGCATCACGGGCAATTTCTTCGCCGACACGCTGGCGACGCTCGCCAATTCCTATCTGCGGCCGACCCATCCGGGCTTCATCACCTTCTTCCGCGAGGCGACGCATCCCGCCGCCGAAGCCATCGCCGGCCGGCTGCCGGCGCGGGCGCTGGCGGATCGCCTCGACACGCTCTATGCCGCCTCGCTGCCGGAGACGACGGCATGAGCGAGACGGAGCGGGCGATGACGCTGGACGAGGACGAGGGTGCGGATGCCGGGTCGCGGCGCGACTACAAGGTGCCGGCGGCCGAAAAGGCGCTGGACATCCTCGAATTCATGGCGGCCCGCAACGAGGACCTGACGCAGACCGAGCTCTCGCTCGGGCTCGGCCGCTCGATCCACGAGATCTATCGCGTCATCCAACTCCTCGAGGGGCGCGGCTATCTCGTCCGCACCAAGGCCGACCGCTACCGCCTGTCGCTGAAGCTGTTCGAGCTCGCCCACATGCATCCGCCCGTGAACCGGCTCGTCGACAGCGCACTGCCGGTCATGCGCGAACTCGTCGGCAATACCGACCAGAGCTGCCATCTGGTCGTGCTGCGCGAGGCGACCGTGCTCATCGTGCTGCAGGTCGAGTCGCCGCTGCCCATGCGCTATTCCGTTGCGCTCGGTTCGCATTTCCCTGTGCTGGAGACGAGCTCCGGCGCCGTGCTGCTCGCGGCGCTGCCGCCGGCCGAGCGCGAGACGCTGGTCCGGCGCATCCTCGCCAGCGGCGAGGCCGGCGCGACGCGGCCCGAGATCGATGCGCGGCTCGCAGCCATTTCGGAGCTCGGCTACGAGATGCGCGCCTCGCTCGCCGTCGATGGCTGTACCAATATCTCGCTGCCGGTGCGCGACCATATGGGCGCGACCGTCGCCGCCCTCACCGTCCCCTATCTGCCGCAGAAGCGCGCCCGCTTCAGCCGCGAAAGCGTGCTGGAGACGACCCGTGCCGCGGCAAACGAGATCTCGCGCGCGCTGGGCGCGCCCGAGCAGGCCGGCAGGAACAGGGCCATCCGGCTCCCCGCCGCGGAAGAGCAGAAACGTTAAGACGCCCGCAAAGGGCGGTTCGCTGACAAGGGAGGAAAGCGACATGAAGAAGATGCTGTTGGGACTTCTCGCCGGATCCGCCATCGCGGTGCTGGCGGTCGGTTCGGCCTATGCCGAGACCGCGCCGAAGAAGATCGGCTACGTCGTCAACTACGCGACGCATGAGTGGTACCAGAACGTCATCAAGGGCATGAAGGACCGCGGCGCCCAGCTCGGCATCACCGTCGAGGTCAAGGACGCCAATCTCGACGCGGCCAAACAGATCGCCGCCGCCGAGGACTTCATGTCCCAGGGCGTCGACGTGCTGATCATCACGCCGGTCAACGAGGACGCCGTCGTTCCGCTGCTGCGCCGCGCCAAGCAGGAGGGGATGCCCATCGTGCTCGAGGGCAACCCGGTCAAGGGCATGACGACGCTGGTCGCCATCTGCGACTACGACACCGGCTATCACGCGGGCGTCGAAGCCGGCAAATATGCCAAGGAGAAGCTCGGCGGCAACGCCAAGGTCATGAATGTCGGCCTGCCGCTGCTCTCGGCGACGGTGCTGCGCTCGAAGGGCTTCATGGACGGGCTGAAGACCGAGATCCCGGGCGCGACGCTCGTGCATGATCTCGACGGCGGCGGCAATCCGGACCGCTCCTTCGAGGTTTCGGCCGCGGCGCTCGCCCAGAACGGCGACATCAACATCATCTACGGCATCAACGACTCGTCCTCGCTCGGCGGCCTGCAGGCCTGGAAGGCGGCCGGCAAGTCGCAGGACGGTCTGCTGGTGGTCGGCACCGGCGGCGAGGGTCTCGCCTTCATCAATGCCATCGAGAAGGAACCGTCCTACCGCATCGAGGCGGCGATGTTCCCGGAGAAGGTCGGCTTCACCGCGGTCGACGCGGCCGTGAAGCTCTACAACAAGGAAGAGGTCCCGACCTGGATCGTCAGCCCGACGACGCCGATGGTCGGCGAGGACTGGCAGAAATACTATTCGGTCGACGGCACGACGCGCACCATCAAGTGGGACGCCGTCAACGCCGTGGTGGCGCCCGACAAGTGCATGCAGACGGCGGCTGACCTCAAGAAGTAAGCCGTCTTTCGCCTGGCCGGGGCGGCACGCCGTCCCGGCTCCTTTTCCAGTCGATCGTCACCCGCGCTCGCGCCGTCCACCTCTCCCCATGAGAGGCGAGGACGCCGGGCGACGGAACGGCGGCGGGACGCCCATGCGGAACCATCGATCATGACCAGCGAGATATTGCCCGCCCGCCGCCCGGGGCTTCTGGTCGGCGCGCTCGCCGACAAGAGCCAGGTCGTGCTGATCGGCCTCCTGGTCATCCTCTGCGTCGCCATCTCGGTCGCGGCGCCGCAGTTCTATTCCGTCGACAACACCATCGCGATCCTCCGCCAATGCGCGCTGGTGCTGATCGTCGCCGTCGGCATGACCATGCTGCTCGTCGCGGGCGAGGTCGACCTCTCGGTCGGCGCCTCGCTCGCCTTCACCGGCTGCGTCGCCATGGACGTCACCAACCGCACCCACAGCGTCACGCTCGGCGCGCTGGCCGCGCTCGCCTTCGCCGCAGCGGTCGGCCTGTTCAACGGGCTGGTCGTGACCCGGCTCAGGATCAATTCGCTGATCGCGACCATCGCGACGATGATGATCCTTCAGGGGAGCGTCTATCTCTACACGCGGGAGGCGGTGCAGAACAAACACCAGCTCGACGCCTTCACCGCGATCGGCGCCGGCTATGTCGGGCCGATCCCTATCCCGGTCATCCTCGCCGCCGTCATCTTCGTCCTCGGCTATGTCGCGCTGCGCTTCACGATGTTCGGCCGCTATCTCTATGCGGTGGGCGCCAACCAGAAGGCGGCGCGCCTCTCGGGCCTCCGCGCCGAACGGCTCAAGGTCATCGCCTTCGTCATCACCGGCCTTTGCGTCGGCGTCGCCGGCCTCGTGCTCTGCTCGCTGATGAATGCCGGTCAGCCGACGGCCGGCCGCGGCTTCGAGCTCACCGTCATCGCTGCCGTCATCCTCGGCGGCACATCGCTCGCCGGCGGCCGCGGCACGCTGGTCGGCACGCTGCTCGGCGTCCTCCTGCTGAAGGTCATCGACAACGGCATCATCATCTTGCGCTGGAACCAGGACCTGCAGATGGTCGTGCCCGGTGTCGTCATCGTCCTCGCCACCTGGCTCGACATCATCCGGAGGAAAGCCGATGCGCGCTGATCCTCTGGAGACCGTGCGGGAGGCAGCCGTGCCGGCGCTGGAGATGCGCGGCATCGGCAAGCGCTTCCCGGGCGTCATCGCCCTCGACGGCGTCGACCTCGCGCTCGCGCCCGGCAAGGTGCATGCGCTGATGGGCGAGAACGGCGCCGGCAAGTCGACGCTGATCAAGATTCTCGCCGGCGTCTACGGCAAGGATACCGGCACGATCCGTGTCGGCGGCCGCGAGACGGAGTTCCGCTCGCCCCGTGATGCGCTCCGCCAGGGCATCAAGGTCGTGTTCCAGGAGATCGCGCTGATCTCGGAATTTACCGTCGCGGAGAACATCTTCCTTGAGGAATATCCCCGCATCGCCGGCGGATCGATCGACTGGAAGCGCATCCGCGCCGAGGCCGCCGCGCTCTTCCAGCGCATCGGCTTCGACGTCGATCCGGCCGCGAAGACCGGCGACCTGCCGGTCAGCCAGCAGCAGATGGTCGAGATCGCCCGCGCGCTGGCGCATGAGGCCCGCATCGTCGTCATGGACGAGCCGACCTCGTCGCTGACTCCCAAGGAGGTCGAGCTTCTCTTCGTCGTCATCCGCCGGTTGACCGCGCTCGGCATCGCCGTCGTCTATGTCAGCCACAAGCTCGACGAGGTGTTCGAGATCGCCGACGAGGTGACGGTGCTGCGCGACGGGCGGCACATCTCGACCAGGCCGATCGGCGCCCATACGCATGACAGCCTGATCCACGATATGATCGGGCGGCGCATCGACAATCTCTTCCCGCGAGTCCGGCGCCACAGCCCGGGCAAGGCGGTGCTGACCGTCGAGGACCTTTCGACCGACACCAAGCTGAAGGGCGTCAGCTTCGAGGCGCGGGCCGGCGAGGTGCTCGGCTTCTTCGGACTGATGGGTGCCGGCCGCACCGAACTCGCCAAGGCGATCGTCGGCTACGACCCGATCCGCTCCGGCACGATCCGCATCGACGGAACGCCGCTCGTCCCGCATGACACGCGCCGCGCGGTCGGGCTCGGCATCGGGCTCTTGACCGAGGACCGCAAGACGGAAGGGCTGATGCTGGAGCTGCCGGTGCTCCAGAATATGAGCCTCGCCTCGCTGTCCTCTTTCGCCAGGGCCGGTTTCGTCGACGAGGGGCGCGAGCGCAGCGCCGTGCAGAGCTTCGTCGACCGCTTCCGCGTCAAGACGCCGGGCCTCGGCCAGACGATCAAGAACCTCTCGGGTGGCAACCAGCAGAAGGTGCTGCTCGCCCGCTGGCTGATGCGCGGCCTGAAGGTCATCGTCGTGGACGAGCCGACGCGCGGCATCGATGTCGGCGCCAAGTCGGAGATCTTCGCGCTCATCGACCAACTGGCCGGCGAAGGCCTCGCCGTCATCATGATGACCTCGGAAATGCCGGAACTTCTCGGCCTTTCCGACCGCATCGCCGTGATGGCCGAGGGCCGCATCACCGCCGTCATGCCGCGCGATGCCGCGACGCAGGAGACCATCCTCAATGCCGCAATCGCCTAGCCTCGCCGCCTCCGCGCCGACCCCGCTGTTCCGGCTTCTCGTCGGGCGCAGCGAGTTCGCGCTGCTCGTGGCCCTCCTCGTCATCATCGCCTTCTTCTCCCTCGCCTCCGGCACCTTCCTCACCGTGCGCAACATGACGAACGTGCTCGGCCAGGCCTCGCTGGCGATGACCGCCGGCATCGGCGTCGCGATCGTGTTCATCTCCGGCGAGGTCGATGTCTCGGTCGGCTCGCTCGTCGCCGCCGTCGCCATTCCGCTGGTCACGATCATGAACATGACGGAGTCGCTCGCGCTCGGCGTCGCCGGCGCGCTGGCCCTCGGCCTCGTGGTCGGCGCCGTGAACGGCTATCTCGCCGCCTATGCCGGCATCAATTCGCTGATCGTGACGCTCGGCACGCTCTTCATCCTGCGCGGCGGCGTCTATCTCTATACCGGGCAGACGGCGATCCCCGACGATGCGATGCTGGAGAGCTTCTTCCAGATCGGCAATGGCCGCATCCTCGACGTGCTGCCGATCCCGGCCGCCATCGCCTTCGCGCTGCTGCTCGTCTTCGCCTATGTCCTGCGCCACCGGCCGTTCGGCCGCCAGGTCTATGCGGTCGGCGGCAATCCGGAGGTGGCGCGGCTCGCCGGCTATGACGTGCGCCGCATCAAGTTCACCTGCTTCATCATCAGCGCGCTGCTCGCGACCGTCGCCGGCATCCTGCTCGCCTCGCGGCTCGGATCGGCGGTGCATGTCGCCGGCCTCGGCTTCGAGTTCCAGGTCGTGGCCGCGGTCGTGCTCGGCGGGGTCAGCCTCTCGGGCGGCGTCGGCAGCCTGTTCGGCATGGCGCTCGGCGGGCTGATCCTCTCCTTCCTGTCCAACGGGCTCGGGATGCTCGACCTCGCCACCGAATGGCAGCTGGTCATTACGGGTTTCATCATCATCGCCGCCGTCGGCTTCGACGAAGTGAAGCGGCAGAGGCGCTGAGGGGAGACACAACCATGGCAAGCACCAGCGGACGCCTCGAAGGCAAGGTGGCGGTCATCACCGGCGCGGCCGACGGCATCGGCCATGCGATCGCCCGCGCCATGGCGGCCGAGGGCGCGCATGTCTTCATGGGCGATATCGACGACGCGAAGGGCGAGGCGGCGGTGAGTGCGCTGCGCGCCGAAGGCGGCAAGGCTAATTTCCGCCATTGCGACGTCTCGGTCGAGGCCGACATCGCCGGGCTCATTGCGGATGCGGTCGCGCATGGCGGCAAGCTCGACGTGCTTGTCAACAATGCGGCGATCGCGATCGGCGGCATGCCGGTGCATGAGATGACGGACGAGCAGTGGCACCGGCTGATCGCCGTCAACCTCACCAGCGTCTTTCGCGGCTGCAAATATGCATTGCCGCCCATGATCCGGCAGAGGAGCGGCTCGATCATCAACATGGCCTCGGCGCAGGGCCATATCGGCCTCGACGGCTGGACCGCCTATGCCGGAGCCAAGGGCGCGGTGATGGCGATGACGCGGCAGATGGCGGTCGAGTTCGGCCCCATGAACGTCCGCGTCAACTCGATCTCGCCCGGCACGATCAACACGCCGATGAACGAGAAAGTCATCGCCGAACTCGGCGACCATGTCGCGCGGGCCTGGGTCAAGATGCATCCCATCGGGCGGATCGGTAAGCCGGAGGAGGTCGCCGAGGCGGCGGTCTATCTCGCTTCCGACGCCGCCGGCTTCACCACGGGCATCGATCTGCGCGTCGATGGCGGCCTTACCGCCGCCCCGCGCTTCGTGCCGGATCTGGTGTGACGATGAGAAAGCGGGACGAGCCTCGTCCTTCACCTCTCCCTGCGGGAGAGGTCGACGCGCCGAACGCGCGGCGGGTGAGGGGTTACGACCTCACCGGAGAGGGCGCGCCCCTTCCCCGGACCTTCGGTCCGACCTCTCCCCATGGGAGAGGTGAAGACACGGCAACCCGTCGAGCGTCCAACGCAAAGCGAGCATGAGAACCATGGACAAGGCCCTTTCCGGCGTCAGGATCCTCGATTTCAGCCATCTGCTGCAGGGACCGTTCGCGACCCAGCTCCTGGCCGACATGGGCGCCGACGTCATCAAGATCGAGCGCGCCGGCCCCGGCGATCTCTTCCGCTCCATGACCTTCTTCGCGAAATGGGTCGGCGGCTCGGAAAGCCCGAACTTCCTCGCCTGGAACCGCAACAAGCGGTCGATCGCGCTCAATCTGAAGAGCCGCGCCGTGCATGCGATCATCATGCGCATGGCGAAGGACGCCGATGTCGTCGTGCAGAACTTCCGGCCCGGCGTCATGGCGCGGCTCGGCTATGGCTATGAGGATTTCAAGGCGGCGAACCCGGCGATCATCTACTGCTCGGGCTCCGGCTATGGCGAGGAGGGTCCCTATCTGGAGCGGCCCGGCCAGGACATGCTGATCCAGGGGCTCGTCGGTCTCGCCACCAATACCGGCCGCGGCGACGGTCCGCCGGTGCCGGCCGGCTCCGGCATGGCCGACCAGATCGGCGCCATGAACATGGTCTATGGCATCCTCTCCGCGCTCTATTATCGCGAGAAGACCGGCAAGGGGCAGAAGATCGAGGTCAACCTGCTCGCCGGCATGCTCGCCCATCTGGGCCAGGAATATTGCGCCGTGCTCAATCTCGGCGAGGATTTCGTCCGCCCGAATTCCGGCATCGGCCATCCCGGCATGCAGGCGCCGTTCGGCATCTACGAGACGCGCGATCACCGCTATGTCTCGATCGCCATGAGCCCGTTCAAGACGCTCTACGAGACGCTCGAGGCGCCGGGCCTTGCCGTCTATGACGACCTCTCGACGTTGTTCGCCAAGCGCGACGAGGTCTGGGCGCATGTCAACGCCGAAACGCGCAAGTTCGCCATGGACGACCTGCTCGACCGCCTGCTCGCGGCCGATATCTGGTGCGCGCCGGTGCAGGACATCCGCCAGGCCTCGGAGGATCCGCAAGTCACCCATATGGGCATGATCCAGAGCTACGAGCATCCGAAGGCCGGCACGGTGCGCGTCGTCGGTCCTGCGGTGCGCATGAGCGAGACGCCGCCCTCGATCGAGCGGCCGGCGCCGATGGTCGGCGAGCATGGCCGCGAGATTCTCGCCGAACTCGGGCTCACCGAAGCCGAGATCGACGCGCTGGAGACGGCCGGCGACATGACGATCGAGCGGGCCTGAGCCATGGCCGAGCGCTTCGAGACGCTGGAGATCGCTCGCGAGGGGCGGGTCGCGATCGTCACCTTCCGCCGCGGCGATCAGCTCAACGCCATGAACAAGGCGATGCAGAGCGAAATCACCGCCGCCTTCGAGGCGCTGTCGGACGATGAGACGGTCGGCGCCATCGTCGTCACCGGCGAGGGCCGCGGCTTCATGGCCGGCGCCGACATCAAGGAATATGCCGCGCAGTCCGGCCCGGAATTCGACGCCTTCCAGCAGGCCGGCGAGCGCATGTACCGGGCGATCGAGGCGAATGCCAAGCCGGTCATCGCGGCCGTCAACGGCTTCGCCCTCGGCGGCGGCTTCGAGCTCGTTCTCTGCTGCGATATCGTCCTTGCCGCGCCCGAGGCGAAGTTCGGCCTGCCCGAGATCAAGCTCGGCCTCGTCCCGGGCGGCGGCGGCACGCAGCGGAGTGTCGAGAAGCTCGGCCGCAACCGCGCCAATCTGCTGCTGCTCACCGGCGCCATCCAGCCAGCCGCCGAGTTCGTCGCGTGCGGCCTCGTCGCCGAGATCGTGCCGCTGGACGGGCTGATGGTGCGCGCGCTTGACCTCGCCGCGATGATCGCCGCCGAACCGCCGGCGGCGGTCGAGGGGCTGAAGCGGCTGACGGCGCTGGCGCTTGCCGGCGACCGCGCTGCCGGGCTCGCCGCCGAGCGCGACCTCGTCTGCGCGCTCTATCGCAGCGAGATCGGCCAGGCCCGGGTGCAGGACTTCGCAGCGAAAAGCATCGCCCGCGCCGCCGAGAAGGCGGCCAAGGCTAACGCAGCCACCGCTGCGGCGGCCAGGGCCACGCCAGCGCGGGAGAGCTGACGGCGATGGGCGAGAGCCTCGTCAAGCCGAACCGCCCGGCCTTCACGAGCGTCGAGGCGCTCGCCGCCCTCGTCGCGGATGGCGATGTGTTCGGCGTCGGCGGGCACCACTTCGCACGCCTGCCGATGCGGCTCCTCGCCGCCATCGCGGCGCGCGGCGCGCGCGACCTTCGCTATACGAGCTGGGCCGGCGGCCTCGCGCTCGAGCTTCTGCTCGAGGCCGGCGCCGTCGCCTCGGCCGATCTCTGCTTCTCCTCGCTGGATATTTTCGGCCTGCCGCCGCGCTTCCGTGCCGCCGCAGAAAGCGGCGCGCTCGTGGTGCGCGACTGGACGGCGCTCGCCATGATCGAGGCGCTTCACGCGGCGGCGAAGAACCTGCCGAGCCTTCCCTTCCAGTTGCCCGTCGGCTCGGCGATGATGGAGCGCATCCCCGGCGCCGTCACCGCTGCCGACCCGATCACCGGCGAGGCCGTCGGTGCCATCCCGCCGCTCCGGCTCGATACGCTCATCCTGCATGCGGCCCGCGCCGACGAGAGCGGCAATGTCCAGATCCTCGGCGCGCGGGCGCTCGATCTCGCGATGGTCGGCGCGGCGCGCAAGGTGCTGGTGACGGTCGAGGAGATCGTGCCGGTCGGCGGCCTCGCCGCGGCCGGACGCCAGACGGTGATCACGCGCAACCAGGTCACCGCCATCGCCCATGCGCCGGGCGGAGCGTGGCCGACCTCGTCGCTGCCCTTCTACGCGACCGATTATGCCGCGCTGGCCGAAGCTTTCGCATCGAACCGTCCGCTGGCCGAGAGCCTCGCTACGCGCCCGATGCCGGGCCATGTCGTGGCCGCCGCGGCGATCCGGCCGGCCGATCTTCCGGATCGCTTCCCGGCTCTGCATCCCGCGCCGGAAGCTCCGACGACGGACGAGATCATGGCGGCGCGGATCGCAGCGGAACTCGACGACGAGAGCTTCGCCTCGGCCGGTGCGGTATCGCCGCTCG
>CAWZZK010000224.1:0-6778 GCA_963966455.1 Kaistia sp. | reverse complement strand
GAGGCGGTCGATCTCCGGCGCGACATCCTTGCCGGCGCGGGCCACCCAGCCGAGATCGAGCTCCGAGGCGACGCCATTGCCGATCAGATGGTCGATCGGCCGCGAGCCGTCGACCAGCGTCGCATATTCGAAGTCGTGATTGTGATAGCCGAGGCCGAGGCCGGCGGCCTTGGCGGTCTCGGCGGTCTTGGCCAGCGTCTCGCCGAGCTTCTTCCAGCCGTCGACATCGGTCGGCCGGTCGTCGGCGCCGATATAGGGGATGACGATGGTGTGGGCGCCGATCGTCTTCGCGATGTCGATGAAGCGGGCGGTGTCGCCGGTCACGCCGTCGAGCGGCGCATGGAAGGTCGGCGTCTTGAGGCCGGCCGCGTCGACTTTGGCGCGGTAGCCGGCGGCGTCGTCGCCATAGAGCGGGTAATAGGGCTCGACGGCGTCATAGCCGATCTTCGCGAGGCCCTCGAGAACCGTCTCGAGCGGGGGGAAATTGCGCGCGGAATAGAGCTGGAAGGAGATGAGATGCTTCGGCATGGGATTCTCGCGAAAGCTTTGGGGGGCGGAAGCCGGGGAGGGGATCCCCGGCATGCGAATCAGAGGCGGGCGCCGCTCGCTTTATCAAAGATCGAGGACTGCGACGGCGAGAAGAAGGCATCGATGGTCGCCGGCGTCGTCACATGATCCTCGCCGTCGATGCGGACGGAGAACTGCGTACCCGAAACATGGCCCCAGACGAGGCTGTCGGCGCCCATCGGCTCGAGCATCGTCAGATGGATCGGCAGCACCGTCGCGTCCTCGCTCGTCTTCACGAGGTCCACCTGTTCGGGGCGGATGCCGAGCGTCGCCGCCTGGCCGTCCTTGGGCGTGCCCGAGAACTCGTAACCTGCGAGCGAAAGGCGCGTTCCATCCGAAAGGACGAAACCGGCGCCGTCGGCGTCCATCTTCAGCGTGCCGTCGACGAAATTCATGCTCGGCGAGCCGACGAAACCGGCGACGAAGCGGTTGACCGGGCGGCGGTAGATTTCCTTCGGCGAAGCGAGCTGCTGGATGACGCCGCCATTCATGACGGCGATGCGGTCGGCGAGCGTCAGCGCCTCGATCTGGTCATGCGTCACATAGATCATCGTCGAGCCGAGCTCGTGATGCAGCCGCTTGATCTCGACGCGCAGTTCCGTGCGCAGCTTGGCGTCGAGGTTCGAGAGCGGCTCGTCGAACAGGAACACGTCGACATCGCGGACCAGCGCGCGGCCGATGGCGACGCGCTGGCGCTGGCCGCCCGAAAGCTCGGCCGGCTTGCGGTCGAGCAGCGGCTCGATCTGCAGAATCTTCGAGGCCTTGGCGACGCGCTTCTCGATCTCCTGATGCGGCGTGCGCGCCATCTTGAGGCCGAAGGAGAGATTGCCGCGCACGCTCATGCGCGGATAGAGCGCGTAGGACTGGAACACCATGCCGATGCCGCGGTCCTTGGGCTCCTCCCAGGTGACGTTCTTGCCGCCGATCCAGATCTGGCCGGCGGTGACGTCGAGAAGGCCGGCCACCGCGTTGAGCAGCGTGGACTTGCCGCAGCCCGAGGGTCCGAGCAGCACGATGAACTCGCCCTCGCCGATCTCGAGATTGAGGGTCTTCAGGACCTGGACCGTGCCGAAGTCGATCTCGAGATTGCGGATGGAGACGGTTGCCATGCTTTACCCCTTCACGGCGCCGGCGGCGATGCCGCGAACGAACCAGCGGCCCGATACGAAATAGACGACGAGCGGCACCAGCGCTGTCAGGATCGTCGCGGCCATGTTGACGTTGTAGAGCTTCTCGCCCTGGGTCGAATTGACGATGTTGTTGAGCTGAACCGTCATCGGGAGATTCTCGCGGCCGGCGAAGACGACGCCGAACAGGAAGTCGTTCCAGATGCCGGTCACCTGCAGGATGACGGCGACGATGATGATCGGCGTCGACATCGGCAGCATCAGCCGGAAGAAGATCGCCCAGAAGCCGCCGCCATCGACGCGCGCCGCCTTGAAGAGTTCGATCGGCAGGCTCGCATAATAGTTGCGGAACAGGAGCGTCATCAGCGGCAGGCCGAAGATCGTGTGCGTGACGACGATGCCCGCCATGGTCCCGTAGATGCCGACCGAGGAATAGATGCGCACCAGCGGATAGATGAACACCTGGTAGGGCAGGAAGGCGCCGAGCAGCAGCACGGCGAAAAGGAGGTTCGAGCCCCGCGCCCGCCACAGCGACAGCGCATAGCCGGTCAGCGCGCCGATGAAGATCGAGATGATGACGCTCGGCACCAGGATGCGGATCGAGTTCCAGAAGCCGACCTTGATGCCGCCGCAGTTGAGGCCGGTGCAGGCCGAGTTCCAGGCTTGCAGCCAGGGCTCGATCGTCCAGGCCTCGGGCAGCGAGAAGATGTTGCCGAGGCGGATTTCCGACATCGGCTTCAGCGACGTCACGATCATCACATACATCGGCAGCAGGAAGAACGCCGCGGCGATGACGAGGAAGACATAGAGCCCGACCCGATCGGCCGTGAGCTTCTTCGGCCGCGGGCCGGACGGCTCCAGGGCGGCGGTGCCGGCGGTCATGGTGGCGGTCGCCATCAGCGCCTCTCCCTCTTCGGACGGAAGTATTCGTAGTAGAGCCAGGGCGTGATGATCACGAGCACGATCACCAGGAGGATCGACGACGCGGCCGTTGCGAGGCCGATATTGGCGCGGCCGAACAGGTAGTCGAGGATGAACTTGGCCGGAACGTCGGTCGAGATGCCCGGGCCGCCGCCGCTGAGCGCCAGCACGAGGTCATAGACGCGGACCACGGCGAGCGAGAGCAGCACCACCGAGGTGATGATGGTCGGGCGCAGCATCGGGATGATGATGTTGACATAGACGCGCCAGGTCGGGATGCCGTCGATCTTGGCGGCCTTCCAGAGTTCCTGGTCGATGCCCCTGAGGCCGGACAGCATCAGCGCCATGATGAGGCCCGAAGCCTGCCAGACGCCGGCGATGATGACGACATAGATCGCGCGGTCGCTGCGGATGATCCAGTCGAACTGGAAATCGGTCCAGCCGAGATTGCGCACATATTGCTGCAGGCCGAGCGTCGGATTGAGAATCCACTGCCATGCGAGGCCGGTCACGATGAAGGACATCGCATAGGGGTAGAGGAAGATCGTCCGGAACGTGTTCTCGAAGCGGATCTTCTGGTCGAGCGCCGCGGCGAGCAGGAAGCCGAGCACGAGGCAGACGGCGATCAGGCCGACGCCGAAGATGACCATGTTCTCCAGCGAGATCGACCAGCGCGAGGTGGCAAAGAGCCGCTCATACTGGCGCGTTCCGGCAAAGGCGAAGGTCGGCAGCAGCTTGGATTCGGTGAAGGAGATCTGCACCGTCCAGAGCATCGTGCCGAGATAGGCGAAGACGACTACGATGAAGGCCGGGAACAACGCCACATAGGTGGCAACATTCATGCGGCGACGGGTCTTCATGCGTCCCGACCTCCCGGGTTTGGCGGGCCACTCAAGAAAAGCCCGGCCGCGCCATCATCGCGCAGCCGGGCCGATGTCGTCGAGGACTACTTGGCCTGGGCGACCGTGTCGTTCCACTTGCCGACGAACTCGTCCGCCGTCATCGTGGGCGTGGCCCAGTATTCGCCGACCACGTCCTGCAGGCTCTGCACGATGTCCTGCGAGGCGAGGATGTCGGTCGCCGGGATCTGCTTCGCCGGGTCCTTGAGGACTTCCACGCCGATCTTGGCGCAGGCGTCCAGCTGGGAGTTGTCGACGTCGAGGCGGACCGGAACCGAGCCCTTCTTGGCGTTGAACTTGACCTGCGCGTCCTTCGACATGAAGACGGTCGCGAGGAGGTCCTGCGCCTTGGTGCCCTGCTCATCCTTCAGCTTCGGGAAGATGAAGACGTCGCCACCCATGACGAAGTTCTTCTCGCCCGGCCCGAGGATACAGCCGAAGTCCTTGCCGGCGACCTGGTTGGCCAGCACGAACTCGCCCTTCGCCCAGTCGCCCATGAACTGGAAGCCGGCCTTGCCCGAGATGACCATGCCGGTCGCGACGTTCCAGTCGCGGTTGGCATTGCCGGGATCGGAATAGTCGCGCAGCTTGCCGAAGGTCTCGGCGACCTTCTTGAACTCGGGCGACGACACGGCGGCCGGGTCGAGGTCCTTGTAGACCTTCATGTAGAGGTCCTTGCCGCCTTCGCCGAGCAGGATGGAGTTGAACATGAGGTTCAGCTGCCAGGGCTGCCCGCCAACGGCGACCGGGATCACGCCGGCGGCCTTGAGCTTGTCGCCGGCGGCGAAGAACTCGTCCCAGGTCGTCGGCTCGGCGATGCCGTTCTTCTCCAGCAGCGCCTTGTTGTACCAGAGCCAGTTCTGGCCATGGTTGTTGACCGGGGCGGCCATGACATGGCCGTCGCGGACGATCGCCTCGTAGAAGGCCGGCGGAAGGGCTTCCTTCCAGCCTTCCTTGGCCGCGACGTCGTCGAGATTGCGCAGGAGGCCCTGCGCCGCGAGCTCGTCGATCTGCGTGCCGGTGTTGAACTGCATCGCGCCCGGCGGGTCACCGCCGATGATGCGGTTGATGCCGATCGGGCGCGCCGTCGAGCCCGAGCCGCCGATCGCGGTGTCGACCCACTGGCCGCCGGCCGCGTTGAACTCCTTGGCGAATTCCTGCACCGCGGCCGCTTCGCCGCCCGAAGTCCACCAATGGAACACTTCGAGCTTCAGCGGCTCCTGCGCCAGCGCCGGGCCGGCCATCAGCGCGACCATGGCGGCGGCACCGAAGAGTGCCTTCGTCATCTGCTTCATACTTGAAACCCTCCCAGGTTCAGACGCCGGCATCGGGCAGGCGCCTATCGCACCGGACGGCCCGAGTGCTCTTGCTCAACGGGCCGGCCGAATTCTTGTAATCGATTACATCTACTGTATGCTTCCTGGATCGGCTGTCAACGCGAATATATTTTGCGCTGCAAAAGAAACATCTCAAGATAGGGATGTCGGCCGGCGGGGCGGAAGGCGGGGCGGGATGACGACGACAGAGGACCATGCGCCGAGCGCGCGAGCCGTGACGATTCAGGACGTTGCGCGCCTTGCCGGCGTATCGACGGCGACCGTGAGCCGCGCGCTGGCCCTGCCTGACCGGGTGACGGAGGCGACGCGGGAAGCCGTCCTTTCGGCGATTCGGGAGACCGGCTACACGCCGAATGCTGCAGCGCGGTCGTTGCGCGCCAAGTCGACGCGCATGGTGCTGGTGCTCTTGCCGGGCATTGGCAACTCGTTCTTCACGCCCGTCCTCAACGCGCTTGAGGAGGTTTTTTCCGACCAGGGCTACGGGGTCCTCGTCGGCTATACCCGCCAGAGTCGCCGGCGCGAGACGCATTATGCGCGGGTGATCCGCGCCGGGCAGGTCGACGGCGTCCTCGTCGTGACCGGCAATGTGCCACGCGACGAGGAATTCGTCGCCGTGCCGGACCAGGTGCCGATCTCGCTGATGTTCGCCGGCATCCCGGGCGGCGCCCGCTTCTCCGTTTTCGATGTGGATAACCGCGCGGCGGCGGCGACCATGGTCGGCCACATGATCGAGGCGGGGCATCGCCGCATCGCGCATATCACGGGTCCGGACAACAGCATCGAGACCGACGAGCGCTTCCGTGGCTATTGCGATGCGCTCGCGGCGGCAGGCATCGCTCTCGACGAGAGCCTCGTCTGGCGCGGCGCCGGCAATTTCGACTTCGTCTCGGGCGACCGCGCGGCCGCGCGCTATTTCGCGCTCGAAGACCGGCCGACCGCCGTCTTCGCCGCCGCGGACGAGATCGCGCTCGGTTTCGTCCGCAGTTTGAAGACCGGCGGCGTCTCGGTGCCGCGCGACGTCTCGGTGGGTGGTTTCGATGACACCGAATATGCGATCCACTACGACCCGGCGCTGACAACGATGCGCCAGCCGCGCACCGAGATGGGCCGCCTCGCCGCCGAGGATCTCCTGCGCCGCATGTCTGACAAGGGCGCCGCCACCCCGCCGACCCATGTGCGCCTTCCCTGCGAACTCGTCATCCGCGAGAGCATCCGTCGGATCTGATCAGGGCGGCGAACGCAGCGACAGGAGCAGCGCCAGGAGCGATGAAAGGGCGCCGAACAGGCAGTTCCCCGTCCAGCCCCATGTTGCGAAAGCGAGTCCGCCAAAGCCCGCTCCGATCGATCCGGACAGCAGCATGGCGGCCATGAAGACGGTGTTCAGGCGGCTGCGCGCGGCCCGGTCGAGCGCATAGACCTGCGTCTGGTTGGCGACCTGCGAGGTCTGGACAGCGAGATCGAGAACGAGCGTGCCGGCCACCATCACCACCATCGAGCCCTGCCCAAGCAAGAGCAGGATGAACGAGCCCAGCGCGAGGCTCGTGCCGATCGTCACGACCAGCCGCGGCCCAATGCGATCGGAGAAGCGCCCCGCAAGCGGCGCGGCGAGCGCTCCCGCTGCGCCGACCAGGGCCAGCAGCGCGACGGCGCTGGCGCCCAGGCGATAGGGCGGTGCCTCGAGCGCGAGCGCCAGACTGGACCAGAAGCCGATGAAACCCATGAACACGAAGCACTGGATCAGCGTCGACCGACGCAGGACCGGATGGGCTGCGACGAGACGCCAGAGCGAGGCCAGCAGACGCCCGTAGGTGAGCGTCGTCGTCGGCTGCACGCGCGGGAGCATGGCCGCGAGAAGCCCGCCGACCGCGGCCATGACGCCGGCCGCGACGAGAAACACCAGCCTCCAGCCCCAGAGGTCGGAGACGAT
>CAWZZK010000223.1:0-13153 GCA_963966455.1 Kaistia sp. | reverse complement strand
CATATTGAGATACTCATTATACCGTCAGAAGAGCCTCTGCAAGGCGGACGGCCGCAGGCCGGTCGCGGGATCGCGGGATGGCGGCTTCGGGAGCCTGAAAAGCGAAAGGCACGCCCCCTCGCGGAGGCGTGCCTTCATCGGATCGACGGTGATGGTGGACGAAACGGCGTCTGGCCGGTCAGGCGCCGGGGATCGGCTGGTCGGGCCGCGAGAACAGGATATGGCGCATGCGCGGCCAGCCGATGATGCGGGTGACGTTCTTGAAGGCGAAGAACGGGATCAGCGACACGAAGAGCACGACCGCGATGATCACGACGCCCATCGGCCCGGCCGAGGCGCGTTCCCCGACGGCTTCGTGACCGCGGAAGAGACCGATCACCCAATGCTCGATGAAGTGGAAGGCGATGAAGAGCACGGTGCAGAACAGCGCCTCGAACAGGATCGCGAAGATCGCCGGCCGCGTCCGCAGCCAGCGCGCGAAATCGAGATGCTCCGCGAGCATCATGACCTTGCCGAGCACCAGCGCGTTCATGAGCGCGAAGCCCTGCAGCGCGAGCGTCTCGCCCTCCCGCAGCCGCTCGAAATTCTGGTTGAGCACGAAGAGGCCGAGCAGGACCCAGAGATAGATGAAGAGAATGAAGAAGAGCCGGAACGAGCCGATCAGCCGCTGCCTGAGCGGCGGCTTCGCCGCGCCCGCCGCCTGCGCATGTCCATGTGTCATCACGTGATCCCCCGATCGCAACGAGATTGAGCTTGAAGCCGCGCTTTAGCACGGGACGAGACTGACCGTCCGACGGATTTTGCACCGCACACGCCAGGCGCGCCAATCAAGCCGCCGCGGCGGCGTACAGGATCGCACTGCGAGGGAGGAAGCTGGAGCGGGTGAAGGGAATCGAACCCTCGTATGCAGCTTGGGAAGCTGCCGTTCTACCATTGAACTACACCCGCATTCCGGGCCGGTGAACCGGCGGGCGGAAGCGCGACTATCTAGCCTCTTTGCCCGGGCTTGATCAAGCGCACACTGCCCGTGCGACACTCGCGCGATGGCCATGCGGCCGCCTGCTGCCGGAACCTTCCATGACGACGCTCACGCCTTTCCACATCGCCTTTCCCGTCGACGATCTCGCCGCGGCGCGCGCCTTCTATGGCGGGCTGCTCGGCTGCGAGGAGGGGCGCAGCTCCGATCGCTGGATCGATTTCAGCCTCTATGGCCACCAGATCGTCGCGCATCTGAAGCCGAAGGACCCGGCGGCCGCCGGCGCGCATCACAATCCGGTCGACGGCCATGACGTGCCGGTGCCGCATTTCGGCGTCGTGCTCGAAATGGCGGACTGGGAGCGCCTCGCCGCGCGGCTGCAGGAAGCCGGCGTCAGCTTCGTCATCGCCCCCTATATCCGCTTCAAGGGCGAGGTCGGCGAGCAGGCGACGATGTTCTTCCTCGATCCGGCCGGCAATGCGCTCGAGTTCAAGGCCTTCGCCGATATGAGCCAGATCTTCGCCAAATAGGCGGAAATGGCCGGGCGAGCCCGGCCATCCAGGTCGTGCGGGGCGACCGCCCCTTATCCCCGGCCTGGCCAGACCCAGTCGCGGATCTCCGGCATGTCCTCGCCATGGGCGCGGACATAGCGGTGGTGCTCGATCAGCTTGTCGCGCAGCTTCTGCATCACCGCCGCCGCGCTGACGGCGAGGCCCGGCACGCGCTCGATCGCCGACATCGCGAGATGGTAGCGGTCGAGGCCGTTCATCACCGTCATGTCGAAGGGCGTCGTCGTCGTCCCCTCCTCCACGAAGCCGCGCACATGCAGCCGCTGGTGGTTGGCGCGGCGATAGGTGAGGCGGTGGATGAGATAGGGATAGCCGTGATAGGCGAAGATCACCGGCTTGTCGCGGGTGAAGAGGCTCTCGAACTCGCGCTCGGTGAGGCCGTGCGGATGCTGCTCCTTGGCCTGCAGCGTCATCAGGTCGACGACATTGACGACGCGCACCTTCAATTGCGGCAGCGCCTTTCGGAGGATGTCGACGGCGGCGAGCGTCTCCAGCGTCGGCACGTCGCCGGCGCAGGCCATGACGACGTCGGGCTCGCCATGCTCGTCCTCGTTGCCGGCGAAGGTCCAGATGCCGATGCCCGCCTCGCAATGCGGCACCGCCTCGTCCATGGTCAGCCATTGCGGCGCCGGCTGCTTGCCCGCGACGATGACGTTGATGCGGTCATAGGTGCGCAGCACGTGATCGGTCGTCCAGAGCAGCGTGTTCGCGTCCGGCGGCAGATAGATGCGGACGATGTCGGCCTTCTTGTTGGCGACGAGATCGACGAAGCCCGGATCCTGGTGGCTGAAGCCGTTATGGTCCTGCCGCCAGACATGCGAGGTCAGGAGATAGTTGAGCGAGGCGATCGGCCGCCGCCAGGCGAGGTCGCGCGAGACCTTCAGCCATTTGGCATGCTGGTTGAACATCGAATCGATGATGTGGATGAAGGCCTCGTAGCAGGAGAAGAAGCCGTGGCGGCCGGTGAGGAGATATCCCTCCAGCCAGCCCTGGCAGAGATGCTCCGAGAGCACTTCCATGACGCGGCCATCTTGCGAGAGATGGTCGTCATAGCTCTCGATCTCCTCCATCCAGACGCGGTCGGTGGTCTCGAACACCGCGTCGAGCCGGTTCGAAGCCGTCTCGTCGGGACCCATGATGCGGAAATTGCGCGTCTCGGCGCTCATCGCCATCACGTCGCGCAGGAACGAGCCCATCACGCGCGTCGCCTCGGCCGTCGATGCGCCGGGCGACGGGACCGCGACCGCGTAGTCGTGGAAATCCGGCAGCTTCAATTCGCGCTTCAGGAGGCCGCCATTCGCATGCGGGTTGGCGCCCATGCGGCGGTTGCCGGAGGGGGCGAGCGCCGCCAACTCGGGCATCAGCCGGCCCTTCTCGTCGAACAGCGTCTCCGGCTCGTAGGAGCGCAGCCAGGCATCGAGCAGCGCCAGATGCCCGGCATTGTCGCGCACATTGGCGATCGGCACCTGATGGGCGCGCCAGAAGCCCTCGACCTTCTTGCCGTCGACTTCCTTCGGCCCGGTCCAGCCCTTGGGCGAGCGCAGGATGATCATCGGCCAGCGGGGACGCGCGCCGGCATGGCCGGCGGCGCGCGCCTCGGCCTGGATGGATGCGATGCGCGCGAAGGCGGTGTCGAGCGTCGCCGCCATGGCCTGATGCATCGGCTCGGGGTCGCTGCCCTCGACGAAGAAGGGCTCGTAGCCGAAGCCTGAGAAGAGCTGCTTCAGCTCCTCGTCGCTCATGCGGCCGAGCACGGTCGGGTTGGCGATCTTGTAGCCGTTCAGATGCAGGATCGGCAGCACCGCCCCGTCATGCACCGGCGAGAGGAACTTGTTGGAGTGCCAGGACGCAGCGAGCGGGCCGGTCTCCGCCTCGCCGTCGCCGATGACGCAGGCGACGACGAGCGAGGGATTGTCGAAGGCGGCGCCATAGGCGTGGACCAGCGCATAGCCGAGTTCGCCGCCCTCGTGGATCGAGCCGGGCGTGTCGGCCGAGGCGTGGCTCGGAATGCCGCCGGGGAAGGAGAACTGGCGGACGAGCTTGGCGAGCCCGTCGGCATCCTGCGCGACATCCGGATAGATCTCGCTGTAGGAGCCTTCGAGATAGGTGTTGGCCACCATGCCGGGGCCGCCATGGCCGGGGCCGCAGATATAGATGACATTGGCATCGCGCGCCCGGATGACGCGGTTCAGATGCGCATAGATGAAATTGAGGCCGGGCGTCGTGCCCCAATGGCCGAGCAGGCGCGGCTTGATGTGATCGCGCGTCAGCGGCTGGCGAAGCAGCGGGTTGTCGAGCAGATAGATCTGGCCGACGGAGAGAAAGTTAGCCGCCTTCCAATATCGATGGATGAGATCGAGCTCGTCCTTGCCGAGCGGGCCGTCCAGCGTCATCGTCGCCTCCGTCATGCGGGTGCCGCGCTCCCGGGGCGAGGCGCAGCCGGCCGCCACTAGAGGGTCTCAGACTGCGCCCGGCCTTGACCATGATCAAGGGCGCTCGTCATGAAAGCGCCCTCAGCGGGTCTCGGCGGCGACCTCGAACGCTTCCGCCGCGGCGGTCGTCAGCGGGTCGGAGAACAGCGCGGCGGCGACCTTGGGGCTGAAGGTGAAGGTGTCGAGGCCGAGCGCCGCGAGCTTGGCGAGGTCCTCGGCCGAGCGCAGGCTGGCGACCAGAATCCGCATCGAGCTGCCGGCTGACTTGACCATTTCCTGCATCGCGGCGATCTCGCCGGCGCCGTCGCGGCCGGCATCGTTCATGCGGCCGAGATAGGGCGCGGCATAGTCGGCGCCGAGCGCGGCGGCGCTGAGCGCCTGATGCGCGGCATAGACGGCGGTCATGGTGATGCGGATGCCGTCCGCCTTCAGCCGCGCCGCGGCGATGGCGCCCTCGCGGGTGATCGGCACCTTGACGACGATGCGCTCGTCGAGCGCCGCCAGCGCGCGGCCGTTCGCCTCCAGCGCCTCGGCGCTGCGGCCGAAGGTCTGCATCTGCACCTCGCCCCTCCCGAGCGCAAAGGCCGTCTCAGCCAGACTGCGGAGATGGTCCAGTTCGCAGGGGATGCCGGCCGCGGCGAGCAGCGTCGGATTGGTGGTGACGCCATGGAAGAGGCCGGTCGGCAGCCACTCCCGCCAGGCGGCACGGTCCGCGGTGTCCAGAAGCAGGCGGATGCGCCCGCGATTGCTCTCAGCCGTCATGTCTCGGTCCCCGTCTCGTTCGCCGTCACATAGACGATCCGGCGCCGCGATGCACCTCGCCTGGTGGACGCGGCGGGATCGTGACGGACATCACATCGCCAAGGCGACGCTTCTGCTTGAAACCGCCGCGAGGGTCGCGCGTTGCACAAGCGAACCGCAATTGAGCGGAACAGATTTCAGACTGGGACGCCGCAGGGGCGGCGGGGGATCATGATCAGCATCGATCGGCGCCGGGTGATCGGCATTCTCGCAACCGCGACGCTCGTCGCGACCACCGCCGCGACGGCCTTCGGGACGCAGGCGACGGGCCACGGCAACGGCAGCGCCGACCCGACCTCCGCCGTCAGCTTCGAGCGCGCAGGCGTCGGCGGACGCAAGGGCTGCGAAATCCAGTCCTGGCCCTATGTCGCGCCGGAATGCCTCTCCGCCTCCGAGGGCGAAAGCCGGACCATCCGCCGCCTGCTCTGACGTTCAGACTGCGAAGCCCGCTGCCGCTTGAAAGAGCGACAGGTGGCGCCGTGCGACGGCGTCGACATCGCTGCCATAGCCGCCGCCAATGACGCCCGCCAAGGGCAGATCGCGCGAGCGCACCGCATCCACGACCATCCTGTCGCGACGCGCCAGCCCGTCATCCGTCATCGCCAGCCGGCCGAGCCGATCGTCGCGATGCGGATCGACACCGGCATTGTAGAAGACGATGTCCGGCTGCAGCTGGTCGAGGAGCGGCGGCAGGATGGCGCCCAGCGCCTCCAGATAGGCCGTGTCCTCCGTCCCGTCGGCAAGGCCGATATCGATCGTGGAGGCGCGCTTGCGGACGGGATAGTTGCGCTCGCCATGCAGCGACAGCGTCGTGACGCGCGCGTCGCCCGCGAAGATGGCGGCGGTTCCGTCGCCCTGATGCACGTCGCAATCCACCACCAGCGCCGTCTCGATGCGCCGTTCGGCGAGAAGAACGCCGACCCCGACCGCGACATCGTTGAAGGTGCGGAAGCCGGCGCCCTGCTCGGCGCGGGCGTGATGGCTGCCGCCGGCGGTGTTGCAGGCGAGTCCCGTCTCCAGCGCAAGCCGCGCGGCGAGGATCGTGCCGCCCGCCGCCGTCGCCGCGCGGCGCACGACCGTCTCGTTCATCGGCAGCCCGATCTCGCGAATGATGGCCGGCGGCAGGCCGAAGCCGAGCACCGCGTCGACATAGGCCGCGTCATGCGCGCGGGCGAGTTCCGCCGCGCTCGCCGCCTCGGGCCGTGCGAAACCGGCCTCTGCCAGGCCCTCGGCGCGGATGAGAGCGGCGAGGCGATCATATTTCCGCATCGGAAAGCGGTGATCGGCCGGGATCTCGGCAGTATAGGCCTCGTGATGGACGATCGGCAGCGGCATGCGGCGAGGATAGCGCAGGCGCGGCAACTTGCGAGAGCGTCGCGATATCGGCATCGACGGGGAAGCGCGAAGCGGCTATCCCTCGGCCCTTCCCTCATCGCGGCGGCCCTAGCCGCCGGCAGCGCGGGCTCCCCATGAACGACGCATCCGCTCCCGCGGCCGGCCGCGCCTTCGCCGTCACCCATCGCGGCATCCTCTCCATCGCCGTGCCGATGACGCTCGCCTATCTCTCGACGCCCCTGCTCGGCATTACCGACATGGCGGTGATCGGCCGCCTCGGCGACGCGGCGCTGATCGGCGGCGTGGCGCTCGGCGCGGTCGTCTTCGACTTCATCTTCTCGACCTTCAATTTCCTCAGGAGCGGCACGACCGGCCTCACCGCGCAGGCCTATGGCGCCGACGACCGGCCCGAGATGCAGGCGGTCCTCTTCCGCGCGCTGCTCCTGGCCGTCGCGATCGGCGGCGTGGTCATCCTGCTCGGCCGGCCGATCCTCAGCCTCGCGCTCGCCGGGCTCGGCGGCAGCCCGGCGGTGCAGGCGGCGACGACCACCTATTTCGACATCCGACTGCTCTCGACGCCGTTCGCGCTCGCCAATTACGCGATGCTCGGCTGGCTGGTCGGGCTCGGGCGCGCCACCGCCGCCCTCGTGCTGCAGACGGTGCTGAACGGGCTCAATATCGCACTCAGCATCCTCTTCGTGCTCGGCTTTGACTGGGGCATCGCCGGCGCGGCGCTCGGAACCACGCTCGGCGAGGCGATCACCGCCTGTCTCGGCCTCCTCGTGATCCTGCCCTCGCTCAGCCGCGGCGACCGGCCGGCGCGCACCCTGGTGCTCGATCGCGTGGCGATCATCCGCATGGTGGCGGTCAATCGGGACATCATGATCCGTTCCTTCGCGCTCCTCTTCGCCTTCGGCTTCTTCGCCTCGCGCGGCGCCGCCTTCGGCGACGTCACGCTCGCCGCCAATGCGGTGCTGATGAATCTCTTTCTCGTCGGCGGCTATTTCCTCGACGGCTTCGCGGCGGCGGCGGAGCAATATGCCGGCCGCGCGGTCGGCGCGCGCTACCGTGCCGCCTTCGTGCGCTCGGTCTGGCTGACGCTTCTGTGGGGCTACGGCCTCGCCTTCGCGGCCGCGCTGGTCTTCGCGCTCGCCGGACCGGCGATCATCGATCTCATGACCGCCAATGAAGAGGTGCGCGAGACAGCACGGCGCTATCTGCCCTGGGCGGTGGCGACGCCGATTGCCGGGGTGCTCGCCTTCCAGATGGATGGCGTCTTCATCGGCGCCACCTGGTCGCGCGACATGCGCAACATGATGCTCGCCTCGCTCGTCCTCTTCCTGGCCGTCTGGTGGTGGGCCGAGCCGGCTCTCGGCCCCGACGGGCTGTGGCTGGCGCTTCTCGTTTTCCTGTCGGCGCGCGGGCTCTCGCTCGCCTGGCGCTGCCGCAGCCGCATCACCGCGACCTTCGGGCCGAGGGACGAGGCAGACTGAACCTTAGCCGCCGCCCTCGGGCGCCGGCGCGGTCAGCTTCGCGATGAGTTCGAACGCGCTGTGGCCGCTCCTGGCCGCGATCGCCGCGAGCGTATCGGTCGGCGCCACCGGCCCGAAGCCGGCATCGTCGAGCCGCTTCACCGCCGTTGCGCCATCGAGCTTCAGCACCGGGGCCAGCGTCTCGAGCGGCGCCTCTTGCGCGGCCGCGACCAGCGCCATGGCCGGATTGCCGCCGCTCCTGCCGCTCGCGCTGGCGCCATAGGCGAAGACCGCCGCGGCGGCGAGGCTCGCGACCAGCGCGATCGGCATGGCCTTATGACGGAAATAGTTGAGGAACGGCCGCCAGTTGCGCCACAGATGCAGCACGAAGGGCAGGAGCAGCACCAGCGAGAGCACCTCGTGCATCTCGTGGAAGAGGCCCGGCGACCAGCCGAAATAGAGCGCGACGCCCGAGACCGCCGAGACGATGAAAAGGCCCGCCGTCAGCGGCGTCCCGTATCTTAAGAAGAAATCCCGAACCCCGCGCATGCCCTGGCCCTCGTCGCGCCGGCGGCACGATGCGGCCGGCAATCCATGGCCTCAGCGATAGAGGAGGATCGCCGCGCGATCCTCCCGGGGCAGTATCAAAGTGTATCCGTTTGTCAGCCGCCGGCGGCCCAGCGCTCGCGCTCGATGCCGACCGCCTCGGCGATCGAACCGAGGCCGCGGCGGTCGAGGATGCGCGAGAGGCCGGAGAGGATCTCGCCCGGCAGTCCCGGCCCCTTGTAGACCATGCCGGTATAGAGCTGCACCAGATCGGCGCCGGCCGCGATCTTCTGAAACGCCGTCTCGGCCGAGTCGACGCCGCCGACGCCGATGAGCGGCATGTCCGGCCCGACGAGACCGCGGAAGCGCGCGAGCATCACCGTCGACATGCGGAAGAGCGGCCTTCCGGAGAGGCCGCCCGTCTCCTTCGAGAGCGCCGCCTCGGCGAGCGGCGGGCGGGAGACCGTCGTGTTCGAGATGATCACGCCGTCGAGCCGGCGTGCCATCACCACCTCGGCGACATCGGCCATGCCCGCCTCGTCCATGTCCGGCGCGATCTTGACCAGCATCGGCACCCGCCGCGGCTGCGCATCGCGTGCCTCGACGACGCGGGCGAGCAGCGCGTCGAGCGCTGCCCTTCCCTGCAGGTCGCGAAGGCCCGGCGTGTTGGGCGAGGAAACGTTGACCGTGAAATAGCTCGCGAGATCGGAGAAGGCGTCGATCAGCGCGACATAGTCGGCCGCGCGGTCGGCGCTGTCCTTGTTCGCCCCGATATTGACGCCGACGATCCCAGGGCGCCGCCGGCGGGCGAGATTGTCGCGCGCCGCCGCCTGGCCGGCATTGTTGAAGCCGAGGCGGTTGATGATCGCGCCGTCCTCGGCGAGGCGGAAGATGCGCGGCCGGGGATTGCCGGCCTGGGGACGCGGCGTCACCGATCCGATCTCGATGAAGCCGAAGCCGAGCGAGAGCAGCCCGTCCGCGACCTCGGCATTCTTGTCGAGCCCGGCGGCGAGGCCGAGCGGATTGGGAAAATCGAGGCCGAACAGGGAGCGGGCGAGGCGCGGGTCGCGCGCCGGATCGACCGGCCGCGTCAGGCCGGAGCCGATCATCTTCAGCGACAGGCCATGCGCCGTTTCCGGATCGATCCGAAAGATGGCCGGGCGGACGAGGCGATAGAGGCTCACGGGATGGCGGCCGGGAAGATGTGGGCGCCGTCCTCGCCGCGCGGCAGCGGCTCCACCGAACGGACATGGGCGAGGTCGAGCGGCCCGTAGAGATGCGGGAAGAGCGCCCCGCCGCGCGAGGGCTCCCATGTGAGCGCCGGCCCGAGCGCCTCCGCCTCGACGGCGACGAGCAGCAGGTCATCGACGCCGGCGAAGTGGCGGGCCGCCGTCTCGCGCAATTGCTCCGCCGCGGAGAAGTGGATGAAGCCGTCCGCGTGGTCGACCGGCGCGCCCTCGAAGCGGCCGATCGCCTCCGCCTCGCGCCAGAGCGCCGCGGGTGCGATCTTGTAGATTTCTGTCATGGAATGTCCCGTTCTCGTCGAAAACTAGCGGCTCCCCCTCCCCTCGGCAAGGCGCGCACGCGATCTGCGGCAAGGCGCGCGCTGTGCGCTGGACACGGTTCGTTCGCGGGGATACATGGTGCTTGCAGGGATTTTATTCCTGTTCCTGCGCCTCGTTGTGCCGCGTCTCGGGGGAGAAGAGGCAGGGCCTCGCCGGCAGCATCCGCTCCGGTCCGGCCCGTTCATCCGGAAGGTCCGGCCATGCTGTCACACGAACGGATCTGGACGGCCATCGACGTTCTCGCCGAGCGTCATGCGCTCAGTGTGTCCGGACTCGCCAAGCGGGCGGGCCTCGATCCGACGACCTTCAACCGCTCGAAGCGGGTCGGCAGCGACGGGCGCCCGCGCTGGCCCTCGACGGAGAGCATCGCCAAGATTCTCGAGGCGACGGGCGAATCGGTCGAGCGCTTCCTCGGCATCGTGGCCGGCACCGGCGCGGCGCTGGCCGAGATCGACCGGCCCTTCCGCCAGGTGCCGCTGATCGGCTTCGCGCAGGCCGGCGCCGGCGGCTTCTTCGACGATGGCGGCTTCCCGGCCGGACAGGGCTGGTACGAGGTCTCCTTTCCGCAGAGCCGCAACACCGAGGGGGTCTATGCGCTTGAAGTTTCAGGCGATTCCATGATGCCGCTCTATCGCCACGGCGACGTCATCATCGTGTCGCCGACCGCGCCCTGCCATGTCGGAGACCGCGTCGTCGTCCGCACGCAGCAGGGAGAGGTCATGGCCAAGGTGCTCGCGCGCCGCGACGCGGCCCATGTCGAGCTCGCCTCGCTCAATCCCGATCATCCGCCGCGCAGTCTCGCGACGCATGAGATCGACTGGATCGCAAGGATCATCTGGGCCAGCCAATGACCCGAACGCTCCAGATCGCCGCCCTGCTGCTCGTCGCCGTCATCCTTGCCGGCATCGTCACGCTCGTGATGGATGGCGGGGAGAGCGTGCGCGTCGGCGCAGGCGCCGCGCCGCCGGCGCAGCCGATCGCGGCCTCCAGCCGGCCTTTGCCACCGCCTGCGACGATCACGCCATCGCCGAAGATCGCAAGGCCGCTTCCCGAACCTGCCCCTCTCGTCACCAGCACCGTCCCCACCCCGTCGGAGGCGCCGCCCGGCAGCCTGCCGCGGATCGTCGGCGGCCCCGGCATCAGCCCTGGCCCGCTCGTCACCGGCGTCCTGGAGCGCGAGGCCCCGAAGGCGCCCGAACCCGAGGCAGCGCCGCCGAGCGGCCCGCAATGGAAGACCTATAGCCAGGTCGTCGTGATCGGCGCCGGCATCATGAATCTCGGCGGCCGCAAAGTGCAGCTCGACGGCATCATCGTCCCGGCGAGCGGCAGCACCTGCCACACGGCCCCGGACGAGCCGGGCTTCGACTGCGCCTTTCTCTCGATGCAGGCGCTGCGCCAGCGGATCCGCGCGCGCGGCGTCGAGTGCCGGCTCGATACGGTCGAATATGTCGGCGCCGAGCCGGCCTCCTGCCGCATCGGCCAGACCGATCTCGCGGCCTGGCTGGTTGAGCAGGGCTGGGCGGCGCCGGCCGAGGATGCGCCCGACGAATATCGCGCGGCGGAACGCGAGGCGCGCTGCGCCGGCGCCGGTATCTGGGCCGCCGCGACGCGGCCGGACGGTTGCCCGGCTCCGCCGCAGCCTTAGCCGATCAGGCGCTGGCGCGGCGGAGACCGAGCGACAAGAGGCCCGCGCCGATGAGCAGCGAGCCGCCGACCCGGTTGACCGCCGTCTGGACGGACGGCTTGCGGATCGTGGTGCGCGCCCCGCTCGCGAGCAATCCGTAAAGTGCCGCGTTGAGGGTCGCCAGCACCAGGAAGGTCGCCTCGAACAGGATCATCTGCGGCAACAGCGGCGCGCCGGCGACGAGGAACTGCGGCAGAAAGGCCACGAAGAAGACGATGCTCTTCGGGTTGAGCGCCGTCACGACATAGGCGTGCAGGAAGATGCGGACCGGCTTGGTCTCGGCAGCTTCCGTGGCAGCACCAATGGTCGGCTTGGCCCGCCAGAGCTTGATGCCGAGATAGACGAGATAGGCGGCCCCGACCCATTTCAGCACCGTGAACAGCGTCGCCGAGGCGGCGAGGAGCGCGCCGAGGCCGAGCATCGAGGCCGTCATGGCGGTGAAATCGCCGAGCGCGACACCGGCGACGGTGGCGCGGCCGGCCCGGCGGCCATGGCCGAGCGCATAGCTGATGACCAGAAGGACGGTCGGACCCGGAATGGCCAGCATGACCGCGGACGCGGCGGCGAAGGCGAGCCAGTGTTCGAAAGTCATCGGCGGCACTCCAAGAAGGACATGCCGCCGATCCATCCACAGCAAGAGGCGGCGCGCAAGGGCGCCGCCTTCTCTCGTTCTCAGGCCGGCGCCAGCGTCCCGGCCAGGGCACGGGCGATGCGCTCGCGCGTTTCCGCGATGCCGTAGATCGCCACGAAGGAGCCGAAGCGGGGACCCTGGTCCTGCCCGAGCAGCGCCTGGTAGAGACCGCGGAACCAGTCGAGCGAGACGCCGGGCGGGTTGCCGTCCGGTCCTTTCTTGGCGGGATCGGGGAAGAAGGCGCGGCCGACATCGAACACCACCGCCTGGATCTCGTCGGCGGTCGAACCCTCGGGCAGCGCCGCCAGCGCCGCATCGAGCGCCGCGAGCGCCTCGGCGAGCGCGCCTTCGGGGCGGATATAGTGCTTATGCGCCTTGAGGACGTCGTCGTAGTACCGGATCGCGAAGCCGGCCAGCGCATCGAGCTTCTCGCGGGCGGCAGGCTCGATCTCGGGCAGGTAGCGCGAGACATAGGCCCAGAGCACGGCCTTGTCGGTCGCATCGGAGACCGAGACGAGATTCAGCAGCATCGCGAAGCTGATCGGCGAGACGACCGAAGGCGGCTGTCCCGAATGGATATGCCAGGCCGGATTGCCGAGCTGCTGCTCGATCGCCTGGCGCGGGAAGGCCTCGATGAAGCCCGCATAGTCGTCGACATGGCGCGGGATCACCTCGAAGCCGAGGCGCTTCGCGGTCTTCGGCTTCGTATACATGAGCAACGAGAGGCTCTCGGGCGAGGCATAGGTCAGCCACTGCTCGATGGTGAGGCCGTTGCCCTTCGACTTCGAGATCTTCTCGCCGTTCTCGTCGAGGAAATGCTCATAGGTGAAGCATTCCGGCGGCTCGGTGCCGAGGGCGCGGCAAATGCGGGTCGAGAGCTTGACGCTGTCGATGAGGTCCTTGCCGCTCATCTCGTAATCGACGCCGAGCGCATACCAGCGCATGGCCCAGTCGGCCTTCCACTGGCACTTGACGGCACCGCCGGTGACGGTGGTCGTCACCGTCTCGCCGTCCTCGGGATCGACATAGGTGATCGTGCCGGCCGCGACGTCGCGGTCGATCATCGGCACCTGCAGCACCCGGCCGGTCTTCTTCGAGATCGGCAGGAACGGCGAATAGGTCGCCTGCCGCTCGGCGCCGAG
>CAWZZK010000222.1:0-7153 GCA_963966455.1 Kaistia sp. | reverse complement strand
GGAAAAACCGTTCTCGCGCAGCGCCAGCGCCGCCCGCGCCCCGGCCTCGCCGGCGCCCACGATGACGATGCGCTCGGTCATGAGAACATGGATCTCCTGCTTCACCTCTCCCTGAGGGAGAGGTCGACGCGCGGAACGCGCGGCGGGTGAGGGGTTACGGCCTTTCCGGAGAGGGCACGCCCCTCACCCGGACCTTCGGTCCGACCTCTCCCCATGGGAGAGGTGAAGGAAGAAGCGCCGCCCTCGCTCGCAGTCGAGCGCGCTCTCAATCCAGCCCGATCAGCACCCTGCCGGCTTCGATCTTGACCGGGTAGGTCTTGAGATCGACGCAGACGGGGGCGCCCTTGGCCTTGCCGGTCGTGTAGTCGAAGCGGCCATTGTGCTTCGGGCATTCGATGATGTTGTCCATCACGAGGCCGTCGGCGAGATGCACCTTCTCATGCGTGCAGAGGCCGTCGGTCGCGAAATACTCGTCGTCCGGCGAGCGATAGATGGCGAAGGTGCGGCCGGCATGGTCGAAGCGGATCACGTCCTCCTCGTCGATTTCGTCGGCGGCGCAGGCCTCGACCCAGCTGGCGGCGATGGCGGTCGGCATGGGGAACTCCGGTGTTGCAGGCTCACTCGGCGGCGATGATCGCGCCGCCGGCGGCGCCGGGATCGAGCGGGGCGGCATGGCGCGGCAGCTCGCGCTTCACATACCAGCCCGGCTCGCGGCGCTGGCGCAGAAGCGCCGGGATGATCTCGCGATAGGCCGCCAGCGTGTTCGGATAGGGCGTCGGGCAATCGTCCTTGATCGCCTCATGCAGCTTCGGCAGCGCATGATAGGGCACCATCGGGAACATGTGGTGCTCAACATGATAGTTCATGTTGAGATAGAGAAAGCGGAACACCGGGTTCATATAGACCGTGCGGCTGTTCAGCCGGTGATCGAGCACGTCCTCGTCGAGGCCGGCATGCTGCGTCAGCCCGAAGAACACCATCATGAAGGCGCCGTAGAAGCTCGGCAGGCCGAGGAACATCGCCGGCAGGATCGAGCCGACCGCGAAGCACCAGACCGGAATGGCGAGATAGAGCAGCGCCATCACGCGCGCCTCGAAATAGACGCGCGAGCGCTCGCTTTCGGGAATGAAGGTCTCCTCGCCGGGCTCGAGCTGGCCGCGGACATGGTAGGAGAGCTTCTTCAGGAGCGCGATGGCGCTCTTGATGCCGAAGAGGTTCAGGAGGATGCCGGCGATATCTGGCGGGCGCGGCACGGCGATCTCGGGATCGAGGCCGACGATGATCGTGTCCGTGTGGTGGCGGGTATGGCTCCAGCGCCAGACGGTCGGCTCGCGCAGCACCATGAAGCAGGCGATGTAATAGACGACGTCGTTCATCCAGGTCGTCTTGAACGCCGTGCGGTGGCCGCATTCATGCCAGCGCGAGTCGCAGGCCGAGCCATAGAGCACGCCATAGACGAGGAAGAACGGCACCGCCGCCCACGAGCCCCAGAAATACCAGCCGCCGAGGCCGGAGAGCGCCATGGCGCCGAACCAGATGATCGTGTCGCGGATCGCCGGCCCGTCGGAGCGGCGCATCAGCTCCTTCATCTGCTTGCGGTCGATCGGGCACTGGTACCATTTGGCCGTCGCCAGCCCCCGCTCGATCGCCCGCTGATGCTCGGGTCCGACGAGGGAATAGTCGCGCGGTCGTTCCTGCACGGTCATGGGAGGCTCCTCCGAAGCAGCACAGGCCTTTGCGGCCTTGTTCTTTAGCGGAAGAATCTAGCGAGGCTGCCGGAGCGAGACAATCCGGCTATGATGCAATCTATCACCATGGCTCAAGGCTTCCGGAAGCGGGCATGATAGATTCCATCACGAGCGGACCCGGGCGGCGGCCGACCATCGCCGATGTGGCGCGGGCGGCCGGCGTCGGCGTGGCGACGGTGGACCGCGTGCTCAACAAGCGCGCCGCCGTGCGCCGCGACACCGCCGCCCGCGTGCTCGCCGCCGCCGAGGCGATCGGCTATCACGGCGCCGGTCTCCTGCGCCGAAGGCTCGACGAGGCGCCGGCGGAGAAGAGCTTCGGCTTTCTCCTGCAGCGGCGCGGCGACGAATTCTATCGCGAGCTCGCCGCGGCGCTGACGGGCGCAACGCGCGGCCTCACGCGGCTGCGTGGACGCCCGGTGGTCGAGTTCGTCGACGATATCTCGGCCGCGACCGTCGCCGCCGATATCGCCGCGCTCGGCGCGCGGGTCGACGTCCTCGCCGTCGTCGCCGCCGATCATCCGCGCGTCACCGAGGCGGTCGCCGATCTCGCCCGCCGCGGCGTCGGCGTCGTCACGCTGCTCTCCGAGATCACCGGGCCGGTCGCCGGCCATTTCGGCATCGACAGTCGCAAGGCCGGACGCACGGCCGGCTGGGTGATCCGCCATCTCGCCCGCGAGGCTGGCGGCGTCGGTATCCTCGTCGGTAGCCACCGCTTCCTCGACCACGAACTCTCCGAGATCAGCTTCCGCTCCTATATGCGCGAATGCGCGCCGAGCTTCCGCCTGCTCGAATCCTTCTCCAATCTCGAGGATCCGGGCCTCGCCCATGAGGGCACGCTCGAGCTTCTGAAGCGCAATCCCGATCTCGTCGGCATCTATCTCGCCGGCGGCGGCATGGCCGGCATGGTCGCGGCGCTGCGCGAGGCGCAGCGCGAGCGCCACATCGTCGCCGTCTGCAACGAGCTGGTTCCCGAGACGCGCGCGGCGCTGGTCGACGGCATTCTCGACGCGGTGATCGCGACGCCGATCGGGCAACTCGCGGAACGGGCCGTCGAGGCGATGGCGGATCTGGTGCTGGACGGGGCGAGGCCGGCGGCGCCGGCCCTTCTGCCCTTCGGCCTGTTCGTCTCGGAGAACCTGCCGGAATGGCCGGGGCGGCGCTGAGCCGCCCCGGCGGGTCGTCAATCGTTGGCGTAGATGTCGCGATCCTTCGTCTCCGGGATGAAGATCACGCCGACGACGAAGCAGATCGCGGCGAAGAAGATCGGGTACCAGAGGCCGAAATAGATGTTGCCGGTCTGCGCCACCATGGCGAAGGCGGTCGCCGGCAAGAGGCCGCCGAACCAGCCATTGCCGATATGATAGGGCAGCGACATCGAGGTGTAGCGGATGCGCGTCGGGAAGAGTTCCACCAGCGCCGCCGCGATCGGGCCGTACACCATCGTCACGAACAGGACGAGGATGAACAGGATGCCGATCAGCTTCAGCACCTGGCCGTTGAAGTCGAACGGGCTCGTCATCTTGACGATGCCGGCATCGCCCGGCTTCGGATAGCCGGCCGCCTGCAGGCCTGCGAGCGTCGCCTTGTCCCAGTCCGCCTTGGCGGCCTTGACGTCCGCGGCGCCGGTCGGATCGAAGGCCGGGAATTCCTGGCCGTTGATCAGGATCTTGACCGGGCTGCCCGCCGGGGCATTGGCCATCGTGTAGCGGATCGAGTTCTTGGCGAGGAAGTCGCGCGAGACATCGCAGGGCGCCGTGAAGACGCGCGTGCCGACCGGGTTGAAGAGGTTGCCGCAGCCCGCCGGATCGGCCGAGACCTCGACCTTCACCGTGTCGAGCGCCTTTTCCAGCGCCGGATTGGCGACCGTCGTCAGCATGCCGAACAGCGGGAAATAGGCGATCGCCGCGATCAGGCAGCCGGCCATGATGATCGGCTTGCGGCCGATCTTGTCGGACAGCCAGCCGAAGAACACGAAGAAGCCGGTACCGAGCACCAGCGACCAGGCGATCAGCAGGTTGGCGGTGTAGCCATCGACCTTCAGGATCGATTGCATGAAGAACAGCGCATAGAACTGCCCCGTATACCAGACGACGCCCTGGCCCATGGTGAGGCCGAGCAGCGCCAGGAGCGCGATCTTCGCGTTGGACCACTTGCCGAAGGCCTCGCTGAGCGGCGCCTTCGAATGCGTCCCCTCTTCCTTCATCTTGAGGAAGGCGGGCGACTCGTTGAGCTGCAGGCGGATCCAGAGCGACACGCCGAGCAGGAGCACCGAGACGAGGAAGGGCACGCGCCAGCCCCAGGCCGCGAAGCTCGCCTCTCCGACCGCGGTGCGGGTGAAGAGGATGACGAGCAGCGACAGGAACAGGCCGAGCGTCGCCGTGGTCTGGATCCACGACGTATAGAAGCCGCGCCGTCCATGCGGGGCGTGCTCGGCGACATAGGTGGCGGCGCCGCCATATTCGCCGCCGAGGGCGAGGCCCTGCAGGAGGCGCATGGCGATCAGGATGATCGGCGCCGCGATGCCGATCTGGTTGTAGCCGGGCAAGAGGCCGACGATGAAGGTCGACATGCCCATGATCAGGATGGTGACGAGGAAGGTGTATTTGCGGCCGACGAGATCGCCGAGCCGGCCGAAGACCAGCGCGCCGAACGGACGGACCAGGAAGCCGGCAGCAAAGGCGAGCAGCGCGAAGATGTCGGCCGTCGCCTTCGGGAACTGGCTGAAGAACTGCGCGCCGATAATGGTCGCGAGGGCGCCGTAGAGATAGAAATCATACCATTCGAAGACCGTGCCCAGCGAAGAGGCGAAGATCACCTTCTTCTCGCCGGACGTCATCGGCCGCACGGGATCCTCGCCCGTGCCCGGAACTGACCGCGTCGCCATATCCCCTCCCTGGTCGGCTGACTCGACAAAGTTCCTTGAAGGGAATGTCGTCCCGGCCTCGTTGATCGGGCCGCGCCGTTCGCTCCGGTACAGACTCTCCCCGATGTCAGCAGAGGATCATGCCAAGGCGTTGTCAACGGCTTTTGCATGGTCTCTACATGAACCGAGAAGTCAAAGCGTCGCAGAGCGGTGGCGATCATGTCGCCGCTGCTTGGCGCGCCGCGCCTGTGCCCCGTTGTTTGCAGTGTTGCAATTTACAACAGTCGGAGATCAACTTGAGCTTGGCGGCAGGCAAAGCCAGTTCGCAGGATGCACGAAAGGGTTGTGCTCCCCGGTCGGCATGGCATCATGCGTCTTGACGAGCCGTTCACGCGTCGGCTCGGGGGGAGGGCTGGCGTGTCGTCGGAAGTCGTCTGGCAGGGCTACAGAATCATTGCGGGCACGCTGAAGAGCGGGCCAGCGGCGCAGGTCTATCTCGGCAAGACCCGCGCCACGGAGCTGCGCTTCGCCGGCGAAACGGTCGAGGCTGCCATCGAGGCCGCGCGCGGATGGGTCGATGCACGCGTCGCGGCGAATGTAGCGTCGCGGCGTGCGCCGCATATCGGCACGGCGGGCGAGTATGCCGACTATTTCACGGCGCACGGACTTAGGTATCACGAACGGCTGATGCTGGCAGCCCATGTCGAGGCTGGCGCGCTCACGGCCGACGAACTCGCCGACGCGGCCGGCTGGAGCAGCTTCGAGCCCGCCAATCTGCACTATGGCTGGCTCGGCCGCGAGGTGGCGCAATCGCTCGGGCTTGATCTGTCGGACAAGCCGAGCGCCACCGGTGGACCAACCTGGACCTGCGCGCTAGCGGAATGGTCAGGGGAGCCGTCGTTCCGGTGGCACATCCATCCGGAGCTGGTCGAGGGCCTCGTTCTCTCCGGCGCCCTCAGGCGAGCGCCGGATCGCTGACGGGGCTCAGCGCTCGCGCAGGATTTCGCGCTTGCCGGCATGGTTGGCGGGGCCGACGATGCCCTCCTTCTCCATGCGTTCCATGATCGAGGCGGCGCGGTTGTAGCCGATCTGCAGGCGGCGCTGGATATAGGAGGTCGACGCCTTCTTGTCGCGCAGCACGATCGCCACCGCCTGGTCGTAGACATCGGCGCCGTCGTCGCCGAACTCGCCCTTGTCGAATACGGCGCCGTCCTCGGCCGGCGGCGCGGCGGCTTCCGCCTCCTCGTCCTCGTCCGAGGTGACGGCGTCGAGATATTCGGGATGGCCTTGCGTCTTCAGATGGCGGACGACCTTCTCGACCTCGTGATCGGAGACGAAGGGGCCGTGCACGCGCTGGATGCGGCCGCCGCCGGCCATGTAGAGCATGTCGCCCTGACCGAGCAGCGTCTCAGCGCCCATCTCTCCGAGAATGGTGCGGCTGTCGATCTTCGAGGTGACCTGGAAGGAGATGCGGGTCGGGAAGTTCGCCTTGATCGTGCCGGTGATGACGTCGACCGACGGGCGCTGCGTCGCCATGATCAGGTGGATGCCGGCGGCGCGGGCCATCTGGGCGAGGCGCTGGATCGCGCCTTCGATGTCCTTGCCGGCGACCATCATCAGGTCGGCCATCTCGTCGACGATGACGACGATATAGGGGAGGGGTGTGAGATCCATCACCTCCTCCTCGTGGACGATGTCGCCCGTCTCCTTGTCGAAGCCGGTCTGGATCTGGCGGGTGATGACCTCGCCCTTCTCGCGCGCCTCGGCGACGCGGGCGTTGAAGCCATCGATATTGCGGACGCCGAGCCGCGACATCTTGCGATACCGCTCCTCCATCTCGCGCACCGTCCAGCGCAGCGCCACGACGGCCTTCTTGGGATCCGTGACGACCGGCGTCAGAAGATGTGGGATGCCGTCATAGACGGAGAGCTCGAGCATCTTCGGGTCGACCATGATCAGCCGGCAGTCCTCCGGCTTGTACTGGTAGAGCAGCGACAGGATCATGGTGTTGATGGCGACCGACTTGCCCGAGCCGGTGGTGCCGGCGACGAGCAGATGCGGCATGCGCGCGAGATCGGCGATGACCGGCTCGCCGCCGATCGTCTTGCCGAGGCAGAGGCCGAGCTTGGCCTTGTCTTCGGCGAATTCCTGGCTGGAGAGCAGTTCGCGCAGCCAGACGGTCTCGCGGCGCTGGTTGGGCAGCTCGATGCCGATGACGTTGCGGCCCTCGACCACGGCGACGCGCGCCGAGACGGCGCTCATCGAGCGGGCGATATCGGCCGAAAGGGCGATGACGCGGGAGGACTTGGTGCCGGGCGCCGGTTCCAGCTCGTAGAGCGTGACGACCGGGCCGGGATTGGCGTCGATGATCTCGCCGCGCACGCCGAAGGCGCGGAGCGTCTGCTGCAGCTTGGCCGAGTTTCGGTCGAGCGATTCCGCCGAGAGCTCCGAATCGGGCTCGGTCGAGGGCGGCTCGGCCAGCAGCGTCAGCGACGGGAATTCATAGTCGTCGCTGTCGACATTGGGCGCGAGCGCCGGCGCG
>CAWZZK010000221.1:0-19368 GCA_963966455.1 Kaistia sp. | reverse complement strand
CGAAGCGGCCGGAGGCGTAGTAGTCGGTCGCGCTCGCGAACTCGTAGGCAAAGCCGAAGGAATCCAGGAAGGCGCGCAGCCGCGCATTGTTGGCCGCGCCAAAGGACGGATACTCGTTCGAGAACGGATCCGGCACCCGCGTCAGCGGCATGCCGAGATGCGCGGCCATCATCTCCTGGTTCGGCACGTTGGAAGGCACCTTGCGGAGGCCGTCCATGTCGTCCGAGAAGGAGAGGAGGCGCGTCTCGATCTTGTCCTCGGTCAGGAGGCGGAAGGCGGTCCGCACCATGGTCGTGCGCGCGACCTCGCCGAAGGTGCCGATATGCGGCAAACCCGACGGCCCGTAGCCCGTCTCGAAGAGGACCGGCGACTTCGGTCCGCGCGTCTCGAGCCGGGCGATGATCCGCCGCGCCTCCTCGAAGGGCCAGGCTTTCGACTCTTTCGCCGCGGCGACGAGGGCGGGCGAAAGATCGAGAACGGGTGGCCTTGCTGACGACATCGGAAACCTCGGGAGGATCATTCCGCGGGCATTGTGGCCGCGCGGGCGCGAGAGCCATAGGGAGCGCGCGGCGCGGCGTCAATGGCGCAGCCCCGGGCCGTCGCGCGGGCGGACCCGCTGCGTCACGCGCGGCAGGCGTTGAACAAGCGCCGCCGACATCCTAGTTTCGTGCCGCGCCGCCGCCCGGCGGAGAGACGACGGAGTTTCAGACGATGGACAAGGCCGCCGCCACCAAGAGTGCCGTTTCCCCGCAGGAGGCACTCATCTATGTCATGGTGACGCTGTCGGCCGTCGACCGCGAGATGACCGATCGCGAGATGCGCAAGATCGGCGACATCGTGAACACGCTGCCGATCTTCGGAGGCTTCGACACCGATCGTCTCGTCCAGGTGGCGGAAGACTGCGCGACGATTACCCGCGAGGCGGACGGCCTGCACGAGGTTCTCGCCGTGATCGCGACCGCGCTGCCGAAGAAGCTCCATGAGACGGCCTATGCCCTCGCCGTCGAGGTCGCCGCCGCCGACCTTCATGTGGAGCAGGAGGAACTTCGCTTCCTCGAGCTTCTGCGCGACGTTCTCGATGTCGACGCGCTCACCGCCGCCGCCATCGAGCGCGGCGCCCGCGCCCGCTACCGGACGCTCTGACGTCAGTTAAACATACGACGCTTGGGCGATAAATTCTGCTTTACAACCAACGGGCGCACCATGATATTTAGCATCACTAGTGTGCTGTATGCTGCGGACAACGCGATGGAAGCACAACACACTGCATTTAGCCGATGATGCGCCATCGAGGGTCGCCATGCCCAAGGATACGCGTGACGAATTACGCGAGGAGTGGCTTCTTCTACAAAAGCAGTACGAGGATTTCGATCAGCGCGCCTTGACTCTGAAGAGCTACGCTACTCCTTTACTCGGCGTCGGGTTTGTTGCAGGCGTAGAGAAAGCATCTTCAGGCATCATTGTCGCAACGATCGCTGTTGCGGCATGTTTCTGGGCGCTTGAAACGATATGGAAAACTTTCCAGTATTGCTTTACCGACCGGATGAAGGCACTGGAAGGCTATTTCCGAGAACCGGATCGTAATCCCGATTTTAAGCCATACCAGATTTTCACCTCTTGGGGTGAACAGTTTACTAGAGACAGATGTCGCCTTGATTTGTGGGTCAAGAGATCGGTCCAGCCTTTTGTGCTTCTGCCCTATGTCCCGATGATAATTGCCGGACTATGTCTTCTTTTTCTGTAGATGACATTCTCTCCGAAGCTCAGTGGTGGATGCCCGACTAGAAGTAGCTCAACGGAAAATAGCGGAGATAGAGCTCCGCGAAGACGCCCTTGTCGGAGAGGCTGTCCAGCGCCCAGTTGATCGCCTGGCGGAGTTCGGGACGGTCCTTGGGCAGGGCGATCGCGTAGCCTTCGCCGAAGAAGCGGCTCTCCAGATAGGGACCGCCGGCGAAGGCGCAGCAGTCTCTCGCCGCCGGCGACTGCAGCCAGAAGGCGAGCGCGATGCCGTCGCCGAAAGCGAAGTCGGCCGTACCGTCCCTGACAGCTTCCGCCGCCGCGACCGGACTTGGCAGCGACAGGCGCCGGACCTCCGGAAAGAAGCTCGCGAGATAGGCCTCATGCGCGCTGCCGGCCGCGACGGCCACCGTGCGGCCCTTCAACGTATCTGTATCGATCTCCGCAGCCTGCGTTCCGGCGGGAGCGATGAAGCGGGCCGCGGGACGCAGATAGACATCCGAGAAGCCGAGCGTCTCGCGCGCGGCCTCGGTGATCGCGATGCCGGCGATGGCGGCGTCGATGCGGCCTTCGGCGATGGATGGGCCGAGACTGTCGAAAGGCCGCGTCTGCATGGTGCAGGCGACGGCGAGCTCGCGGCAGATCGCCCGCGCCAGTTCGACATTGAATCCGGTCAGCGCGCCGTCGGGTCCCGTGAAGCTGAAGGGCGGGAAATCCGCGACGGTCGCAAAGCGAAGCGGCGTCAGCGCGGCGGCGGGCGGCAGGTCGATGCGCCGGCCCGGATCGAAGAAATTCGGGATCACCACCTCGTCGGCGGACGCCACCGTGGCGAGCGACATCGCGATTGCCACGATCAGGCCGCGCAAGGGAATTGCCAAGCGGCGTCTCATCTGTCTCACTTAAGGTTGCAGCCACCGGTGGGGGCACCGGAGCGCCTGCAGCAAGCATAGCGATGGCCCGCGCCTTGCGGAACGTCGAACGGGGGCGGACGTGGACAGCCGCAGGGAATGGTCATCGGTGCCGGGCGCCGAGGGCTCCGGCATCGACACGCCGGCCGCCTATCGGGCGCGCGCGGCCGAACTCGGGCTCCGCTTCCTGGCAAGCCCGCTCGGCGAAGGATACCGGTCACGGCCGGACGCGGCCAACGATGTCACCGCGATCGCGGCGGCGATCCGCAAGGGCTCGCTCGCCGCGGCCGAGCGCGGCGACGAGAAAGTGATCTTCGTCGCACTGGACAGGGGCGACGTCCTCTCGCTGTCGGCGCGGATCCGCAAGGACCCGGCGATTGCCGGGCTCGTCATCGCCACGACCCCGGCCGCGATCCGCCGCCTGCTGCTGGCCCGCTACCGCATGGCGCTGGTCCGCGATGCGACCGACCGGCTCGCGACGCGGCGGCCGGACCTCTCGGCACGGCGTCTCGTCACCGTGACGGAAGGCGCGATCCTCGCAGTTCTTCTGTTCGCCATCGCGGCGGCGGTCTTCTTTCTCGGGGCGCCGGCGATCGCCACCATCGAGATCCTTGCAGGCTTCGTCTTCCTCGCCACCGTGCTGTTGCGCATGCAGGCGATCAGCGTCGTGACGCACAGGCGACGCCACCGGAGAACCGAGCTGCCGCGGGTCGAGCCCGAGAGCCTTCCCATCTACAGCATCCTGCTGCCGCTCTATCGCGAGCCGCATATGGTCGCGGAACTCGCCGGCTGCATGGAACGGCTGGTATGGCCGCGCGACAAGCTCGACATCAAGCTCATCATCGAGGCCGACGACAGCGCGACGCTCGCGGCCGCCAGGGCGCTGAGGCTGCAGCCGCCTTTCGAGATCCTGACCGTCCCGGCCTATGGCCCGCGCACCAAGCCGAAGGCGCTGGCCTTCGCGCTGCCGCTCGCGCGCGGCGAATACGTCACCGTCTTCGACGCCGAAGACCGGCCCGATCCGCTGCAGCTCATCGAAGCGCATCTCGCCTTCCAGCGCGGCGGCGCGGATCTCGCCTGCGTGCAGGCGCCACTCCTCATCGACAATACGGCGACCAACGGGCTGACGGCGCTGTTCGCGCTCGAATACTCGGTGCAGTTCGACGGTGTGCTGCCGCTCCTCGCCGATCTCGACCTGCCGCTGCCGCTCGGCGGCACGTCCAACCATTTCCGCCGTGCCGTGCTGGAGGAAGTCGGCGGCTGGGACCCCTACAATGTCACCGAGGACGCCGATCTCGGGCTGCGCCTCGCCCGGTTCGGCTACCGCTCCGGCGTCATCGACCGGCCGACGCTGGAAGAGGCGCCGCGCACCGTCGGCGTCTGGCTCGGCCAGAGGACGCGCTGGTTGAAGGGCTGGATGCAGACGCTGCTCGTGCATCTCCGCTCGCCGCGCCGGCTGCTTCGAGAGATCGGACCGCGGCGCTTCGGCTATTGCCTGCTCGTGCTGTTCGGCTCGCTCGTCGCCGCCGCCATTCATCCCGTCTATCTCGCGACGGCGCTGGCGCTTCTCTTCGATCCCGCGCGGCTCTGGCGGGCCGACAGTCCGCTCTTCGCGGCGATGACGATGCTCAGCCTCTTCAACCTCGTCTCCGCCTATGGCGTCTTCGTGCTCCTGTCGCGCGAGACCTTCCATCTGCGCCGCCTGCCCTGGCCCGCCTCGGCGCTCGTCTATCTGCCGGCCTACTGGCTGCTGATGTCGCTGGCCTGCTACCGCGCCATCGTCGAGCTTATCCTTGCGCCGCATCATTGGTCGAAGACGCGCCATGTCGGGCGGCGGGCACGCCCCGCGACGGAGCCCGAAGCGGTGACGGAAAAACTTGCCCAGCCTGTCGGCTGAGCGCCCCGCCAATCGTCCTTTGATCGTCGAAAGCCGCAAGGAGGAGCAAGCGATGTCCTATGTCGACGGATTCATTTTGCCGGTACCGAAGGCCCGCCTCGAGGATTACCGCCGGATCGCGACGACGGCCTCCGAGGTCTGGCGCGAACATGGCGCCCTCTCCTATGCCGAATATGTCGGCGACGACGTTCCCTATGGCGAACGGACCTCGTTTCCCCGTTCCGTCCAGTTGAAGGAGGACGAGGTCGTGATCTTCTCGTGGATCAAGTATCGCGACCGCGCCCATCGCGACGACGTCAATGCCAAGGTGATGGCCGACGAGCGCATCAAGGCGATGATGGAAGAGATGCCCGCCGACGGGAAGCGGATGATCTTCGGCGGCTTCAGCGTGCTGCTGGACGTCTGACCGGCCGCCGGGCGACCTGGATATGGCCGCCGCGCGCTTCGCCGGCGAGACGGTGCGCGGCCACCTTGTGCACCGCCTCGCCGAGCATGAAGGCGTGGAACGGCGCGCCGTGGAAGAGTGGTCGGAAGGCGTCGTCGAGCACGTCGAGGCCGCCGGCGAGCGCGCCGAAGGCCGGCATCACCAGCCGCTCACGATTGGCGATGAAGCAGCGGCGGCGCACCGAGCCGCCGCCGCGGCCGACGACGCGCGCGGAAGGATGAAGATGACCGGCGACCTCGCCCGGCGCCCGCCCGGGGCGCGGCTCGTGGCGGAAGGTCAGCGGGCCGACGGTGAGCTCGCGCTCGGCATGGCCGCCGAGCGCGGCCGGCGGCAGTGGATCGTGGTTGCCGGCGATCCAGATCCACTCGCAGCCGGCCACCAATTGCCCGAGCAGCGAACGGTCGGCCTCGGCCAGCCGCTCCGCCGCGCGCCGGTCGTGGAAGCTGTCGCCGAGAGCGACGACGCGGCGGGGTGCGAGCCTCGCGATCAGGGCGGCAAGGCGGCGCAGCGTCGCCGCCGTGTCATAGGGCGGCAGCATCTGGCCGCGCGCCGCGAAGGCCGAGCCCTTTTCGAGATGCAGGTCGGCGACCACGAGCGTCGCCTCCTCCGCGAGATGCAGCGCGCCTTCCACCGTCAGCGCGACGGCAGCATCGGCGATCACGCAATGCGTCGCCGCGGTTTCGGAAGCGGAGGCGGAGAGGGCTGTCGCAGGCGGGTTCATGCGGCGATTCGCGTTTCGTTCTCGCCGCACATTAGGAGAGGACGGTTGCCGCCGGCAAGCCGGCGCCGTGTTCCGCCTCCAGGAAGGCCTCACCCATCGCCTCGCGGACGAGATCGTCGACATTCTCGTGCAGGATGTCTTCGGCGGCCGATCCGGCCACCGTCTCCTTGCCGATATCGAGCATCACCGGCACGGCGAGCGGCGAGATGCGTTCGAGCGGCTGGTGCAGGATCGCGCCCTCGACGCGCATCAGCATGTCCGAGAGCCGCGCGACGTCGAGGAGGCCCGTCGCGGCGTCGGCCCAGGTGGCGCGCAGCAGGATATGGTCGGGCTCATGGCTGCGCAGCACGTCATAGATGAGATCGGTCGACATCGTCACCTGGCGGCCGGTCTTCTCCTTGCCGGGATGGCGGCGCTCTATGAGGCCGGAGATGAGGGCGCAGGTGCGGAAGCTGCGCTTCAGGAGATAGCTTTCCGCGAGCCAGGCATCGAGATCGTCGCCGAGCATGTCCGGTGCGAAGAGATCGCCAAGCGCCGGCTTCTCCCTGGCGAAGGCGGCGCCCATGTCGCCGAGGCCCCACACGGCCAGCGAATAGTCGGAGGCGACGAAGCCGAGCGGCCGCAGTTTCGCCCGCTCCAGCCGCCGCGTCAGCAGCATGCCGAGCGTCTGATGCGCGAGCCTGCCCTCGAAGGGATAGGCGACCATGTAGAAGCGGCCGCCGCGCGGGAAAGTCTCGACGAGAAGCTGGTCGCGCCGCGGCAGCACGGAGACTTCCTTCTGGATGCGCAGCCAGTCGGCGACCTGATCGGGCAGCCGCGACCAGCTCTCTTCGTCGGCGAGCAGACCGCGCACGCCATCGGCGAGATAGGTGGAGAGCGGAAACTTGCCGCCGGCATACATCGGCACCTTCGGCGCCTCGTCATGCGTGCGCGAGACGACGGCGACATTGTCGCGGATGCCTTCGAGCTTCACGACGAGGCCGGCGAAGAGAAAGCTGTCGCCAGGCGAAAGCTGCTCGACGAAGAACTCCTCGATCTCGCCGAGCACGCGCCCGCCCATGCCCACGGGCCCGCCGGTCTTGCGCGAGGCGAGGCGCACCTTGAGCAGCGGCGCCTCGATGATGGTGCCGACATTCAGCCGGTACTGCTGCGCGACGGCGGGATGGGTGATGCGCCAGAGACCGTCCTGGCCGCGCCTGATCTTGGCGAAACGCTCATAGGCGCGCAGCGCATAACCGCCGGTCGCGACGAAATCGACGACGCGCTCGAAGGTCTCGTAGTCGAGGTCGTGATAGGGGGCGGCGGAGGTGACCTCGGCATGAAGCGCATCGGCATCGAACGGCGCGGAGCAAGCCATGCCGAGCACATGCTGGGCGAGCACGTCGAGCGCGCCGGCGCGGACGCGCGGCGTATCCTGCGCGCCGGCAAGGCTCGCCTCCAGCGCCACGGTACATTCCATGACTTCGAAGCGGTTGGCCGGCACGAGCAGCGCGCGCGAGGGCTCGTCCATACGGTGATTGGCGCGGCCGATGCGCTGGGCGAGGCGGCTCGCGCCCTTCGGCGCGCCGACATTGATGACGAGATCGACATCGCCCCAGTCGATGCCGAGATCGAGCGTCGAGGTGCAGACGACGCAGCGCAGCTCCGAAGCCGCCATCGCCGCCTCGACGCGCCGCCGTTGGCCGACATCGAGCGAGCCGTGATGGAGCGCGATCGGCAGGCCGTCCTCGTTGACGCGCCAGAGCTCCTGGAAGATGCGCTCGGCCTGGCTGCGCGTGTTGACGAAGACGAGCACCATGCGGCTCGCGCGGATCTGGTCGTAGATCGCTTCCATGGCATGCACGGCCGAATGGCCGGCCCATGGGATGCGCGTTTCGGCGGGCAGGATGGTCACTTCGGGCGCAGCGCCACCCTTCACCGTCACGAGATCGGCGAGATTTGCCGGCTCACCATTCTCCTGCGGCATCAGCCAGCGGCGGAGATCATCGGGCTCCGCGACGGTAGCCGAGAGCCCGACGGCGCGCAGACGCGGCCTCAGCTTGCGGAGCCGGGCGAGGCCGAGCGCCAGCAGATCGCCGCGCTTCGCGGTGACGAGCGAGTGCAACTCGTCGAGCACCACCGTCTCGAGGCTCTCGAAGAAGCGCCCGGCGTCGGGAGCCGAGAGCAGCAGCGCCAGTTGCTCGGGTGTCGTCAGAAGGATATCGGGCGGCGCATGTTTCTGCCGCTGCCGCTTGTGGGCGGGCGTGTCGCCGGTGCGCGTCTCGACGGTGATGTCGAGCGCCATGCCCGCGAGCGGCGTCTCGAGATTGCGCGCGATGTCGACGGCGAGCGCCTTGAGCGGTGAGATGTAGAGCGTGTGGATGCCGGGCTTTCGCGATCGCTTCGGCCGGCCGGCCAGCGCCACCAGGCTCGGCAGGAAGCCGGCCAGCGTCTTGCCGGCGCCGGTCGGCGCGATCAGCAGCACCGAGCGCCCCTGTTCGGCCCGCTGCAGCAGTTCCAGCTGATGCGCACGCGGCGCCCATCCCCGCCGCGCGAACCAGTCGCGAAACGGCGCGGGCAGCAGGTCGGCGGGAGATGCGGCGGTCGGGACGGACACGAGAACAGAAGTAGGACGCGGGCTCGGCCAAGTCGAGGGTTGACGGTCAACGGCCGAGACGTCGCAACGGCGCGTCGGCTCGCTCCCATGCAAGGGCCCCCTCCCCAACCCTCCCCCCGCTTTGCGGGAGAGGGAGTGCCCGGCCCATCCGCAAAGGCTCATTCACCGATGACCGGCTTGCCCGGCCCTCTCTCCCGCAGAGCGGGGGAGAGATGGAGAGGGGGCCCTTGGGAGTGGACGGATTCCGCTTCCGATCTTCCGCTGGCGCCCTATCTTCACCTTATGATCAGACCCGAAGCCCTGCTCGCGCCCGATGAGAACGGGCTCTATTGCCCGCTCGGCGGCTTCCATATCGATCCGGTGCGCCCGGTCGAGCGGGCGCTGATCACCCATGGCCATGCCGACCATGCCCGCTCGGGCCATGGCGCGGTGCTCGCGACCGCCGAGACGCTTGCCATCATGGCGGTGCGCTATGGCGAGGATTTCGCCGGCGCGACGCAGGTGGCCGAACTCGGCGAGGTCATGCGCATCGGCGATGTCGAGGTCGCGTTCCATCCGGCCGGCCATGTGCTCGGCTCGGCGCAGATCGCGGTCGAGGGCGGCGGCTGCCGCATCGTCGTCTCGGGCGACTACAAGCGACGGCGCGATCCGACCTGCCTCCCCTTCGAGCCGGTCGCATGCGACGTCTTCATCACCGAGGCGACCTTCGGCCTCCCCGTCTTCCGCCATCCCGACGACGGCGACGAGATCGCCAAGCTGCTCGCCTCGCTCGCCGCCTTTCCCGAGCGCGCCCATCTCGTCGGCGCCTATGCGCTCGGCAAGGCGCAGCGCGTCATCAAGCGGCTGCGCGAGGCCGGCTATGACGAAACGATCTATATCCATGGCGCGCTGGAGCGGCTCTGCGCCCTCTATGAGGCGGAAGGCATCGATCTCGGCCCGCTGGCGCCCGCAACGCTCGGCAATGGCCGGCGCGGCGAGGCGGCCGCCTTCGCCGGCGCCGTGGTGGTCGGACCGCCTTCGGCCTTCGCCGACCGCTGGGCGCGCCGCTTCCCCGATCCGGTGCCGGCCTTCGCTTCCGGCTGGATGATGATCCGCCAGCGCGCCAAGCAGCGCGGCGTCGAGCTGCCGCTGGTCATTTCCGACCATTGCGACTGGGACGAACTGACCGCGACCATCGCCGAGCTTTCGCCCGGCGAGGTCTGGGTGACGCATGGCCGCGAGGAGGCGCTGGTGCGCTGGTGCGCACTGGCCGGCATCCGCGCGCGGCCGCTGCATCTCGTCGGCTATGAGGACGAGGGCGACTGAGCCCTCGGGTCGAGCCTCATGCGGCAGGCCGGCTTTCACGCCACAAGAGGAACATCGACGCGCCGACGATGAGCGCCGCGCCGAGCCAGAGCCCGCTCGGCGGCAGCCAGCCGAAGACGAGCCAGCCGGCCAGCACGTTGAGCGGCAGCTTCACATGGTCGAAGGGCTGCACATAGGCCGCGTCCGCCCGCGCATAGGCGAGCGTCAGGAAGCCCTGCGCGAGCGCCGTGAGCACACCGACAGCGACGATCACCAGCCAGCCATGCATGTCCGGCAGCACGATGCCGGAGGGAAGCGCCAGCACGAAATTGACCGGCGCCAGCATCAGCAGCAGCCAGGCCGCGACTGCTTCGGGCCGGTCCTCGGCGAGCAGCCGCTTCTGGATCAGCGACACGCCGGCCCAGAGCATGGCGGCGGCGAGCGGGTAGAGGCTGGCGGCGCTGAAGCTCTCCGAGAAAGGATCGAGGATGACGAGGCCGCCGGCGAAGCCGACGGTCACCGCCAGCCAGCGCTCGGCCGAGACGCGCTCGCCGAGGAAGAGCCCGGCACCGATCGTCACCACGAAGGGCGAGGTCATGACCAGCGCCACAGCCTGGCCGATCGGCACGCCATGGGCGAGGCCGGCGACCCAGGCCTGGACGCCGAGCGCGGCGAGCAGCACGCGGGCCGCCTGCAGCCATGGCCGCCGTGTCGCGAGCGACGGCAGGCCCCGCCGCAGCGCCCAGGGCAGCACGGCGAGGAGCGCAACGAGATATTGCAGGAAGGCGGCGGTCGGCGCCGGCATGCCGAGCCGGGTCGTCGCCACCTGTTCCAGCGTGTTGACGCCGGCGAAGGCGACACCGGCGAGGATCATGAAGATCGCGCCGGAAAGCGGCGCCCGCGACGCGGGCAAGGGGGAGGTCAAAGTCTGACTCATGTTGGTCCCTCAAGGTTGGACAACACGAAATCAGGGCAAGCGCGCGATGGGCCGCGCCGCGCCATTCGGCGTGAGGCGACCTCTCATGCTGTTCTCTTCCATCCGGACTGTGACCGTCGGCTTCGGATTTCGACCGAATCTGCTGACCCTTGCGGCGTGAGCCGCAAGGCGCTCGCGGGCTTGCAGGAAACCTGCCTACCGCCGGTGGGGAATTTCACCCCGCCCTGAGAACGAGACCCGGCCGTCGGCCAGGCTCCCCTTACGTAAGCTGCGCCGGCCGCGGCCGCAAGCGATCGCATGCTCCGCCTTCACTCGGCCGCGCAAAGCTATACCTATGGAACATGGAACGCTTCGCCGATCTCCTCGACCGCCTGATCCTGACGCCGTCGCGCAACGCCAAGCTGACGCTGCTCGCCAACTATTTCCGCACGACGCCGGATCCCGACCGCGGCTGGGCGCTGGCGGCGCTGACGGGCGATCTCGACCTGCCGGCCGTGAAACCGGCCATGCTGCGGGCGCTCGTCGCCGAGCAGATGGACGAGGTCCTCTTCGCCTATTCCTACGACTATGTCGGCGACCTCGCCGAGACGATCGCGCTCGTGTGGCATGAGCGGGACGGGGCGGGAGCATCTCCATCGCCGCTCCGGGCGGTACCCCCCTCTCCGGCTCTCCCCCACAAGGGGGGAGAGGGTCGGGCCGCGACCGTCATCGATATTTCAACGCACGCTGCAAAGGCCGGAGCCCAGGAGCCCTCTCCCCTTGTGGGGGAGGGTTGGGAGGGGGGTACCGCCTCCGTCGCAGGCCGTAACCCCGAGCCGCCCCGCCGCAACACCCCATCTCTTTCCGCCGTGGTCGAGACGATCGCCGCGTCCTCGCGCAGCGAGGGCCCGCGCCGCGTGGCGGAGTTCCTCGATGCGCTCGACGCGACCGGGCGCTGGGCGCTGCTGAAGCTCGTGACGGGCGGGCTCCGCATCGGCGTGTCGGCGCGGCTGACCAAGCAGGCGCTCGCCGATATCGGCGGCAAGGAAGTCAACGAGATCGAGGAGCTCTGGCACGGGCTGGTGCCGCCCTATGCCGATCTCTTCGCCTGGCTGGAGGGCCGCGGCCCGAAGCCGTCCTCCGCCGCGCTGGCGCCGTTTCGCCCCGTCATGCTGGCGCAGCCGCTGGAGGACAACGACCTTTCCCGCATCACGCCCGACGCCTATGCGGCCGAATGGAAATGGGACGGCATCCGCGTTCAGGCGGTCTCGGAGGGCGGCGTGCGCCGGCTCTACACCCGCACCGGCGAGGATATCGGCGACGCCTTTCCCGACATGATCGAAGCGCTCGACATCGAGGGGGCGATCGACGGCGAACTTCTCGTCGGCCGCCGCGAGGGCGACGCGATCACGCCGGGCAGCTTTTCGGAGCTGCAGCAGCGGCTGAACCGCAAGGCCGTCTCGGGCAAGCTGATCGCCAGCCATCCCGCCTTCATCCGCGCCTATGACTGCCTCGTCGACCGCGGCGAGGATCTGCGCACCCTTCCCTTCCGCGAACGGCGCCGGCGTCTCGAGGACCTGGTCGCGACCTCGCTCGCCAAGCGCATCGACCTCTCGCCGCTCGTTCCCTACGAGACGCTCGACGACCTCGCCGAGAAGCGCGGCATGCCGCCGGTCCCGATCATCGAGGGGCTGATGCTGAAGCGCTGGGATTCGGTCTATGAGCCTGGCCGGCCCAAGGGCCCCTGGTTCAAATGGAAGCGCGACCCGCACACCGTCGACGCTGTGCTCATGTATGCGCAGCGCGGCCATGGCAAGCGCTCGTCCTTCTATTCGGACTACACGTTCGGGGTCTGGAAGGAGACCGAGAGCGGCGCCGAGCTGGTGCCGGTCGGCAAGGCCTATTTCGGCTTCACCGACGAGGAACTGGCCGAAATCGACCGCTTCGTGCGCCGCAACACGATCAACCGCTTCGGACCGGTGCGCGAGGTGGTGCATGAGGCGGAGAAGGGCCTCGTGCTCGAGGTCGCCTTCGAGGGGTTGCAGCGCTCGACGCGGCACAAGAGCGGCGTCGCGATGCGCTTTCCGCGCGTATCCCGCCTCCGCTGGGACAAGCCGCCGCGCGAGGCCGACAGGATCGAGACGCTGGAAGCGCTGCTCGCCACCGGCGATTGACAAGGCGCGCCACGACGGCAAAGGAGGACGCATGGAACCCTCCACCCCGCCTCTCGTCCGTCCCTTCCGCCCCGCCGATACCGCGGGCGTCGCCGCCGTCATCGTGCCGATTCAGCAGGCGGAGTTCGAGATTCCGATCCGCTACGAAGACCAGCCGGACCTCCAGGCCATCCCGGACTTCTACCAGACCGGTGCCGGCGGCTTCTGGGTAGCGGAGGCCGCGGATGGCAGCCTGGTCGGCACGATCGGGCTGAAGGACATCGGCGAGGGCATGGCGGCGCTGCGCAAGATGTTCGTCGCCGCCGAACACCGGGGCGACGGCACCGCGCGCCGGCTGCTCGATGTCCTGATCGCCCATGCGAAAGCCGCCGGGCTCCGGACCGTGCTGCTCGGCACCACCAGCCGCTTCCTTGCCGCGCATCGCTTCTACGAGAAGAACGGCTTCGTCGAGATCGCCGCGGAGGAGCTGCCCGCGTCGTTCCCGCGCATGGCGGTCGACACGAAGTTCTACCGGTTTCAGCTATGATGGCCGCGCTCAGATTCGCACGGGGAACGGCATGATGAACGGTTTGCAGCGCTTCATGGGCGGGTCGCCGGCGCAGGTGCTGCTGCGCCTCGTCGTCCTCTCCTTCGTCGTCGGCATCGTGCTCTCGGCGCTCGGCGTCTCGCCGGCCGACATCGTGGAGCGGGCCGTCGCCTTCGTGCGCCGCATCTCGGCGATGGGCTTCGGCGCGATCGGCTCGATCTGGAACTATTTCCTGCTCGGCGCGGTGATCGTGGTGCCGATCTGGCTGGTCATCCGCCTGCTCAATCTCGGCCGCGGCAAGAGCTGACAGACGGTCAGTCGCAGCGAACCCGGCCGCCGGCGAGCCTCGCGCCGCGCGGCCGAGCCAAACGACGAGGCGTCCAGGGAGAAACGATGTCCAGCCTCTATGCCACCGCCCTTTCGGAGCTCGCCGGCGTTTTCGAGCGCATCGACGATGCCGCCGTCGATCGCGCCGTCGAGATGATCGCGGGCGCGAAGACGACCGTCGTCTTCGGTGGCGGCCGCGAGCGGCTGCAGATCATGGGCTTCGCCATGCGGCTCTACCATCTCGGCCTCAAGGTCGCGGTCGAGGGCGACATGACGACGCCGCCGGTCGGCCCCGGCGATCTCTTCGTCGTCACATGCGGCCCCGGCGAGATCTCGACCGCGCTGGCGCTGATGGACGTCGCCAAGAAGGCCGGCGCGACCATCCTGTTCATCACCGCGCAGCCGAAGGGTCGCGGCGCCGCCTATGCCGATTACGTGCTGACCATTCCCGCCCAGACCATGGCCGACGACCAGGGCGAGAAGAAGAGCTCGGTGCTGCCGATGGGCTCGCTGTTCGAGGGCGCGCTGTTCGTGCTGTTCGAGGTGATGATCCTCAAGCTGCGCGACAAGCTCGCCATCGATCCCGAGGCGATGCGCGCCAACCACACCAATCTCGAATAGCCCGCTCACCCGGACAGGCTCACCAGGGTACGAGCCCGAGCAGCTTCCGCCGAGCGGCGTCGGCTCGGCGACGGCGGTCGCCAGTTCCTGCGGCTGCGCGGCATGACCCCGCGCGACTATCGCCGCCGCTTCCGCCCGCAGCCGCGGCCGTGAACCTCAGTCGCGGCGGAAGAGAACGCCGGCGAGCCATCCCGTCAGGAGGGCCAGCGCCACGCAGATGAGGCCGTAGACGATGCCGTTCGTCTTGGCGAGCGTGAAGGTGAACTGCTCGAAGCCTGATTTCGCGATGGAGAAATCGACGCCATTGGTGGTCAGCATGGCGCCGTCGCGGAAGAGGAACACCGAGACGCGGTAGGAGCCGACCGGGACATTGGCCGGCAGCTCGATATTCGACTGGAAGACGGCCGTGCCCGGGAAGGTGACGCCGAACGGCGTCTCGCGATAGAGGCCGGCGTCTTCCTTGAGTCGCACGAAGGCCGCGCGGAACGCCACCTCCTCCGGGCTGTCGTCGCCGCGATCAGTGAGGCCGAAGTCGAGATGCGAGAATCCGATCTCGTAGCGGCGGAGCGTCGCCGCATCGGCGATCTCGTCCAGCGGCCGCGAGGCGCTGACGGCATAGAAGGACGGCATGTCGGCAAAGGTGCGCGCCGCCCGGTTGAGCCAGATGCCGGCGACGCGATCCTTGCGCCGCGTCACCAGCGTCTCATCCGGGCCGCGCACCACCACGACGACCTCGTAGAGGGCGCGGTCGACGCTGCCCGTGTCCGGCTCGATGGCGCCGAACACGGCGAGGCTGGTGCCTGTAAAGCTCGACGAGATGCGGACATGATCGGTGGAAGCGGCGACGACCAGCCGCTCGGCCCGCGCCGGCGCAGCGAGGCATGCCGCCAGCACGGCGGCAGCGACGATGGCGCAGGCGAACGCCCTCACCGGGCATCCCCCGCCAGCGTCGCCAGCGAGAAGAGCTCGTCCGGCGTCGTCACCAGATTGACCAGGAAGCGGATGCCGACCGCGAGCACGAGCAGCGCCAGCATGGCGCGCAGCTGCTCGCCGCCGAGCCGTGCCCCGAGCCGGGCGCCGAACTGCGCGCCGATAACGCCGCCGACCATCAGGATCAGCGCCAGCACACCGTCGACCGAGTGGTTGTTTGCGGCCTGCAGCAGCGTCGCGACGGCCATGGTGCCGATCATCTGGATCAGCGAGGTGCCGACCACGACGCTGGTCGGGACGCGCAGGATATAGATCAGCGCGGGCACGAGGATGAAGCCGCCGCCGATGCCGAGCAGCGAGCCGAGAATGCCGATGCCGATCCCGATCACGAGGATCGGCACGACGCTGACATAGAGCCGCGAGCGCTTGAAGCGCATCTTGAAGGGCAGGCGGTGCATCCAGCCATGCTGGCCGGGCCGGCGCAGCGGCGCCGGACGGCCGCGCCGCGCGTCGATGATGGCGCGCAGCGACTCGGTCAGCATCAGCCCGCCGACGAGGCCGAGAAAGGTGACGTAGCAGACCGAGATGATGAGATCGAGCTGGCCGGAGCGGCGCAGCAGCGTGAAGATCGTGACGCCGATCGAGGAGCCGATCACGCCGGCGACGACGAGGACGCCGGCCAGCTTGAAATCGATCAGCCGCCGCCGCCAATAGGTGAGCGCCGCCGAGAAGGACGAGGCGACGACCTGCGCCGTCGTGCTCGCGACCGCGACGGCGGGCGGAATGCCGGAAAAGATGAGCAGCGGCGTCAGCAGGAAGCCGCCGCCGACGCCGAACAGTCCCGAAAGGAAGCCGACGGCCGCCCCCATCCCGAAGATGAGGAACATGTTCACCGGCAGTTCGGCGATGGGAAGATAGATCAGCACGACGCACGACCGCTGGCGATCCCCGGCGGTCGTGCCGGGCTCCGGGTGCGGGATCGCCGATCCGCCCCGACGAGCCGTCTCTCCTTGCCGCTCAGCCCTTCGCGTCGAGGCTGGCGCCCGCCAGCGGCGAACTGCTCGCCGTCACCATCCACTCGGCCTTGGGCGCGGGTTCCTGGTTGACGGCCGGGTCGAGGGGCTTCGGCGCGAAGGCCTGGACGGCGGCGCGCGCGCTGGCGAGTTCCGCCGGGCTCAGCACCTTGGCGACCTCGTCGCGGCGGTTGCCGGCATCGGCGTCGCCCTGCTGCGCGGCCAGCGCGAACCACTTGTAGGACTGGATCAGGTCGACCTTCATGCCGAGGCCGCGGGCATAGAGGACGCCGAGATTGTACTGGCTGTCCGCGACGCCCATGTCGGCCGCCTCGATGAAGAGATGCGCGGCGGCGACATAGTCGGCGTCGCCATTGGCGCCCTCGCTGACCATGACGGCGAGATTGTGGGTCGCGCGGGCGTTGCCGGCGGCGCTCGCCTTGCGATACCAGGATTCGGCGGCGGCCGGGTCGCGCTTCACGCCCTCGCCGCGCTCATAGAGACTGCCGATGCGGTACTGCGCGATGGCGAGCCCACCCTTGGCGGCGCGCTGGTACCATTCGGCGGCCAGCGCCAGATCGGGGCGGACGCCGATCCCCTCGGCATATTGCTTGCCGAGCGCGAAGGCGGCGACGAGATCGCCCTTGGCCGCGTCGCGCTTGACGAGGGCGACATTGAGCGGCGGCGCGGACGGCGCAGAAGGCGCCGCCATGACGGCCGCGGCGGGCATGGCGCTGATCGGGCTCGCCAGCGCGCTCGCAGGCTCGAAGGCCAGAGCCGCATCGGCAGACGGGGCGACCATGGCCGGAACGGCTGTGGCGGTTTCGGACGCAGCCGGCTCGTCCGGCGGCAAGGCGACCGACGGCGTCGCCTGACGAACGGGCGCGGCATCGGCCTGCGGCGACACCGCGGCGACCTTGACGGGCGCCGGCATCGCGGGCGCCGCCTGCTGCGCCGAGGCCGTGGCCGGCACCTTCCTGGTCGCGACCGCGCCGGTGGCGGAGACGTCATATTCCGATCCGACGCCGGACAGCGTCATCACGCGCTGGCCGACGGCCGGGCCGTATTTGGCGGCGCCGAGGGCGAGCACGACGGCGGCGATGGCGAGCAGCAGCGGCCGGCGGCGGCGGCGAAGGACATTGCCGAGCCGGGCCAGCGCGCCGGGGCGCTCCTCGGTCTCTGCACCTGCGGCCTCATCCGGGGACGGCACGGCGAGCGACGCAGCGGCCTTGCGCTCGGACTTCACGGCGCGGGCGGTCTCGGCCTGCGCGGCCTGCGCGGCGCGGCGGGCGGCGGCGATGAAATCGGCCTTGCGATCGCCAGTGCGCGGCTGTGCCTCGCCGTCGCGCTCCTCGGCGGGGAAGAACTCGCTCCTGAGCGAGAGGTCCGGCTTGCCCGATCCCGGCGCCAGCGGGCGGTGGTCCTCGGGGATGTCGCTCTGGCGGCGCTGCGGCAGGTCGAACGGGGCAGCGGCCGCCGACGGCTCGGACCAGCCGCGTTCGCCGGCCTCGAGCTGCGCGATGCGCTCGACGACCTTGGCCAGCGTGTCGTGGACGGCCTCGAGCGTCTCATGATTATGGCGGTCGGAGGTCAGCGCGGCGGTCTGGAGCGTGCGCAGATCTTCGCGCAGGGCCCGGATCAGCGCCTCGTCGGGATAGGACGGAATCTGGCCGGCGAATTCGCTGAGCGTCGAGCGGGCGGCGTCGCGAGCGGCCTCGATCGTCTCGCGGCGGCTGTCGCCGATCAGCTCCTGCAGCTTGCCAATGTTCTCCTCGACCTTGGTCAGCGCGTCGGGCCCCGGGGAGGCCTCGGCGAAGCGGTCGGCGAGGCTCGCGACCTGTGCCTCGAGCTGGGCCAGCGTATCGCTGTCGTCGCGCTTGGTGGCGGCGTCGAGCCGCTCCATCAGCGCCTGCATCTGGCGGTCGATAGCGTCGAAGCGGGCCGGCTCGCGCTCGACGACATGGCGGCGGATATCCGAGATATCGCCGCGCAGGCCTTCGAGATCGGGAAAGGACGCCGAAGCGCCACCCTGCAGGGCCGGCAGATCGACGATGGCGTCGAAGCGGCCGGAGAGGGCGTCGATCCGCTCCTCAAGCCGGCTGATCGCCGCTTCGCCGGCGGTCGACCCGCGCGTCGCGATCTGCTCCAGCATGCCGTGGACGGCGGCCACCTGCTGCTCGAGCCGCAGCATCAGGACAGGGTCGGTGCCCTTGGCGAAACCGTCGACCTCGCGGCGGATGGCGGCGAGCTCGCTCTGCAGCGGGCCGAGATCGACGCGCTCGCGCGGCGCGGCGATGAAATGCTCGACCGCCAGCCGCAGCTCGGCGATCTGGCGCTCGATGCCGGTGTCGATCCGCGTCGCGGCCAGCGAGGCGATGGCGTTGCGGATATCCTCGAGCTCGCCCTCCATGGAGCGGAAGGGCTGCGCGCGGTCGATGAGCGAGCCGAGGCGGCCGACCTCGTCGGCGAGCGTCTCGACGCGGGCGCGCTCGGGAACGCGGCGGACGATGTCATCCAGCCGCTCGATCACATGGCTGTAGCCGGCCTCGATGGAAGCGAGCGTCGTCTCGCGGGCCGAGGCGGCGATGGCCTGGCGGATCTCGTCGAGATGGCGGCGAAGTTCGTCGAAGCGGCCGCCATCGTCGCGCGGGCCGTGGTCGAGGCGGGCGGCGATATCGGCGCGCAGCGCCTTGTCCATGTCCTCGCTGCGGCGCGCCTCGCTGCCGATGCGGCGGCCGAGCGTCGCGATGTCGCTCCGGAGCGCGGTGATCGCATCCTCGATGGCGATCGAATCGACCGCGGCAAGACGGCCCGCCTCGTTGTCGATCGCCTGCTGGCGGGCCGCGATCTCGGCGATGGCCGATTGCAGACGCGCCGGCTGTTCCATGCGGGGAGCGGGCGCGGGAGCCTCGGGAGCAGGCGCCGCCTGGCGCGGTGCGGCGTCGCGAGCGGCCATCTGGCCGGCGATGGCGGCAAGGCGGGCCTCGATCTCGCCGAGGCGGTCATTCTCCAGCGGGCGCTGCGGCTCGGGGCGCGCGGCATAGGCCGGCTGGCTCGCGAGCGGCGCCTGCGGAGCGGCCGGCTGTGCCTGCTGCGGGCGCTGCGCGGCGCCGCGACGCGCACCCTCGATGGCGTCGATCTGTTCGGTGATGCTCTCGACGAGCGCGGAGAGCGCGGCGATCCGGTCGGCGCCGGGCGGACGGCGGGTCACGGCCGCATCGGCCGGCGGATAAGCGGGCTGCCCCGCCGATGGACGCGCCGCACCGAAATCGG
>CAWZZK010000220.1:0-8558 GCA_963966455.1 Kaistia sp. | reverse complement strand
CGCGGCATCCGCTGGAACGCCCGCAAGGCCTTCCTCGATCCTGCGCGGCGGCGGCCGAACCTCGTCGTTCTCACAGAGTGCCATGTCCGCCGTCTGATGCTCGATGGGCGGCGCGCCACCGGCATCCTGTTTACCCGCGGCGGCAGCGCCTTCACGGCCACGGCGCGGCAGGAGGTGGTGCTCGCCGCCGGTGCGATCGGCTCGCCGCAGCTGCTGGAACTCTCCTGCATCGGCGATCCGGCGCAGCTCGCGCGCATCGGCGTCGAAGCCCTGCATGCGCTGCCCGGCGTCGGCGAGAACCTGCAGGACCATCTGCAGCTTCGCACCATCTTCGCCGTGACGGGGGCACGCACGCTCAATGACCGGGCCTCGACGCCCTGGGGCAAAGCCGGCATCGCGCTGCAATATGCGCTGACGCAGAGCGGCCCGATGGCGATGGCGCCGAGCCAGCTCGGTATCTTCACGCGGAGCGGCCCCGAGCATAACCGCGCCAATATCGAATATCATGTGCAGCCATTGTCGCTCGACGCCTTCGGCCAGCCGCTGCACCGGACGCCGGCGCTCACCGTCTCGGTCTGCAATCTGAGGCCCACCAGCCGCGGCGCGACGCATGCGACGGCGCCGGACGCCGCGACGGCACCGGCGATCCAGCCGAACTATCTCTCGACCGCAGAAGACCTGAAGGTCGCGGCCGAGAGCATCCGTCACGCGCGCCGCCTGATGGCGACGCGGACCATGGCGCGATATCGGCCGGTCGAGGTGAAGCCCGGACCGGGCGACGAGAGCGACGAGGCGCTGGCGAAGCTCGCCGGCGCCATCGGCACGACGATCTTCCATCCGGTCGGCACCGCGCGCATGGGCAGCGACGCCGGCGCCGTCGTCGATCCGGAGCTCAGGGTGCGCGGGATCGGCGGCCTCCGCGTCGCCGATTGCTCGATCATGCCGACCATCGTCTCGGGCAACACCCACGCCGCCGCGGTCATGATCGGCGAGCGCGCGGCCGAACTGGTGATCGCCGCCGGGCGGGGCTGATCAGCGCGCGACACTCCATGTCTTCGTTGTGACGCATTTTCTTCACGCGAACCGGTACCCACTTCGCTCGAAAATGCTTTAGCGGAGGATCTCCTGCATGCGGGCCTGCACCCGCTTCAGCGCCGGCAGATAGCGCGCGCCGAGGGCGGAGACCGGTTCGCCGCGCGCCGGCAGGCCGAGATTGACCGCGGCCACCGTCACCCGTCGCGCCGAGAGGAGCGGCACGGCGATCGAGCAGAGCCCCATCTCGACCTCCTGGTCGATGACGGCATGGCCCTCGGCGCGCACGCGGGCGATGGCCGCCATCACGGCTTCGGGATCGGTGAGCGTCAGCGGCGTGCGTTGCGGCAGGGGGCCGGGGCCGAGCCGGCTGCGCGCCTCCTCCTCGGGCAGCGCGGCGAGCAGCACGCGGCCCATGGAGGTGCAATAGGCCGGCAGGCGGGAGCCCGGCATCAGGGCGATCGACATCACCTTCCGCTGCGCGGCGCGGGCGACATAGACGATCTCGGACCGGTCGAGGATCGAGACCGACGAGCTCTCGCCGATCTCCTCGGAAAGTTCGTCGAGGAGCGGCTGCACCAGCTGCGGCAGCGGCATGGTCGCGAGGCAGGCCGTGCCGAGCCGCAGCACGCGCGGGGTGAGCGTGAAGAACTTGCCGTCATAGTCGGCATAGCCGAGCTGCCACAGCGTCAGCAGGCAGCGCCGCGCCGTCGCGCGGTCGAGCCCCGACGCCTCGGCGACGGCGCTGATCGACTGGCGCTGCCGCTCCGGCCGGAACGTCTCGATGACCGCGAGGCCCTTGGCGAGCCCGCCCATCATGTCGCGTTCGGCAACGGCCATATCACGCCTCCGTTTGAGCGATAATCGAACAAACGCAGCATATCGCACAAACCGCATGGACGGAAGCGGCGCGCCGTCCTATCGCTGGACCGCACCAACGAACGCGCGGCCCGGCGGCCGGCGCAGCATCGGGGATCGGGCATGGACAAGAGGGTGGCGAGCCTCGCCGACGCGGTTGCCGGCATCGGTGACGGCATGACGGTCATGATCGGCGGCTTCGGCGGCGCCGGCGCACCGATCGAACTCATCCACGCGCTGATCGACCGCTACCGCGCCACCGGTCATCCGGGCGGCCTCACGGTCATCAACAACAATGCCGGCAACGGCCATGTCGGCCTCGCCGCGCTCATCGAGGCGGGGATGGTCAGGAAGCTGATCTGCTCCTTTCCCCGCTCGGCCGATCCGGTCGTCTTCACCGAACTCTATCTCGCCGGCAAGATCGAGCTGGAACTGGTGCCGCAGGGAACGCTCGCCGAGCGCATCCGCGCCGGCGGCGCCGGCATCCCGGCCTTCTACACGCCGACCTCGTTCGGCACCGATCTCGCGAAGGGCAAGCCGGTCGCCGAATTCGATGGCCGCTCCTATGTGCAGGAGCGCTGGCTGAAGGCCGATGTCGCGCTGGTGAAGGCCGAGACGGCCGACACGCATGGCAACCTGACCTTCCGCGCCGCGGCGCGCAACTTCAATCCGCTGATGAGCATGGCGGCGGCGGAGACGGTCGTGCAGGCGCGCCGCGTCGTCGAGGCCGGAGGAATCGATCCGGAGACCGTCGTGACGCCCGGCATCTTCGTCCAGAAGGTGCTCGAAGTGCCCGATCCGGCGCAGGAAGAGGACCTCAACCTCGCCCATGCCCGCTACCCGCTCGGAGGCTGAGACGATGTCGGCACGACTTTCCAGCAACCAGATCGCCTGGCGCGCCGCGCAGGACATCGCCTACGGCGCCTAAGTCAATCTCGGCATCGGCCTGCCCGAGAAGGTGGCGCAGTATCAGCCGCCGGGCCGCGAGGCGATCTTCCACACCGAGAACGGCATCCTCAATTTCGGCGAACCGCCGCCGAAGGGCGAGGAAGACTGGGACCTCATCAATGCGGGCAAGCGCGCGGTGACGCTGAAGCCGGGCGCCGCCTTCTTCCATCATGCCGACAGTTTCGCCATGGTGCGCGGCGGCCATCTCGATGTCGCCATCCTCGGCGCCTATGAGGTGGCCGAGAACGGCGACCTCGCCAACTGGTCGACGGGACCGAAGGGCGTTCCGGCCGTCGGCGGGGCGATGGACCTCGTCCATGGCGCCAAGCGCGTGGCGGTCATCACCGATCATGTCACCAAGGACGGCAAGCCGAAGCTCCTGAAGCGCTGCACGCTGCCGCTTACCGGCGTCGGCTGCGTGACGCGCATCTATACCTCCCTCGCCGTCATCGATGTCGCCGGCGGCCGCTTCGTGCTGCGCGAGAAGCTCGCCGCGCTGTCGCTCGACGAATTGCAGGCCCAGACCGGCGCGCCGCTGGCCATCGAAGGCGGCGTCGCCGACCTCGTCGTTCCGGAGCTCTGAGATGTCGGAAGCCTATATCTGCGACTATATCCGCACGCCGATCGGCCGCTTCGGCGGGGCGCTCTCTTCCGTGCGGGCCGACGATCTCGGCGCGATCCCGCTGAAGGCGCTGATGGCGCGGAATGCCGGCGTCGACTGGGCGGCGGTCGACGACGTCATCTTCGGCTGCGCCAACCAGGCGGGCGAGGACAACCGCAATGTCGCGCGCATGTCGCTGCTACTCGCCGGGCTGCCGCTCGCCGTTCCCGGCACGACGATCAACCGCCTCTGCGGCTCCGGCATGGACGCGGTGATCACCGCCGCGCGCGCCATCCGCGCCGGCGAGGCCGAGTTCATCGTGGCCGGCGGCGTCGAGAGCATGTCGCGCGCGCCCTTCGTGATGCCGAAGGCCGAGACGGCCTTTTCGCGCACCGCAGAGATCCACGACACCACGATCGGCTGGCGCTTCGTCAATCCGCTGATGAAGGCGCAATACGGCGTCGATTCGATGCCGGAGACCGGCGAGAACGTCGCCGAGGACTATGCCGTCTCGCGCGAGGACCAGGACCGCTTCGCCTTCGCGAGCCAGCAAAAGGCGGCCGAGGCACAGGCGAATGGCCGTCTCGCCCGCGAGATCACGCCGGTCACGATCCCGCAGAAGAAGGGCGACGCCATCGTCGTCGAGCGCGACGAGCATCCGCGCGCCACGACCCTCGAGGCGCTTGCCAAGCTGCCGACGCCGTTCCGCAAGGGCGGCAGCGTCACCGCCGGCAATGCGTCGGGGGTCAATGACGGCGCCGCGGCGCTGATCATCGCCTCCGAGGCGGCGGCGAAGCGGCATGGCCTGACGCCGATCGCCCGCATTCTCGGCGGCGCGGCGGCCGGTGTTCCGCCGCGCGTCATGGGCATCGGCCCGGTTCCGGCCTCGCAGAAGCTGATGGCGCGGCTGGGTCTTTCGGAGGGCGATTTCGACGTCGTCGAGCTCAACGAGGCCTTCGCCTCGCAGGGGCTGGCGACGCTCCGCCAGCTCGGCATCGCCGACGACGATGCGCGCGTGAACAGGAATGGCGGCGCCATCGCGCTCGGCCATCCACTCGGCATGTCGGGCGCCCGCATCACCGGCACGGCGGCGCTGGAACTCGGCCTCGCGGGCGGCCGGCGCTCGCTCTCGACCATGTGCATCGGCGTCGGCCAGGGCATCGCGATCGCGCTGGAACGGGTCTGACCGCTCACGGAGGCGTGCGATACCGCACCGCGACAAGGGCGCGGAGAGGGTGTTAAGGAAACGGCGCTATGATGCGGGCGCGACCATGGTCGGTCGCGGCGATGACCGGACGGCGCCGATGGCGGGTTTGCGTAACTTTCTAATCCTCTCCCTGGCGGCGCTGTGGCTCGCCGCCTGTACGACGGGCGAGCGCGACACGCGCGGCATCCAGCCGATCCCGGCCAAGCTCGTGCAGGAGATGCGGGCCAAGGGCATGACGCCCGCCGACCCGATCATGGTGCGCATCTACAAGCAGGAGAGCGAGCTCGAGATCTGGAAGCGCGACCGCAGCGGCAGTTATTCGCTGCTGAAGACCTATCCGATCTGCCGCTGGTCGGGAAAGCTCGGCCCGAAGAAGCGCGAAGGCGACCGCCAGGCGCCCGAGGGCTTCTACATGGTGAACATGCCGCTCATGAACCCCATGTCGCAGTTCTACCTCTCCTTCAATCTCGGCTATCCGAACCAGCTGGAAGAGGCGCTCGGCTATGAAGGCGCGGCGCTGATGGTGCATGGCGCCTGCTCCTCGTCGGGCTGCTATGCCATGACCGATGCCGGCATCGCCGAGATCTATGCCGTCGCCCGCGAGGCGCTGCGCGGCGGCCAGACGGCGTTCCAGGTGCAGGCGCTGCCCTTCCGCATGACGCCGGAAAACCTCGCGCGCCACCGCGACGATCCCAACATGACCTTCTGGCTGAACCTGAAGCAGGGCTCTGACCAGTTCGACGTGACGCGCCAGCCGCCGCGCGTCGCGGCCTGCGCCAGCCGCTACGTGTTCGGCGCCAAGCCGATCGATCCGGCGACGACCTTCGATCCGCTCGCGCCCTGTCCTCCCTATGAGGTCGACAGCAGCGTCGCGACGCGGGTCGCGGCCAAGGCCGATCGCGACAAGGCGGCCGTCGCGGCGCTCTCGGCGAGCGTTCCCGTCACGCCGGCGCTGGCCTATTCGGATGGCGGCATGCACGAGGCCTACCGCGCCGTGCTGCGCGACAAGGGACCGGAAAAGCTCGGCGCCATGACGTCGGGCAGCGTTCCCGTGAGCCGGCCCTCCGCCGCGCTCGCCGATCCCTATACGACGGCGCCGCCGCTCGATCCGCAGACGACCGCGAGCGTCGCCGGCCAGCAGTAGCAACCGGCGAGCGCTTCGTTCGCGTCAGTGCACGACCGGACCGGCCGCGGCTCCGGCCGGCCGGCGCACGAAGAAGGCCGCCGCCAGCGCCGCCAGCGAGATCACCGCCCCGCACAGGAAGGCGGTCGCGATGCCGGAGGCGAGGGCCGCCTTCGCATCCGCGCCGCCGGTCGCCTCCGCCGTCGCCCGCAGCGTCATGACCGCGACGAAGAGGGCCGTACCGGCCGCGCCGGCCACCTGCTGCGTCGCGCCGATCATGGCGCTGCCATGCGAATAGAGCTCGGGCGGCAGCGCGCCGAGACTGACCGTGAAGAGCGGCGTGAACATCAGCGCGAGGCCGATGCTGAGCACGAGATGCGCGGCGAGCAGCATCCAGTAGGGCGTCTCGGGCCCGACGAGGGTCAGGCTCCACAGGACGCCGACGAGCAGGAAGGCGCCGGGAATGACCAGCGGCCGCGGCCCGAACTTGTCGAAGAGGCCGCCCACGCTCGGCGCGCAGAGGCCCATGATGAGCCCGCCCGGCAGGAGCAGGAGGCCGGTCTGCAGCGTCGAGAGGCCGAGCACGTCCTGCAGGTAGATCGGCAGCAGGATGAAGGCGCCGAACATCGCCATCATCAGGATCGCCATCATGACGGTCGCGATGGTGAAGGTCGGATTGGCCAGCGTCCGAAGATCGAGCAGGGCGCGGTTCTGCTTCTCGAGGCTGCGCTGGCGCCAGACGAACAGGGCGATGACCACCACGCCGACGGCGAGCGGGATCGCCGGATGCATCGCGGTGGGATGCAGCGCGCCCTCGCCGAGCTGGCTGAGGCCATAGACGAGGCTGCCGAAGCCGACCGCCGACATCAGCACCGACAGAAGGTCGATCGGCACCTCTCGCGGCTCGGTGACGTTGACGATGCGCTTCGCGCCGATGGCGAGCGCCGCGAGCGCGATCGGCAGCACAAGGATGAACAGCCAGCGCCAGTCGAGCACCGAGAGAACGAGGCCGGAGAGGGTCGGGCCGATGGCCGGCGCGACCGAGATGACGATCGAGATATTGCCCATGGTCCGGCCGCGCGTTTCCGGCGGCACGAGATTCATCACCGTCGTCATCAAGAGCGGCATCATGATCGCGGTGCCGGAGGCCTGCACGATGCGGCCGATGACGAGCACCGCGAAGCCGGGCGCCAGCGCGCCGATCAGCGTGCCGGCTGAGAACAGCGACATCGCGAGGATGAAGATCGGCCGCGTCTGGATCCGCTGCAGCAACAGGCCGGTGATCGGGATCACGACCGCCATGGTCAGCATGAAGGCGGTGGTGAGCCACTGCGCCGTGCTGGCGGTGATGGAAAGGCTCTCCATCATGCGCGGCAGCGCGACGCCCATGATCGTCTCGTTGAGGATCACGACGAAGGCGGAGACGAGAAGCAGGCCGATGACGAGCCGGTTCCTTGCGGCGATCTCATGCGGCAGGGGCACGGCCGGCGCCGCTTCGCTCGGGATGTCGGTCATGATGGATCGCCTTGGCAGGAACGCTGGATGGAATGTCTCGCCCCCGAGGACGATCCTCGTTGGCAGATTCCGACGCCCGCCGCAATGATTGTCGGAGGCGAAGCCTCAACCGGCGATGCGCCCGACGATCTCGCAGACCTCCTCGAAATAGCGCTTCCGCTCGGCGCCATTGGTATTGCGGCGGAGATATTGCGGCACGCGGGCATACCAGTCCGCATCCTCAACGATGCGCTGTTCCACGAAGGTCTCGATGAGCCCGGCCCTCAGCAGCGACCGCTCCGGTTCCCAGCCATCGATCGACGGCGCGACGACGCGGTCGCGGAAGGCGGCGAGTGCCGTGCGCGCCTCGGCCGGCGAGAGCCGCCGCGCCGTCCATGGCTCCGGAGGCGGAGCCGAGGCGATATCGATCGCCGGCTCGGCGGCTTCGACCGTCAGGGGAAGCAGGATGTCGGCGACGGGGGCGGGCGCCGGAGGGGCGGCTTCCGGCGTTACTTCCGATGACGGCGCTTCGTCCGTTGCGGGCTTCTCGACCTCCGGCTCCGGCATCGCGGCATCGCCGGTATCGAAGGCGTGGAAGCTCTCGGAAAGACGCGGCTGATCGGCCAGCCGCCGGAGTTCGGCGGCGAGGAGGTCGGCCTGCCGGTCGGGATTGTCGAACCAGTCCGTCGACCACACACGCAGGATCGTCCAGCCGAGTCCTTCCAGCACTTCCTGGCGCAGCCGGTCGCGATCACGGGCGCTGCGGCCCGAGTGATATTGCGCGCCGTCGCATTCGATGCCGGCGAGATAATGCTCGGGCCGCGCCGGATCGATCACCGCGAGGTCGATGCGGTAGCCGGAGACGCCGACCTGATGGCGGACGTCGAAGCCGGCGCGTTCCAGCCGGTCGGCGACATGGATCTCGAAATCGCTGTCCGGCTCGCGCCCGGTCGCGATGCCCTCGGCACGGCCGCCCGTCTCGACATAAGCGAGGTAGCGCTTCAGGAGATGCACGCCGCGCGAGGATGTCTCTGACGGCTTCACATCGCTCGAATCCAGGGAAGTGACGAGGCCGATGCGGCGTCTCGCGCGAGTGAAGAGCACGTTGAGCCGACGGTCGCCCTGCTTGCGTGCCACCGGGCCGAAGCGCTGCATCACCGCGCCGTCGCTCTCGCGCGGGCCATAGGTGAGCGAGATCAGGATATAGTCGCGCTCGTCGCCCTGTACGTTTTCGAGATTCTTGATGAAGACCGGCTCGCCCCGCTCGGAGACCTTCTTGCGATAGGCCTCCGCGA
>CAWZZK010000219.1:0-21254 GCA_963966455.1 Kaistia sp. | reverse complement strand
TAGGTGGTGTGGTGGTGGCGCTTGAGGCGGGGGAAGTCATATGTGGTCGGGTTGAGGTTGCGGTCGTTGTTTTTGGTGTCGGAGGCGGCGCGCAGCGTGAAGAAATCATGCAGCAGCGTCGGCGCATCGGCGAAATAGAGGATCCAGGCGCCGCCGGTGAGAAAGCCGATGACGAGCCAGGTGCCGTGCTTGGTGACGCGCTTGACGACCTTGCCGAGCGACCACGGCGCAGCGTTCAGCTTGATGCGGGCGTTGCGGTCGCCCTCCACCGCCTGCTCGACGGCGAGAAACAGGTCGACCCAGACGGTCTGCGGGCAGGTATAGCCGCACCAGGCGCGGCCGATGGTCGAGGTGACGAGGAACAGCCCGACGCCCGCCATGACCAAGAGGCCGGCGACATAGTAGAATTCCTGCGGCCAGATCTCGATGAAGAAGAAATAGAAGCGCCGGTTGGCGAGATCGACCAGCACCGCCTGATTGGGCGAGAACGGCCCGCGATCGAAGCGGAGGAACGGCGTCAGGTAATAGATGCCGAGCGTGATCGCCATGATCAGCCACTTGAAGCGGCGGAAGGTGCCGGTGGCGCGCTTCGGGAAGATCTTCTTGCGCGGCGCGTAGAGCGGCTGGCGGATCTTCTGCGAGTTCACCGCCTCGACGTTGAAGCGCTCCGTCGCGCCGTTCGCGTCGATATCGGGGGCGTCGATACTGGTCACTGCCGGTCTCCGTAGGGGTGCCGGAGCTTTCGCATGCGCCGCCACGGACGGCGTTGACCTCGATCAAGCGCCCGGGCAGCGGTGGCTGTCCGGGCGCTTGATGTGGCGCAAGGGATGCCTCGCAGACGGCTACTGGCCGCCGCCGAGCCCATGCACATAGACCGCGAGTTCCTTCACGGTCGTGTCGCCGAGCTTCGCGCCCCAGGCCGGCATCATGCCGAGCCGCGGATGGTTGACCTGCGCGATGATGCCGTCGACCGAGCCGCCATAGAGCCAGATCGCATTGGTGAGATCGGGCGCGCCGAGCTGCGGATTGCCCTTGGCCTCGGGGCCGTGGCAAGCGGCGCAGTTCTGCGCGTAGAGCTGCGCGCCGGCCTCGGTCTTCTCGCCGCCCGGCAGGCCGGAGAGCGAGGCGACATAGGTCGAGACGGAGCGGATCTGGTCACGGGTCAGGATGCCGTCGGTGCCGAAATTCGGCATCGGATTGTCATGGGTGTCCGCGTCGAGCTGCGAGCGGGCGCCATGAGCGATCGTCTTGTAGATGTCGTCGATCGTGCCGCCCCAGATCCACTCGTCGTCGTTGAGGTTCGGATAGCCGAAGCCGCCGGCGGCGCCGGAGCCGTGGCACTGCGAGCAATAGACCTTGAAGGCCGAGGCACCGCCGGCCGAGGCGAAGGCCGCGAGCGCCGGATCGGCGGCGATGGCCGCGACCGGCATCGCCGCGATCTTGGCCAGCATCTCGGCCTGTCCGGCCTGCGCGACGCTCACCTCCTCGCGGAGCTGCTCGCGGGCGGTGTAGCCGAGGACGCCCCTGGTGCCGCCCGAGACGATCGGCCAGGCCGGATAGAGCACCGTATAGACCGCCGCGAAGGCGATACAGGCATAGAAGGTCCACAGCCACCAGCGCGGCAGAGGATTGTTGAGCTCCTTGATCCCGTCCCATTCGTGGCCGGTCGTCTCGATGCCGCTGAGCTCGTCGATATCACGCTGCTTCATGGCGTCTGGTCCTTGCCGGTCTCGTCGCGGAAGGGAATGAGTGCGGCGTCGCGGGCCGCCTCGCGGGCACGGGGCCGGAGCACCCAGAACACGGCGGCGAGGAAGATCGCCACCATGTAGACGAGCCCCCAGCTATCGGCGAAGTGCCGCATGGTTTCGTAGTCCATCATCGATCCCCCTTAGCCGGCTCAGCGAATGTTGGACGTTTCGTCATAGCTGCTGAAATCGACCAGCGTGCCGAGAACCTGGAGATAGGCGATGAGCGCGTCCATCTCGGTGATCTGCTTCGGGTCGCCGTCGAAATCCTCGACGCGAGCCTTCGGATAGCGCGACAGCAGCGCCGTGGTGTCGCTGTCGGGCGAGGCCTGCGCGAAGAGATCGGCGCGGGCGTTGTCGATCATCGCCTGATCATAGGGAACGCCGACCCGCGCATTCGCCACGAGGTCCGGGCCGATCAGGCTGGTATCGAGCGGCGTGCGGCCGAGGAAGGCGTAGCTCGGCATGATCGATTCCGGCACGACCGCCCGCGGATCATTCAGGTGATCGACATGCCACTGGCTGGAATAGCGGTCGCCGACGCGGGCAAGGTCCGGTCCGGTGCGGGTGGAACCCCACTGGAAGGGATGGTCGTACATCGATTCCGCGGCGAGCGAATAATGGCCGTAGCGCTCGACCTCGTCGCGGAACGGCCGGATCATCTGCGAATGGCAGGTATAGCAGCCCTCGCGGATGTAGATGTTGCGGCCGGCGAGCTCGAGCGGCGTATAGGGCCGCATGCCGTCGACCTTCTCGATCGTGTTGTGGAAGAAGAACAGCGGCGCGATCTCGACGATGCCGCCGATCGCGACGACGACGAGAGAGAGCACCAGGAGCAGCGTGACATTGCGCTCGATGGTGTCGTGTTTGACGAGGATGCTCACCCTGGCGCTCCTAGACTGCGGGTTTGGCCTGAGCGAGCGCGCCGACGAGCGGGCGTTCGCTGCGCACCTTGCCGAGGATGGTCATGGTGACGTTGACCGCCATCACGATGCCGCCGGCGAGGTAGAGCACGCCGCCGAGGGCGCGCAGGACGTAGTAGGGATGCATGGCGGCCACGACCTCGGCGAAGGAATAGACGAGGAAGCCCTGGTCGTTGTACTCGCGCCACATCAGGCCCTGCGTGATGCCGGCGACCCACATGACGGCGGCGTAGATGACGATGCCGAGCGTCGCCAGCCAGAAGTGCCAGTTGACCATGCGCAGCGAGTAGAGCCGCTCCCGGTTCCACAGGCGCGGCGTCAGGAAGTAGACGGCGCCGAAGGAGATCATGCCGACCCAGCCGAGCGCGCCGGAATGCACGTGGCCGATGGTCCAGTTGGTGTAGTGCGACAGCGCATTGACCGAGCGGATCGACATCATCGGCCCCTCGAAGGTCGACATGCCATAGAAGGCGACCGCGATGACCATCATGCGGATGATCGGATCGGTGCGGATCTTGTCCCAGGCGCCGCGCAGCGTGAGCAGGCCGTTGATCATGCCGCCCCAGGAGGGCATCCACAGCATGATCGAGAACACCATGCCGAGCGTCTGCGCCCAGTCCGGCAGCGCCGTGTAGAAAAGGTGGTGCGGACCGGCCCAGATATAGAGGAAGATCAGCGACCAGAAGTGGATGATCGACAGGCGGTAGGAATAGACCGGCCGGTTGGCCTGCTTCGGCAGGAAGTAATACATCATGCCGAGGAAGCCGGCGGTCAGGAAGAAGCCGACCGCGTTATGGCCGTACCACCACTGCGTCAGCGCGTCCTGCACGCCGGAGAAGGCGGAGTAGCTCTTGATGCCGAACGGACTGACCGGCATCGCCAGGTTATTGACGACATGCAGCATCGCCACGGTGACGATGAAGGCGAGATAGAACCAGTTCGCCACATAGATGTGCGGTTCCTTGCGCTTCACCAGCGTGCCGAGGAACAGCACCAGATAGGCGACCCAGACGATCGTCAGCCAGATGTCGACATACCATTCGGGCTCGGCATATTCGCGGCCCTGGCTGATGCCGAGCAGGTATCCGGTCGCGGCCATGACGATGAAGAGCTGGTAGCCGAACATCACGAACCAGGCGAGGCCGCCGCCGAAAAGGCGCGCCCGCGTGGTGCGCTGCACGACATAGAGGCTCGTCGTCAGGAGGGCCGAGCCGCCGAAGGCGAAGATCACGGCCGAGGTGTGCAGCGGCCGCATGCGGCCGAAATTGAACCAGGGCTGGATGTTGAGCTGGGGATAGGCCATCTGCAGCGCCACGACGACGCCAACCAGGAAGCCGACCACGCCCCAGAACACCGTCAGGATCGTTCCGACGCGGATCGGGCCGTCCATATAGGCTTCCGGATCGACCGGCACCGCCGGCTCGAAGCTCGCGGTGCGTAGAAGATAGAGCGTGCCGCCGCCCAGGCAGAGCGTCAGCACCCACATATGGGCGCGGAACAATTCGTCCTGCGCCAAGCCGGCCGCCACGACCGCCGCAAAAGTGGCGACCCCCAGCCCGATGATCCAACCGCTGTTTTTCACCCCAGCCCTCGTCCGAAGCCGACAATGGGAAACTCGTTCGGATGATGGGTAGGCGGCGAAGCGGGGCTGCCGCCTTGATCGAGGTCAAGGCCGGCCGCGGCGCCCCCCAGCATGGTCGCGCGGACGGGGCCACCGTGGCGAAAATGCCAATCGGTCGCAGGCGCCGCCTCACAAGGACATGCGCCACGGTGCTGACCGGCATCCTTCTCACCGGCCTCGCGATGGGCCTCGCCTCCAGCCTCCACTGCGCCGGCATGTGCGGGCCGATCGCCTGCGCCATGCTGCTCGGCGCCCCCGACGACCGCCCGGCGGCGATGCTCGCGCGAACGCTCCTCGCCCAGTCCGGGCGCGTCGCCAGCTACATGATGGCCGGGGCCGCCTTCGGCGTGTTCGGCGCAGGGCTCTACGGTCTCGTCAATGTCGAAGCCGCGCATCAGCTGATGCAGTGGGTGGCGGCGCTGACGATCGTCTGGATGGGGCTTTCGGTCGCCGGGCTCGTTCCTGCCATGGCCGGACTCGACCGGCTGCTGCTGCCGCTCGCGGGTCGCGTCGGCGGCTGGCGCCTGCGCTTTGCCGGCGCAGGACCGGCGCCGCTCTTCGCCGGCGGCCTCCTCTGGGGCGCCATGCCCTGCGCGATGGTCTATGCGGCGCTGTTCAATTCGCTGCTGACGGGCTCCGTCGCCGGCGGCGTCACGCTGATGGCCGGCTTCGGCCTCGGCACGCTGCCCTCCGTCACGCTCGCGGCGCTCGGGCTCGACCGCCTCCGCCGCGTCACCCGCACGCCCCTCCGCCGCAGCCTCGCCGGCGCCGCCTTGGTGGCGGCCGGCATCGCCGGCCTGCTGCTCACCGCGCCGGGCGGCCCGCTCTGCCTCACCTGACCCGCGCCGCCCTCAGGCCGGCTCCGCCTTGAAGCGGCGGGCCTTCGCCGGTGTCCCGTCCCGCCCGGCGGCCGCGAGAAGCTTGCGGAAGGACGGGCATTCGAGATGGGAGGGCGCCTTGCAGCGCGCGATATGGCGCAGCGTTTCGGCGAGCGCGGCGAGTTCGCGCACCTGTTGGTCGATCGCTTCCGCCTTCTCCAGCAGCCTGTCGCGCGGCAGATCGAAGCCACCGCCCGTCCCGAACATGGCGCCGATCGTGTCCAGCGAAAAGCCGGCCATCTTGCCGAGCGCGATCAGCTTCAGCTGCAACAGCACTTCCGGGCCGAACTGACGCCTGAGGCCATGGCGCGTGACCGAGGCGATCAGGCCGATCTCCTCATAGTAGCGCAGCGTGGACGGCGCGACGCCGGCACGCTCGGAGACCTCGCCGATATCGAGCAGACGCATGCTTGACCTCAAGTCGACTTGAATTCGTAGCCTAGGCCGGACAATCGAACCGGGCAAGGAGACGATGATGGATGACGGAACGGATGTGGGCGTGAAGCGGCTCCGACTGAGGATGACGGCGATGCTGGTTCTCTCGATGCTGCTGGCCTCGCTCGGCACCAGCATCGCCAATATCGCCTTGCCGACGCTCGCCGCAGTATTCGCGGCGCCGTTCCCGCAAGTTCAGGCGGTGGTGGTCGGCTATCTCGCCGCGCTCACGGTCACATCGGTGCTGGCCGGACGGATCGGCGACCGGCATGGCCTCCTCCGCATGCATCGCCTGGGGCTGCTGCTGTTCACGGCCTCGTCCCTCGCCTGCGCACTCGCCCCGAGCCTGCCGCTGCTCGTCGCCGCCCGCATCGCGCAAGGGGCAGGCGCCGCCTTCCTGATGACCCTCGGCATGGCGCTGATGCGCGAAGCCGCGGGCAGCGAGCGGCTCGGCCGCGCGATGGGCCTGCTCGGGACAGTCTCCGCGCTCGGCACCGCGCTCGGGCCGACCCTCGGCGGCCTGGTGATTCCGCTCGCCGGCTGGCGCGCCATCTTCCTGCTGCAGGTTCCGCTCGCGATCGTGGCGCTGCTCCTCGCCATCGGCCTTCCCGGCGGCAAGGCGCCTTTGCGCGCGGGGGCGACGTCCCGGCTGCTCGCCATGCCCGGCGCGGCGCTCCTCGCCAATCTCGCCATCAACCTGCTGGTCGCCGCCGTGATGATGACGACCCTGGTCGTCGGACCGTTCTATCTCTCCGAGGGGCTCGGCCTCACGCCGGCGCTGACGGGATTGGCGATGTCGGCCGGGCCGGTGATCTCGATCCTCAGCGGCGTTCCGGCCGGCCGGGCCGTGGATTTCCTCGGCACCGGCCGCGTCCTCGGGGGCGGGCTCGTCCTTCTCGCCGCCGGCGCGCTGCTGCTGGCATTGCTGCCGCCCATGTTCGGGATCAGCGGCTATGTCGTGGCCATCGCCGTGCTGACGCCGGGCTACCAGCTCTTTCAGGCCGCCAACAACACCGCGGCGCTGGCAGGAATTGCCGCAGAACGACGCGGAACCGCCTCGGGCCTGCTGACGCTCTCGCGTAATACGGGTCTCATCCTCGGCGCCTCGGCGATGGGCGCCGTCTTCATGCTGTCGGCCGGCGGCGGCGATGTCGCGGCGGCTGCGCCGGCCGCGATCACCGCTGGGGCCAGCCGCACCTTCCTGCTCGCCGCCGTCCTGATCCTCATCGCGATGGTGATCGCGGCGCGCGCCGCGCGGCCGAGGCCGGCGCGCATGACCGATCCGCAGGGAGGCATATGACCAAGGTCAATGCGAGGCATCGGTATCTGCGGTCAGGTGAACGTGCTAGCGTTGCTGGCGCTTGATCGTGCAACCGAGGAGCTCCCCCCTTGCGATCCATCAGGCTGCTTCTCGTCGCGACGATGCTTTCAATGGCCGCCGCCCCGCTCGCGGGGCCCGCTGTCGCGGCCGCTTCCTCGCCCTTCGCCTCCATGCTGCAGGGCCTCTGGCAGAAGCTCGGCGGCAAGCGACTGCCGGACGGCATCGCCGCCGCTAATGGCCGCATCGAGGCCGACCAGATTCTCGTCTCCGCGAAGTTTCCGGGCCGAGTCGCCGAGGTGCTGGTTCAGGAAGGCGAGACCGTCGATGCCGGGCAGGTGATCGCGCGGCTCGACGTCACGGAGCTGCAAGCGCAGCTCGCCGGCGGCAATGCCCAGGTGAGGCGCGCCGAGACCGCGATCGCCTCGGCCGAGGCCGCCATCCAGCAGCGCGAGAGCGAACTCGCCCTCGCAAGCCAAGAGCTCGACCGCGCAGCGCAGCTGAAGGAAAAGGGCTTCGGCACGCAGCAGACGCTTGACCTCAAGCAGTCGACGCTCAACGTCGCGACCGCGGCGCTCAACGCGGCCAATGCCAGCCTCGACGACGCGAAGGCGGCGGCGGATGTCGCCCGCGCCGAGGTGGCGCGCATCTCCTCGCAGATCGACGATTCCGTCCTGAAGGCGCCGCGGCGCGGGCGGGTCGAATACAAACTCGTCCAATCCGGCGAGGTCGTCGCGGCGGGGGCGCCGATCGTGACGCTGCTCGATCTCGGCAGCGTCTACATGACGGTCTTCGTCCCGGCCAAGGTCGCGGGCGTGCTGAAGCTCGGCGGCCCGGCGCGCATCGTCCTCGATCCCGCGCCTGATTATGTCGTGCCCGCCACCGTCTCCTTCGTCGCCGGCAGCGCCCAGTTCACGCCGAAGACGGTCGAGACCAGCGACGAGCGCGAGAAGCTGATGTTCCGCGTCAAGCTCTCCATCGCGCCGGACCTTCTCCGCCACTACGAGGACTATGTGAAGACCGGCGTGCGCGGCGTCGCCTATCTCGCGGTCGATCCCGCCTTGACCTGGCCGCAGGAACTCGCGGTCAAGCTGCCGCAATGAGCGGTCCGGTGTCTGATCCGGGCGGCGCCGCGATCCGCTTCGCCGGCGTCGGCCATCGCTACGGCAAGACGGTCGCGCTCGCCGATGTCGATCTCGCGGTGCCGGCCGGCATCATGGCCGGGCTGATCGGGCCGGACGGCGTCGGCAAGTCGACGCTGCTCGGCATCGTCGCCGGCGCGACGCGGATCCAGGCGGGCAGCGTCGCGGTGCTCGGCGTCGACATGCGGCGGGCATCCGAACGGCGGCGCGCCGGCGCGCGCATCGCCTATATGCCGCAGGGCCTCGGCCGCAATCTCTATCCGACGCTGTCGATCGCCGAGAATCTCGACTTCTTCGGCCGCCTGTTCGGCCAGGGGCCGGCCGAGCGCGCGGCGCGGATCGACGAATTGCTGGCGGCGACCGGGCTCGCGCCCTTCCGCAACCGGCCGGCCGGCAAGCTTTCGGGCGGCATGAAGCAGAAGCTCGGCATCTGCGCGGCGCTGATCCACGATCCCGACCTCCTCATCCTCGACGAGCCGACCACCGGCATCGACCCGCTGTCGCGCCGCCAGTTCTGGGAGCTGATCAACCGGATGCGGGCGCGGCGGCCGCGCATGAGCGTGATCGTCGCCACCGCCTATATGGACGAGGCCGAGCGCTTCGACTGGCTAGCCGCGATGCATGACGGCCGCATCATCGCCAGCGGCTCGCCGGCCGAACTCAAGGAGCGGACGAAGGAGGCGACGCTGGAGCGGGCCTTCGTCGCGCTGCTGCCGGAGGAAATCCGCGCCGAGGACCAGCCGCTGCCAAACCTGCCGCGGACGGTGGTGGACGGCCCGCCCGCGATCGAGGCGGAGGGCCTCACCTGCCGCTTCGGCAGCTTCACGGCGGTCGACCATGTCAGCTTCCGCATCGGCAAGGGCGAGATCTTCGGCTTTCTCGGCTCCAACGGCTCCGGCAAGAGCACGACCATGCGCATGCTCACCGGCCTGTTGCCGGCGAGCGAGGGCGAGGCAAAGCTCTTCGGCCAGAAGCTCGACGCGAACGACATGGAGACGCGCCGCCGCGTCGGCTTCATGTCGCAGGCCTTCTCGCTCTATGGCGAGCTGACGGTTCGCCAGAATCTGACGCTGCATGCCGAATTGTTCCAGCTGCCGATGGGCGAAATCGACGGCCGCGTCACGGAGATGCTGGATCGCTTCGACCTCGGCGTGGTCGCCGACCAGCGGCCGGACAGTCTGCCGCTCGGCATGCGCCAGCGCCTGCAACTCGCGGTCGCGCTGGTGCACCGACCGGAGGTGCTCATCCTCGACGAGCCGACATCGGGCGTCGACCCGGTGGCGCGCGACGGCTTCTGGCGCATCCTGCTCGAACTCTCGCGCCAGGACGGCGTGACGATCTTCCTCTCCACCCATTTCATGAACGAGGCGGAGCGCTGCGACCGCATCTCGCTGATGCATGCCGGCAAGGTGCTCGCCGTCGGCACCCCGGCCGAGCTCAAGGCCGAGCGGGGGATGGACAGGCTCGAGGACGTGTTCATCGCGGTTCTGGAAGAGGCCGGGATGGGCAACGACCAGGTGGAGGCGGACGACGCCGCGGCGCCTTCATTCGCGCCCCGGCCGACGCGGCGCTTCGAAGCCCGCCGCCTCTTCGCCTATGCCTGGCGGGAATCGCTCGAGATCGCGCGCGATCCGGCGCGGCTCGTCTTCGCCTTTCTCGGCCCGCTGCTTCTCCTCCTCACCTTCGGCTTCGGCATCTCCTTCGATGTCGAGCATCTGCGCTTCGCCGCCTTCGACCAGGACCAGAGCAGCGAGAGCCGGCAATTGCTCGAGAGCTTCCAGGGCTCGCGCTATTTCGACGAGCAGCCGCCGATCACCGCGCCGGACGAGATCGACCAGCGGCTGAAGAGCGGCGACATCGCCCTCGCCATCGAGATTCCGCCCGATTTCGGCCGCGACCTGCAGCGGCAGCTTTCGCCGGAGGTCGGCGTCTTCGTCGACGGGGCGATGCCGTTCCGCGCCGAGACGATGCGCGGCTATGTGAGCGGCCTCGCCCAGTCCTATCTCGCCGACGCGACGGCGCGGCGCACCGGCAGCGAGGCCTCCCTCTATCCGATCGGGATCGAGACGCGCTTTCGCTACAACCAGGCCTTCAAGAGCACCAATGCGATCGTGCCGAGCGTGATCGTGCTCGTCCTCGTGCTGATCCCGGCGATCATGACGGCGCTCGGCATCGTGAAGGAGAAGGAGACCGGCTCGATCACCAATTTCCAGGCGACGCCGGTGTCGAAGATCGAGTTCCTGATCGGCAAGCAACTGCCCTATGTCGTCATCGCCTTCCTGAACTTCCTGATGATGGTGCTCCTGGCGCGGTTCGTCTTCGACGTCGCGGTCAAGGGCTCCTTCGCGACGCTCGCGGCGGCAACCCTCGCCTATGTGCTGGCGACCACCGGCTTCGGGCTCTTCGTCTCGTCCTTCGTGAAGAGCCAGGTCGCGGCGATCTTCGCCACCGCGATCATCGCCATCATCCCGGCGGTCAATTTCTCCGGCCTCCTGGTGCCGGTCTCGTCGCTGTCCGGCAGCGGCCGGCTGATCGGCCTCGCCTTCCCGGCCGCCTGGTACCAGCCCGTCAGCGTCGGCGTCTTCGCCAAGGGGCTCGGCCTTGCCGAACTCTGGCCGAACATCCTCATCCTCGTCGCCTTCGGCCTCGCCTTCATCGGCGCCTCGGTCGTGGCGCTGCGCAAGCAGGGGGCCTGAGATGGCGAAGCGTACCAAGCCGGCGCGCTCGATGACCGGCGCGGGTTCGCGCCTCGCGCGGATCTTCCGCCTCGGCGTCAAGGAGCTCTACAGCCTCAAGGCCGATCCGGTCCTGGTGCTGCTCATCGTCTATTCCTTCACCTTCGCGATCTATGCGGTGGCGACCGGCGCCAAGATGGAGGTCGAGAACGCCTCGGTGGCGATCGTCGACGAGGACCGCTCGCCGCTGTCGAACCGGCTCGTCGATGCGATCCTGCCGCCTTATTTCAAGGCGCCGCAGCAGATCTCGGCCGGCGAGATCGACAGCGTGATGGATTCCGGCCGCTTCGTCTTCGTCATCGAGATCCCGCCGAAATTCGAGCAGGACGCCATCGCCGGGCGCAAGCCCTCGCTGCAGATCGACATCGACGCCACCGCCATGTCGCAGGCCGGCAACGGCGCCTCCTATCTGCAGTCGATCCTGATGCAGGAGGCGGTCGCGGCGCTCGGCACGAGCGGCGGCCAGCCGATCGATCTCGTCGTCCGCGCGCGGTTCAACCCCAACCTGCAATCGGCCTGGTTCACGGCGCTGATGCAGGTCATCAACAACATCACCATGCTGTCGGTCATCCTGACGGGCGCCGCGCTGATCCGCGAGCGCGAGCATGGCACGATCGAGCATCTCCTGGTGATGCCGGTGACGCCGGCCGAGATCATGCTCGCCAAGATCTGGGCGAATGGCGCGGTGATCATCCTCGCCGCCGCCTTCGCGCTGTGGGCCGTCGTGGAGCGGCTGCTCGGCGTGCCGGTGCAGGGATCGATCCCGCTCTTCCTCGGCTCGGCGACGCTCTATCTCTTCTCCGTCACCTCGCTCGGCATCCTCATCGCGACGGCGTCGACCTCCATGGCGCAGTTCGGGCTGATCGTGATGCCGGTGCTCATCGTGATGAACCTGCTCTCGGGCAGCACGACGCCGCTCGAATCCATGCCGTCATGGCTGCAGACGGTCATGCAGGTGTCGCCCTCGACGCATTTCGTGGCCCTGTCGCAGGCGATCCTCTATCGCGGCGCCGGGCTCGACATCATCTGGCCGCGCCTCGCGGCGCTGGTCCTGATCGGCGCCGCCTGTTTCGGCATCGCGCTCGCCCGCTTCCGCAAGGCGCTGCTGGCGGCGGGCTGACCGGCCCGCCCCGCTCAGGCGGCCGCGGCGAGGCCGGTGATCATCGACACGATCTCGTTCTTGTCGGTCGCCTTCGTGTCGCGGATGCCGATCTGCTTGCCGCGGCGGAGCACGCAGATGCGGTCGGAGAGGCGGAATACCTGGTCGAGGCTGTGGCTGATGATGAGGATCGCGAGGTTGCGGGCGCGCAGGCTCTCGATGTTCTTCTCGACCTTCGCCGTCTCGGCGACGCCGAGCGCCGCCGTCGGCTCGTCCATCAGCACGAGCTTGGTCGCCCAATGCGTCGCCCGCGCGATGGCGATGCCCTGGCGCTGGCCGCCCGAGAGATCGCGGATCACCGAGCGGGCCGAGGGAATGCGCACGTCGAGCGCTTCCACCAGCTTCTCCGTCTCGCGGATCATGCGCGGGCGGTCGAGCCGGCCGAACGGTCCGCGCGTCAGCTCGCGGCCGAGGAAGAGGTTCATGTAGACGCTCTGGCTGTCGGCGAGCGCGAGGTCCTGGTAGACGACCTGGATCCCCTTCGACTGCGACTGGCTGGCATCGGCGAAGGAGACCTCCTCGCCATCGATCAGGATGCGGCCGGAGGTGGGCTTGTGCGCGCCGGCGATCATCTTGACGAGCGTCGACTTGCCGGCGCCGTTGTCGCCGACAAGGGCGACCACTTCGCCGGCGGCGAGATCGAGCGAGAATTCCTCGATGGCCGTGATGCCGCCGAAGGACTTGTGCACGCGGTCGAGGGAGAGGATGGGCGGGGTCATCGCTGTCTCCTCAAAGCGGCCAGTCAGCCGGGCGGCCGAAGGCATCGTGGATGGTCTCGACCTTCGGGCTGCCGGAGGTGAGGCCGGAAATGCCGGCGGTATAGGCGCGCGTGACGAAGGTCTGCTGGCGGAAGCCGAACACGACGCTGTCGCCGATCTCCGGCTTCACCGGCCCGGTCCTGTCGATCATGCCGTAATAGTCGATCGCCGCTGGCGGCGGGATCTCGACGCTGGCGAGGCGGTCCAGATCCCCCTCGCGCCCGACCACCGCCTTCACCTCGTAGTCCGGGAAGACCGGATCGATATAGAGCCCGCCGCCGAAGCAATAGGCGCGGTCGCCATGGATATGCGAGACCTCGGAAAGATAGACCGCGGCCGGAAGCTCGGGCAGGTCCTCGAGCGCATGCAGCGGCGTGGTGCCGGTCAGGCCATGGCCGGGCTCGCATTGCGTGGCGCCGGCCTCGGCGAGCGCGGCGAGCACGACGGACGAGGTGGTGCCGGGGGCGTTGATCGCGATCTTCGTGCGACCGGCCTTGGCCAGCGCCTCGCGCGCCCGGCCGAGCGTCTCGAGATTGTGGGTCGGCTTCACCTTGCCCGTTTCATTATCGAAGAGGAGCGCCGGGAAGGTCGTGATGCCGGCGAAGCGCGCGCCGGGAAGGCGATCGACCGCATCGGCGATGGCGGCGATGTCGGCCGCCGGGAAGCCGCCCTCATGGCCGCGATAGAAGCGGTCGCCCTCGGCATGGATGCGCAGGAGGAGATTGGCAGTGCGGCCGGCCTTTGCCATGGCGGCGCCCGCCTCCGCGGCCTTCTCCATGCTGAACACCGTCCAGTAATCCGGCGCCATCGCGGCGGCGGCATCGGCCTCGGCGCGAGGCACCTGCACGAGATGGCCGACATGACCGAGGCCGAGCCCGGCACGATGGCCGGCGCGCGCGCATTCCATGTCGACGGCGACGACGCGGCCGATGCCGCCCGTCTTGACCGCCTTCAGGAAGTCGCCGTTGCGGCCCATCTGCTTGGTCATCGCGAACACCTCGAGCCCGGCGGCGGCGCCGGCCTTCGCGATGGCACCGGCATTGGCGGTGACGGCGTCGAGATCGATGACGGTGGTGTTGGCGGGCAGCGCGCCGGCCTGGTGCAGGCGGATCGCGGCCTCGATCAGGCGCGGATTGCGGCGGCGAAGGACGTCGAGGAACATGGTCTCTCTCCGAAAGGGGCGGTCAGCGCCGGGCTTCGCGCAAAGTCAGCGCGACGGCGGCGAGGATGATCAAGCCGCGCACCATCATCTGCTCGGCGACCGAGAGGCCCATCAGGATGAGCCCGTTGTTGAGCATGCCCATCATGAGCGAGCCGATCAGAGCGCCGACCACGGTGCCGGTGCCGCCATTGAGGCGCGTGCCGCCGACGATGACGGCGGCGATGACCGTGAGCAGGTCCGTCTCGCCCAGCGTGTAGCGCGCGCCATGCAGGCGGCCGGCATAGAGGAGGCCGGCGAGCGCGGCCGTCATGGAGGAAAGGACCAGCACGCCGAGCCGCAGCCGATCGACATTGATGCCGGCGGCGCGCGCCGCGCGGGGATTGTCGCCGGTCGCCAGCACATGCGCCCCGAACGGCGTCTCGCGATAGACGAAATGGCCAACCGCGACGCCGATCACCGTCCAGAGGATCAGCGAGGGGATACCGAACAGCGCGCCGGCGCCGAAAATCGCCGTGTAGACGTCGTTCGTGACCGGCACCGATTGCAGGTTCGTCAGCCAGCGGCCGACACCGGCGAGGAGGCCCATCGAGGCCAGCGTCACGAGGAAGGACGGCAGGCGCACATAGGCGACCAGCGCTCCGTTGACGAGGCCGATCAGGGCGCCGGCTCCAAGGCCGGCGGCGACGCCGACCGGCCAGGGCATCGTGCGCATCACCACCGCGGCGACCAGCGCCGCGATGGCGACCACCGAACCGATCGAGAGATCGATCTCGCCGGAGGTCAGCACGAACACCATGCCGATCGCCATGATCGTGATCGGCGCCGTCTGCTGGACGATGTTGACGAGGTTGTTGGCGGTCAGGAAGCCGTCGTCCCTGAGCACCACCGCGAAGGCGGCGAAGATCAGCAGGAATCCGACATAGACGACATATTGGGCCGGATCGAGCCCCTTGAGGGACAGCGGCTTTCCAGACATCAGTTCACCCCGAGCGAGGCCGGCGGATCGCGGTGAAGCGAGGCGTTCCAGCCTTCCTTGACATTGTCCTTGGTGATGGCGATCGCGCCGGCGGCGAGGAAGGGCGGCACCTTTTCGCCGATGAGGCCGAGCGCGGCGGCATTGGCGGCGGTCGTGCCGATCGAATAGGCCTCGTCGGCGGAGATGGCGACGACATTGCCGCCCTTGACCATGTCGAGCGCCAGCGGCTCCGAGAGATCGAGCGTCACGATCTTCGTATGCGTGTTGCCGGCATTCCGGAGCGCCGCCAGCACGAATTCCGCCGGCTCGGCCCAGGTGACATAGATCGCGTCGAGGCCGGGATTCTTGGTGACGAAGGCCTGCGCGATCTCCTCGGCGCGGGTCGGATCGGCGAGACCCTGCTCCGCGACGATCTTCATGTCCTGGAATTTGGTCTCGATCGTCTTCTTGAACGACTGGTCGCGCTGGTTGGTCACGTAGAAGTCGGCATCATGGAAGATGTAGCCGACCGTGCCCTTGCCACCGAGCGCGGTTCCGAGCGCCTCGCCGGCCTTGGCGCCCATCTGGACGAGGTCGGCGGTGGAGATGGTCACGTAGTCCTTGCCGTATTCGAAGCCCTTCGGCGTGTTGTCGATGAAGACGAGCTTCGCCCCGGCATCGAGCGCCGGCTTGTAGACCTCGGGCGCCGTCTCGGGATCGACCGGCAGCGAGATGATGACGCTCGGCTTCTTGGCGAGGATCGTCTCGATGTCGTTCTTCTGCTTCGCCGCGTCGAAGCCGGCATCGGTGGTCGCGACTACCTCGATGCCGAGCTTGGCGAACTCGTCCTTGGCGCCCTGGTCGACGGCGTTCGACCAGTCGGAGGTGGTGTGCCAGGCGAGGCCGGCGGTGAACTTGCCGGCCTTCACCTTCTCGATCTGTTCGGGCGTCAGCTGGATGCTCTCGCCCGGCGTCGCCGTCTCGCCATGCGGTCCCTTGGTGACGTCGTCGGCCAAGGCGGGCGCGGTCAGGGCGGGAGCGGCGAGCGCGAGCCCGGCCAGCATCGTTCCCGCAACAAGCAGGTGCTTCAGGGTCATGATCTCATCCTCGTGTGGAAGGGGAGCGGGGGCCGGTTTCGCCCGGCCCTCCGCGGATCGGCCTTACTTGATCGCGTCGAGGATCGACTGCGGCGGCTCGCGGTTGAGCGAGGCCTTCCAGCCGTCGACGACATTGTCCTTCTGGACGGTGATCGCCGGGGCGACGACGAAGGCCGGCGCTTCCTTGCCGAGGAGGCCATAGGCGGCGGCCGTCGCCATGGCCGAGCCGAGCTCATAGGCCTTGTCGGCGACGAGCGCGGTGACGTTTGCGCCCTTGACCATGTCGAGGCCGACCGGCTCCGAGAGGTCGAGCGTCACGATCTTGGTATGCGTGTTGCCGGCCTGGCGCAGCGCGGCGAGGACGCCTTCCGCGGGCTCGGCCCAGGTGACATAGATGCCGTCGAGATCCGGCGTCTTGGTCAGGAGCGCGTTGGCGATCTCCTCGGCGCGGGCCGGATCGGCGATGCCCTGGCTGTCGACGATGGTGATGCCCTTGTGGTCGTTCTCGATCGTCGCCTTGAAGGCCTGGTCGCGCTGGTTGGTCACGTAATACTGCGCGTCATGGAAGATGTAGGCGACCTTGCCCTTGTCGCCGAGCGCGGTGGCGAGGGCGTCGCCGGCCTGCTTGCCCATCTGGAAGAGATCGTCGGTGACGATCGAGACATAGTCCTTGCCCTGCGTGTAGCCGGACGGGACATTGGAGAGGAAGACGAGCTTCACGCCGCCTTCGACCGCCGGCTTAAAGGCCGCGGCGGAGCCGACGGGATCGAGCGGCAGCGCCAGGATGACGCTCGGCTTCTTGGCGAGCACGGTCTCGACATCGGAGAGCTGCTTGGCGCTGTCGAATCCGGCATCCGTCTCGGCGACGACCTCGATGCCGTATTTCTTGAACGTGTCGGTGGCGCCGGCCGTCACGGCGGTGACGAAGTCCGACGAGGTGTGCCAGAGCAGCGCCGCCGTATACTTGCCGTCCTTGAGCTTCGCGATCTCGGCGTCGGAAAGGGTCAGCGCCGAGGAGGGCGTCGCCTTCTCGCCGTTGGGGCCGACGGTCTCGCCGGCGCTCGCGAGTCCGGTCGAGGCCACGAGCGCCGACAGCGCCAGCGTGGCCAGGGTGGTCTTCATCCTCGAATTCGTCGTCATGGCATGCTCCCTCTGGTGTGGCCGTTTCGGCCGTTCGGTTCAGCGTCCGCCCGCCCGGCCGAAACCGGCGAGGAAGGCGGCGAATGCGACGATGCCGTCGAGATAGTCCTCGATCTCGACATGCTCCTCGGTGGTGTGGCAGTTGCGGATGTCGCCCGGCGCGCAATAGACGGTCGGGACGCCGAGCCGCGTCGAGAGGAAGGGCGCTTCCGACCAGTAGGGCGCGCCCTTGATGGCGCCGCGATCCGGGCGGACGGCCTTCACCGCCGCCACCAGCGCGGCCACCGCGGCGAGGTCGGGCGGCGTCTCGGTCGGCGTGCCGCCGAATTCATGGTCGCGGCCGGCCGGATAGGCGAAGGCGATCGCGATGCGCGGATCGACCGGCGCCGCGCGCACCGCCGCCTCCATCGCCGCCACCGCAGCGCCGAGATCATCGCCCGGCAGGAGCTTCATGATCAGGCTGATGCGGCATTCGCCGGGCACCGCGATATAGCCGCCGCCTTCCAGCGTCGTCACCAGCAGGAACGGGCTGCCGACGAGCGGATGCGGCGCCCGCGCCTCCAGCGCCGCCGAATGGGCGAACAGCGCGGCAAGGATCGCATGCGAGGCCTTCAGCGCGTCGATGCCCTGCTCCGGAACGCCGAAATAGGCCGAGCGGCCGGTGACGGTGATGTCACAGATGACGAAGCCCATCTGCGCGGCATAGATGTCGAGCTCGGTCGGCTCGACATAGATCGCGAAATCGGGCCGCACCGCCGCGCCGGCCTCGATGGCGGCGGTGAGCGCCTTCATGCCGGCGCTGACGCCGCTGCCCGGCTCGCCGCTCTCCTCGTCGCCGATGAAGGCGAAGGCGATGTCGGGCGCCTGCGGAATGCCGGCCGCGCGGAGCAGCGCCGCCGACGCCACCGCCGTGCAGATGCCGGCCTTGAGATCGCCCGTGCCGCGGCCCCACATCGCGCCATCGACGATGGCGGCGCCAAACGGATCCTCGCGCTCCGTGCCCGCCCAACGCTCGGACCAGCCGCGGACATGCACGGTATCGGTATGGCCGATGAGCATCAGCGTCGGCCCGCCGCCCTCACCCTTGAGCAGGCCGGTCACATTCGGCCGGTCGGGCGCGAAATCGTCGAGCCGCACTGCCTCGGCGCCGATCGCCTCCAGTTCGCGCGCCAGCAAGGCGGCGAAGGCGCGCTCATGGCCGGTCACCGAGGGCGTTCCGACGGCCCTCGCGAGCAAGGCGATGGCGGCATCGCGGTCGAGCGCGCGGCGGAGGCGGGCGACGAGGTCCGGGTCGGGCGCGGTCATTCGGCGGCCTTCTGCAGCGGGCTGGCGGGAAGCGCGAGGTCTCCCGGCAGGTTGGGGATTCCGAAGATCTCGTTGTGCAACCGGCTGACGGCCGAGGAGACGGCGCCGACAAGGCCGGCGCGGGCGCCGAGATGGCTGGCGGTGATTTGGATCTGCCGCTCGAACACGGTCGGCATCACGGCGCGGACGCGGCCGATCAGTTCCTCGCGGATGCCGATGCTGCCGCCGAAGACGATCATCTCGGGGTCGACGATGGCGCCGAGCGCCGTCACCGCGAGCGCGATGATCCGCGCCGTTTCGTCGATCACCGTGACTGCCGTGGCGTCGCCGGCTTCGAGCCGCGCGAACACCTCGCGCACGGTCTCGACCTCCGGGGCGCCGCCCGCCTCGCGATAGCGGCGGACGATGCCGGCGGCGCCGACCTCGAGCTCGAAAGTGCCGATCTCGCGCGCCGCGGCAGTGTCCGTCTCGCGGCCGACCGGCAGATAGGCGACCTCGCCGGCCGCGCCGCGCGCGCCGCGCGCCAGCTTGCCGTTGACGATGAGGCCGAGGCCGGCGCCGGTGCCGAGCGCCAGGAAGCCGGCATTCTCGACCCCGCGCGCCGCGCCCTGCCAGGCCTCGCCGAGCATCGCGAGATTGACGTCGTTCTCGATCGCGACCGGAAGGCCGAACAGCGCGCCGAGCACGCCCGGAACATCGCAATCGGAGAGGCCGCGGATATTGGGGACGAGGCCGATGGCGCCGGTCAGCGGGTCGACGACGCCCGGCGAGCCGATGACGACGCTGCGGATGCGCGCCGGATCGACGCCGGCGCCCTTGGCAAGCCTCAAGGCCAGCGCATGGATCTGGTCGAGCACATGGCGGCCGCCGCGCCGGTCGGTCGGCTCGGTCTCTTCCGCCACCACGTCGCCGGCGAGATCGGCGAGCGCCGCGATGACCTTGGTGCCGCCGAGATCGACACCGAGCGAGAAGGCGGCGTCGCGCGCCACCTCGTAGCGGAGCGCCGAGCGGCCGACGGCGCCGCTGGTGCGCCCGGCGGGCCGCGCCCAGCCCTCGCTCTCGAGCGCGGCCATCACCTCCGACATGGTCTGCTTGGAGAGGCCGGTTTCCTTCGCGAGCTCGGCCCGCGAAATCGGCCCCAGATGCAGCAGCGCCTCGGCGACCGCGCGACGGGAGAATTGTCTGACGAGAAGCGACCGTCCGGTGATCAATTCGATCTCATTAGTTCGTCCAGTTGACGAATTAATGCATCGAGCGAGCGGCCTGTCAATGGGGCGTGCAGGGGGCGGAGTGGAGCGCGGCGTAGCTCGCTTCGGACCCCGCCAGCGGCTTCGGATTTGCCGGTGAGTTGCGTACCTCACCTGCTGGACGCCGTGCGCGCGGCGTGCCTAGAGTCTGGCGTCCCGCGCCGAGGCGCCCCGCGGCGCCGCCAGTCCGGCGACGGCGGAAAGGCCGGTCAGGGCAAAAGCAGCCGGCGTGCCGGATTGATGGAGGAGGAGACGACGATGATTGCCAAGAAGAGGCTGACGGCCGCGCTCGCGCTTTCGCTTGCGCTCGCCGCCGGGAGCCATGGTGTCGCGCGCGCCGCGGACGACGACAAGACCTTCAAGATCTGGTGGTACGAAACCCCGGACAGCGCCATGGGCATCGCCTGGAACAAGGCGATCGAGGAGTTCAAGGCCAAGCATCCCGACGTCACCATCGCCTTCGAGCAGAAGAGCTGGGACCAGATCGAGAAGGCGGGCAGCCTGATCCTCAATTCGGGCGAGGCGCCGGACCTCCTCGAATACAACAAGGGCAACGCGATCGCCGGCCTCGCCGCGTCGCAGGGCCTCCTCACCGACCTGACGGATGTCGCGGCCGAGCGCGGCTGGGACAAGACGCTCACCTCGTCCGAACTGCTGCTGAGCCGCTACGACGATCGCGGCATCTTCGGCACCGGCCCGATCTGGGGCATCCCGGACTATGGCGAGTTCGTCGCCGTCTACTACAACAAGAACATGTTCAAGGACCTCGGCCTCGAGGTCCCGAAGACCCTTCCGGAATTCGAGAAGGTGATGGACGCCTTCGTCGCCAAGGGCATCACCCCGATCGCGACCGCCGCCAACGACTATCCGGCCCAGCATCTCCTGACCGAGCTCGCCCTCTCCAAGGCGACGCCCGAATGGGTGCAGAACTATCAGGGCCTCAAGGCCCCGCTCGATCCGGCGCCCTATCTCTACGGAGCCCAGACGCTGCAGGACTGGGTCAAGAAGGGCTATGTCTCCAAGGACGCCACCGGACTGAAGGCGACCGACATGGAGACGCTGTTCGAGACCGGCAAGGCGCCGATGGTGGTCAGCGGCACCTGGTTCGGCGGCGGCTTCAAGTCCAAGATCAAGGACTTCGAATGGGGCCAGTTCCTGTTCCCCGGCAACACGATCTCGTCCGGCTCGACCGGCAATATCTGGGTCGTGCCGAAGTCCGCGAAGCACAAGGACTGGGCCTATGAGTTCATCGACATCACCCTGTCGAAGGACAACCAGGCGCTGCTCGGCAATTCCGGCGGCGTTCCCGTCGCGGCGGATCCCGCCTCGCTGACCGACCCGGTCGGCCTCATGATGACCGAGAACTTCAAGATCCTGGCGGATCGCAACGGCCTCGGCTTCTATCCGGACTGGCCGGCCCCCGGCTTCTACGAAGTCATGCTGCAGAAGACGCAGGCGCTCATCGGCGGCACCATCACGCCGGAAGAGTTCGTCGAGCAGATCTCGGGCCCGTATAACGAGGCCCAGTCCGAGGCCAATTAGGCGCGCGTCAAGGATCGGGCGGCGTCCCCCACGCCGCCCGCATCGCCCTCATAGCCGGGCCGGCAGGGCGCGGTACTCAAAGCCAGGCAGGA
>CAWZZK010000218.1:0-3527 GCA_963966455.1 Kaistia sp. | reverse complement strand
GTCTGAGAGATAAACGACAGTTCCGAGAGATAAGCGACAGGTCTGGGGGAGAGCGGCTGAGGCAAAGCGCGATGGACAGTCCGCCCAAGGCGTTGCGGGCAGTCGGCTTCATCTTGAGAGCGGACACTCCCGCCTGTCATTGCCGGGCTTGACCCGGCAATCCAGTTCTTGGCCTTGAGCGCTTGTCGCTGCCGGCGGGACGAAGTCTGGGTTGCCGGGTCAAGCCCGGCAACGACAGTTCCGAGATAAACGACAGGTCTGCGAGACAACCGACAGGTCTGGGAGATCACGGCCGAAGGTCCGAGAGACAGCGGCTGAGCCGAAGCGTGAAGGCCGATCCGCTGAGGACGCGGACGGATATCCCGGCAAGGCGCCTCGCGGCGCCTTTTTTCATGCGCCTTTCGTGGTGGATCGAGTTCGGAGGATCGCTTGCCGAAGCTTTCGAAGGCGGATTGGCAGGCGGTGCGGGGGCGCTACGAGGCGACGCTCGATCCGCTGCGCGACATCGCCGAGGCTTTCGGCACCACGGTCGGCGCGCTCTCGGCGCAGGCGAAGCGCGGCGGCTGGCTGCGGCCGGGCGCCGGGGCGGTGCTCTCGGAGGGCGGCGACGACGGCAAGCTGCTCGGGCGGCTCTTCCGCGCCTTCGAGCGGCAGGTGACCGATCTCGAACAGCGCTTCGCCGCCGGCGGCGGCAGCGTCGAGGAAAAGGATGCGCGGACGCTCGCCGTGCTCGCCAAGACCTTCGAGACCCTTTCGAAGCTGCGCGACGAGCGCGGGGAGGATGTCGATGCAGCCGTTGTCGATCTCGGCGAACTCAGGGCGCGCCTTGCGCAGCGCCTGGCAGCACTCGCTCCGGATGGGCATCCCGGCGGCGACGCTCTCGGAGGCGCTGGCGGCGGCGATGACGCCGCGCGAACTGGCGCTCTTCAACCATGACTGGGATTTCTGGGCGCGCGACGACCAGCTGCCGCCGGAGGGCGACTGGCTGACCTGGCTGATGATCGGCGGGCGCGGCGCCGGCAAGACGCGCGCCGGGGCGGAATGGATCCGCGGCCTGGCGCTCGGGCGGCCCGGCTATGCGGCGCGGCCCGTGGAGCGGATCGCGCTGATCGGCGAGACGCTGGCCGATGTCCGCGACGTGATGATCGAGGGCGTTTCGGGGCTGCTCGCGGTGCACCCCGCGGATGAGCGGCCGCAATGGCAGCCCTCGCGCCGGCGGCTCGAATGGAAGAACGGGGCGGTGGCGCTCTGCTTCTCGTCGGAGGATCCGGAAAGCCTGCGGGGCCCGCAATTCGAGGCGGCCTGGGCCGACGAGCTCGGCAAATGGCGCCATCAGGAGGCGAGCTGGGACATGCTGCAATTCGGGCTCCGGCTCGGCGCGCTGCCGCGCCAATTGGTCACCACGACGCCGCGCCCGACGCCGCTCGTGAAGCGGCTCGTCAAGGCGGAGCGGACGGTGATCACGCGCGCCGGCACGGCGGCCAATCTCGGCAATCTCGCGCCGGGATTCCTCGAGCGCGTCATCGGCCGCTATCGCGGCACGCGGCTCGGACGGCAGGAGATCGACGGCGAACTGATCGACGATCGCGCCGATGCGCTGTGGAGCCGCGAGGTGATCGAGCGGCTCCGGCTCGGCGCGCCGCCCAAGCTTGCGCGCGTCGTCGTCGCGGTCGATCCGCCGGCGAGCGGGCGGCGCGGGGCGGACGCCTGCGGCATCGTCGGCTGCGGCCTCGCCGAGGACGGCACAGGCTATGTGCTCGCCGACGCGACCATCGCCGAGGTGAAGCCGGAGCGCTGGGCGGCGGCGGCGGTGGCGCTCTATCATGCGCTGGAGGCGGACGCGCTGGTGGCCGAGGTCAACCAGGGCGGCGACATGGTGACGAGCGTCATCGGCGAGGTCGATGCCAGCGTCCCCGTGACTTCTGTGCGGGCGACCCGCGGCAAATATCTCCGCGCCGAGCCGGTGGCGGCGCTCTATGCCCAGGGCCGTGTCCGCCATGCCGGCACCTTTCCGCAGCTCGAGGACGAACTGGCCGATTTCGGGCCGGAAGGTCTTTCGAGCGGCCGCTCGCCCGACAGGCTCGACGCGCTCGTCTGGGCGCTCACCCATCTCATGCTGCGCCCGGCCGGCGAGCCGCGACTCCGCAGCCTTTGAAAGGACGATCCGTCATGCTGGAAAGGCTGAGGGCGCGGCTCGCCGCGCTCGCCCCGCCGCGCCGCGAAAGCGCTCATCCGCCAGAGGCGAAGGCTTCGCGCACCGGCCCGCTGATCGCGCTGCAGGGCCAGGGCCGCGCGGTCTGGTCGCCGCGCGATGCCGCGAGCCTCGCCCGCGAGGGCTTCATGAAGAACGCGGTCGTGCATCGCGCGGTGATGATGATCGCCGGCAGCGCGGCGAGCGTGCCGCTCCTCGCCTATGACGGCGATGGCGAGCGGCCGGATCATCCGCTGCTCGGCCTCCTCGCCGCGCCGAACCGCCGCCAGAACGGGGCGGCCTTCCTCGAGGCGCTGATCGCCAATCTCCTCGTCGCCGGCAACGCCTATGCCGAACTGGTGACGCTGGGCGGAAGGCCGGCGGAGCTGCATGTGCTCCGCCCCGACCGCATGCGCGTCGTGCCGGGGGCCGATGGCTGGCCGGAGGCCTATGAATATGGCGTCGCCGGCCGCACGATCCGCTTCGCCGATCCGGGCGCCGGCGGCCTCGCGCCGGTGCTCCATCTGAAGCTCTATCATCCGCTCGACGATCACTATGGCTTCGCGCCGATCGAGGCGGCGGCGCGGGCGCTCGACCTGCACAACACCGCTGCCGAATGGAACAAGGCGCTGCTCGACAATTCCGCGCGTCCCTCCGGCGCGCTGGTCTATCGCGGCGAGGGCGGCGCCAATCTCTCGCAGGAGCAGTTCGAGCGGCTGAAGAGCGAACTGGAGCAGAACTATTCCGGCGCGGTCGCGGCCGGGCGGCCGCTGCTTCTCGAAGGCGGGCTCGACTGGACCTCGATGGCGCTCACGCCGCGCGACATGGATTTCCTCGAGGCGAAGAACGGCGCGGCGCGCGAGATCGCGCTCGCCTTCGGCATACCGCCCATGCTGCTCGCCATTCCCGGCGACAACACCTATGCAAATTACAGCGAGGCCAACCGCGCCTTCTGGCGCCAGACCGTGCTGCCGCTCGTCGGGCGGACCGCCGCGGCGCTGACGGCCTGGCTCGCGCCGGCCTATGGCGGGGCGGTGCGGCTCGGTTTCGACGCCGACGCGGTCGAGGCGCTCGCCGCCGATCGCGAGTCGCTCTGGCGGCGGGTCGAGGCGGCGAGCTTCCTCAGCCGCGACGAGAAGCGCCAGGCCGTCGGCTACGGCGTGGAGGACGATGGCGAAGGGGAGGGGGAGGCGAAGGGGGCAACGGCATGGACGAGGTGAAAGCATGGACGAGGTGACGCACGCCTTTGCGACGCGGGGCGATCTCGGCCATCTGGCGCTCTTCCTCTGGGCGTCGGGATCGAGCGGGCTGCTCGTCTGGGCGCTGCGCGAGCTCG
>CAWZZK010000217.1:0-32492 GCA_963966455.1 Kaistia sp. | reverse complement strand
CGGCGCCGGGGCTCTACGACATGCTGGAGGCGCCGCTCGCCGGGACGCGGCGCGGCGGTTTCCGCTATGTACTCGACCCGGCGGCGGCCGTCCGGCCGGGCGCCGTGCCGCTGAAGCGCGTTCCGGCGGCGTGAAGGGGAGGGGCGCGCTTCCCGCGCGCCCGCCCGCTCACATGTCGCCGTCTTCCTTGCTCGGATTGGCGCAGACCGCGATGACGAGACCGGCATCGCCGATGATGTGGCGGTAGCGGTAGACCTTGGGCAGATACATCGCGTCGCCCTGGCGGAAGATGCGCTCTTCGCCCGTTGCCTCGACGATCTGCCGCGACCAGCCCTGCAGGCAATAGAGTATGACCTCGTGCTTGCCGTCGCCTTCCACCATCACGTCGAAATTCGGCATGTAGGTCGTGATGTGGAAGGAGATCGACGAGCCCTGCTTCTTGTTGGTGATCAGCCGGTGGCTGAACTCCTGGCCCTCATGGATCCATGTCTTGGTCGTGGTCTCCTGCCGCGCCCACATGATCTTGTCGCCCATCGCATCCGTTCCCTGCGGTTTGAGATATCTCGTGATATTTCAAACAGCATGCGATGTCGAGGGGAGCGATGCCCGAAGCGCCTTGGAAGGCGGCATCTTTCTCCTTGGCGAATGACCGCCGGACACCCGGCGGCGAGGGCTCAGAGGCTGATCTGCGCGAAGCTGCGCGAGCTTGCCAGCGCCTTGAACAGGCCTTCGCGCGTGATGTCGTTGTGCTTGATCATGATGGCGCGGGCCGCGTCCGGGTCGCGCTTCCTGAGCACCTCGACGATCGCCTGGTGATCGTTGATCGTCTCGCTGTTCACGTCGCGCAGCCGGGCGCCGAGATAGAAGAACCGCTCCAGTTCGTCCATCTGGCGGACGATGAGGGCCTGCAGCCGCTCGTTACCCGACGCCTTGGCGATGGCGGCGTGGAAGTCGCGGTTCGCCTTGATGAAGCGCTGCAGGCTCGGCTGCTCGGCGCGGTCATAGACGACATCGGCGAGCTTCTGCAGCTGGTCGAGCTCGGCATCGGTGATGCGCGCGCAGGCGAGTTCCGCCGCGCCTGCCTCCAGAATGGTCCTGAGGTCGAACAGTTCGCTCATGTCGCCGAAGGTGATCGGCACCACCTGATAGCCGCGCCGCGGGAACGTGCGGACGAAGCCTTCCTGGCGCAGCGTCGCGAGCGCCTCGCGCACCGGCGTCTTCGAGACGTCGAAGCGCTGCGCCAGCTCGGCCTCGGAAAGCTCGCGGCCCGGCTCCAGCGCGCAGGTCAGGATGTCCGAGCGCAGCAGCTGGTAGACGCGATCCGTCAGCGAGGCGCGGGCCGTCTTCTTGCCGGCGCGGGCGCGACGAGGAGCTGTCGCCGTATCCTTCGCTGCGCGCTTGGCGCGCGAGCCCGCCGCGGGCTTCGCCTCCTTCGGATCATCATCGGTCAAAGCCGCCATAGTCCCATCCCGCGCGCCTGCACCAGATTTCGTCGATTCGTCCCATGATACTATATCAGCGTGCATATCTCGCGCACAGGCCGCCTCCGGCCTCCCCGCCGTCCGCGAAGTGTCTCATCCCGCAGTGCGAAAAGCGGCGCGACCGAATGTCAGATATTTTTACAGGAATATCAAAGATACGCTATAGTCCGGTTGACGGAACGGCTTTCAGGGGAGCGTCGGATGAACGAGATGCGGCACGCAGCGATCGGGGTGGCGGACGACTATGCCCGCGCTCTTTCGGCGAAGCTGGAGCTCGATCATGCGGCGCTCAGAAGCGGGCTGAAGCCGCCTCATTGCCCGCCGCCTCTCGCCGATGCCGGCGCGCGGCTCGATGCGCTGACGCGGCGGGTGCGCCACGACCTCGCCATCCTCAATTATCCCAAGGACGACTGGGTCCTGCCGCGCCGCCATCCCGCCGGCCATCACGTGCATGACGTGGCCATCGTCGGCGGCGGCCAGTGCGGCATGACGGTCGCCTTCGCGCTGATGCGCGACCGCGTCTCCAACATCGTCATCCTCGACCGGGCGCCGAAGGGCCGCGAGGGGCCGTGGGTCACCTATTCGCGCATGTGGACGCTGCGCTCGCCCAAGCATGTCACCGGGCCCGATCTCGGCGTGCCCTCGCTCGCGCCGCGGTCCTGGTTCGAGGCGGTGTTCGGTGAGGAGGGGTGGGAACAGCTCGGCAAATGGCCACGACAGGCCTGGCAGGCCTATCTCGACTGGTATGGCGCGGCGCTGGAGCTGCCGATCCGCAACGAGACCGAGGTCACCGGCTTCTCGGACGAGGACGGCCTGGTCCGCCTCGAGATCCGCGGCGGCGAACCCGTCTATGCGCGCAAGGTCGTGCTGGCGACCGGCCTCGAGGGTATCGGCGACTGGCATGTGCCCTCCTTCATCCGCGAGAAGCTGCCGCGCGGGCGCTACACCCTGGCGACGGACGACGTCGACAGCCTCGACTGGAAGGGAAGCCGCGTCGCCATGCTCGGCGCCGGCGCCACGGCCTGGGATCGAGCGGCCGACCTCCTGGAACTCGGCGCCTCGGCGCTGACGCTCTATATGCGCCGTCCGCAGATCCTCACCGCCAATCCGTTTCGCTATCTCGAAAAGGCCGGCTATCTGCGCCATTTCGCGTCCATGTCGGATGCGGACAAATGGCGCTGGATCCAGGCCGTGTTCCGCTTCGGCCAGCCGCCGACGCAGGATGGCGTCGACCGCTGCGCCGCTTTCGCGAATTTCCGCCTGCATGGCGGTGCCTCGTGGTCCGACGTCGAGGAGACGGCGGAGGGCGTCCGCGTGACGGCCAGCGACGGCTCGGTCGCGATGTTCGACCATCTCTTCATCGGCTGCGGCTTCTCCATGGACCCGCGCAACCGCCCGGAACTGGCCCCGCTCGCCGACAACATCGCGACCTGGGCAGACCGCTTCACGCCGCCGGAGGACCAGCCGGATTCCTGGCTGATCACCTATCCCTATTTGAACCGCGATCTTTCCTTCGTCGAGAAGGTCCCGGGCCGGACGCCGGTGCTGCGCAACATGTTCTGCTTCAACTACGGCGCCACCGTCACCAACGCCCATTCCGGAGCATCGCTATCCGGGCTTCGCTACGGCATCGAGCCGCTCATCCACGGCATCACCTATGCGCTCTGGGTCGAGGACGAGCCGGTCCATTACGAGCGCACGCGCAACTGGTCGGTCGTCGACACCGATCCCGCGCCCCTCACCGGCCATCTCTGGCGTCCGGACGACTAGACCGGCGCCGAGCGACCAGGACACGGACATGAAAGAGCCGCCCGGACGATCATCCGGGCGGCTCTTTTGTCAGGGCAGTGCCGCTACTTCAGGACGGCTTCGAGGAAACGGATGCTGCGCTCGTGCTGGGGCCGCTCGAAGAAGTCGGCGGCCGAGGCGATCTCGACGATCTGGCCGCCATCCATGAACACGATCCGGTCGGCGACGCGCCGCGCGAAGCCCATCTCGTGGGTCGCGACCAACATGGTCATGCCACTGGCGGCGACGTCCTCCAGAACCTGCAGAACCTCACCGACCAGTTCCGGATCGAGCGCCGAGGTCGGCTCGTCGAACAGCATCACGTCGGGGCGCATCGCGAGCGCGCGGGCGATGGCGACGCGCTGGCGCTGGCCGCCCGAGAGATGGTTGGGGAAGGTCATCATCTTGGCGCCGAGCCCGACGCGCGCCAGCAATTCGGCGGCGAGGAGCCCCGCTTCCCGGCCGGCGATATGCCGCACGCGGATCAGGCCTTCGGTGACGTTCTCGATCGCGAGCTTGTGCGGCCACAGATTGAAGTGCTGGAAGACCATGCCGACATGCGAGCGCAGCCGGGCCAGTTCGCGGCCGGAGACCGCCGGGGCCGCGGGTCCGAAAGCGAGATCGAAGCCGGCGCCGCGCGAGTGGATGCCGATCTGGCCGGCATCCGGACGCTCGAGCAGGTTGATGCAGCGCAGCAGCGTGCTCTTGCCCGAGCCGCTCGGTCCCAGCACGCAGACGACCTCGCCTTCCTGGACGGTGAGGCTGACGCTGGACAGCGCATTGACCGCGCCGAAGCGCTTGTCGAGCCCCACGATATCGAGCACGCGCCGTCCGCTGTCGGGCTTCTCGGCGAGCAGCGCGGGCGCGTCGGTCGCCGGCGCGAAATCGGTGGCGCCGCCGAAACCGAGCCGGCGCAGGCGGCGGCGTGAGGGCGGGCGCTTGTCGAAGGCGACATAGTGCTCGAGCGCCAGCTGGCCGATCGCCAGGAACGAGGTGAGGAACAGGTAGATCGCGCCGGCGACGATCAGGGCCTCCAGGGCGCGGAACGTGTTCGAATAGATGAAGGTCGTCGTCAGCAGCAGCTCGCGCACCGTCACCACCGAGGCGAGCGAGGTGCTTTTCACATGGCTGATGAAGTTGCTCATATAGGGCGGCGTCACGACCTGAACCGCCTGCGGCAGGATGATGTGCCACAGGATCGTCGGATAGCTCATGCCGACCGCGCGCGCCGCCTCGATCTGGCCCGGCTGGATCGCCTGCAGGCCTGCGCGCAGCACTTCGGCATTGTAAGCCGCCGAGGTGATGGAGAAGGCGATGATCGCCGCCGGCAGCGGTTCGAGCGTGATGCCGATCGTCGGCAGGCCGAAATAGATCAGGAAGAGATGGATCAGCGGCGGGGTGCCGCGCGCGATCCAGATATAGAGGAAGGCGGGGACGGAGAGGATCTTCAGCGGCGACATGCGGGCGAGCGCCAGCAGGAAGCCGCACACGGTTCCGATGACCTGCGAGGTGATCGCCAGGAAGATGGTCATCAGCGTCGCCTGGAAGAGCAGCGGCGCATAGGGAAGGATCGAGGCGAAGTCGAGGCTCATCAGGGTCCGTTTCGAACGGCGGTCTCGGGGAGCCGGGCACAACATGGCGCCCGGCCGATCGCGCACAGCCAAGCAACCGGCGTGCCGCAGCGGCGCGCCAGGGACGGGGGGGGACGATGTGCGGCGCGCCGGGCGCGCCGCGGCGGCAGCGCCCGGAGCGGTTCCAGTCGGAGGGTTACTTCTTGACCGGCGCGTCCTGGCCGACCGGCGGCAGGGCCGCGTCGTAGTCGTCGAGGTCGAAGCTCGCCTTGGCCATCTTGTTGATCGTGCCGTCGCTGCGGGCGTCGGAGATGATCTTGTCGAGCGCCGCCTTCATTTCGGGCGAGCCTTTCGGCAGCGGATAGCCGACGAGGTTGACCTTGTAGGGCTTGCCGACGATCTTCGCGATGCCGGGGCGGGCCTTCATGAATTCGGCGGCCTGCTTGTCGCCGACGATCGCCACCTCGATGCGGCCGGCGACGAAGTCGGCGAACTGCTCGGCGACGCCCGGATAGACCTTCAGTTCCTTGTAGCCGCCAATCTCGCGGACGACGTCGTCGCCATCGGCGCCGATCGGCGCGCCGACGATCTTGTCCTTGATGTCGGTCGGGCCGGTGACGGTCGAGTCCGGCGGCACCATGGCGACGATCGCCGTGCGCGAATAGGGCACGGAGAAATCGAACACTTCCTGGCGCGCGGGCGTGATGTTGACGCCGGAGCAGATCATCTCGGTCCTGCCCGAGGTGATGGAGGGCAGCAGCCCTTCCCAGGCGAGCACGCCGAGATCGAGCTTCACGCCGAGCTTGTCGGCGATCAGGTTGCACATGTCGACCTCGTAGCCGACCGGCTTGCCAGAGGCGTCCATCATGACGTTGGGGCGGTCATTGCCCGTCGTGAGGGCATGCATCACGCCTTCGGACTTGATCTTGGCAAGGTCGTCGGCGACGGCCGGTGCCGTGCCGGCGAGGGCTGCCAGAACCGCCGCGGCGAGGGTCTTGGAGAGGAAGGTCATCGGATCCTGTTCCCTGAAAGGTGTGCCGGAGCGTGCCGGACGCTGCTTCTTGCGTCTTGCATGTCCTCCCAAACCGCCCCTGCCCGCGTGCCTTCTGAAGAGCCGCTGGTTTTCTGTGCCGGAGCATCGACACGATCGAACAATATCACTTGAAGTGTCAAGTGATATATCTATGGTCGTTTTTGAAGCCGCTTTCGGGAGCCGTCCGCGATGTTCATGGTCACGTCCAGCTATGCCGCGCCGGCCGAGGCGATCGCCGCCGCGCTGCCGGCGCATCGCGACTGGGTCGGCGCGCTCTACGACCGTGGCGTCTTCATCCTGTCGGGGCGGCTGAAGCCGGCCACGGGCGGCTTCATGCTGGCGATCGGCGTGTCGCGCGATGAGCTGGAGGCGATCCTCGCCAGTGATCCCTTCCGTCTCGCCGGCCTCCTGACCCACACGATCACCGAGCTCGAGCCGACGCGCCATGCGCCGGAATTTGACGCCTTTAAGGAGCGCTTCTGATGCATGCCGCCATCTTCGGTTTCGGCAATCTCGGGCGTGCGATCCTCGCCGCGCTGACGACGCGCGGGTCATCATCGGTCGGCGCCATCGTCGATACGGCGCCGGTTCTTGCCGGCGTTTCGACGGCATCGGTCTTTCCGGCAGGCGGCGATCACGGGACGATCCTGCCCTCGCTGCCGCTGGCCGATCAGCCCACGGTGCTCTTCCATGCCTCGACGTCGGAGCCGGCGCGCGCGACGGCCGAGATCGTCACCGCGCTCGAGGCCGGCTACAGCGTCGTTTCGGCGGCCGAGTGGCTGTTTCATCCCTGGCTGCGCCATGGCGCCGAGGCCGCCGCCATCGACGCGGCGGCGCGCAGGGCAGGGACGGTGGCGATGGGCTGCGGCATCAATCCCGGCTTCTGCTTCGAGACGCTGCCTGTGCTGGTGTCGCGGACCATGGCGGAGGTGAAACGCTTCGAGATCCTGCGTGTCTCCAATGTGAGCGGCGTCGGCCCGGCCGATTTCGCGCATCTCGGCTTCGGCCTCACCGAGCCCGATTTCAGGGCGCGCGTCGCCGAGGGCTCGATCGAAGGTCACATGGGCTTCCCCGAATCGATCGCCGCGCTCGCCGAATGCACGGGCGTCGCGATCGACGCCATTGACGACCGGCTCGAGCCGACGCTGGCGCTGAGGCCGGTCACGCTCGCGCATCGGACCGTCGCGCTCGGCGAGGTCGCCGGCATCACGCAGGTCGCGCGCGGATATCGCGGCCGCGAGGCGGTGATCGTCATGACGCTCGACATGTTCCTCGATCCCGAATTCTACGGCCGCAGCCCGCGCGAGGCGTTGAGGATCGAGGGTAGCCGCTCGCTGGCGCTCGACATCAGCCCCGCGGCGCCGCCGGTCCCGGGTGCCGCCGCCATGATGGTGCAGGCCGCCGAGGGTCTCGCGCAGCTTCGTCCGGGCCTTGCGAGCCTCCTCGACCTGCCGCTCGGCTTCGGCGGCCTGTCGCGGAGCCTCCGCGCCGGCCCCGCTGAGCGCGACGGCAGCGGCAGCCGTTTCGCCGTCAGCGTCTGAGCCGACGGCAGCGGCGGCACCTCGCCGCCGCCGCGTGCTGGCTCAGCTGCGGACCTTGGTCATGATCCGCTCATAGGCCTTGGTCGCCTCGGGCGGGCAGACCTTGCCGAACACGATCGTCTCGCCCTTGGGCGGGTTGATCTCGGGGGCCGAGGCGAGGGCGGGCGTCATGAAGGCGCCGCTGCCGGTGATGCCGTTCTGCGAGCCGGTATAGTTCGACAGGACGGCCGCATTCTCCGGGTTCATCAGGAAGTCGATGAAGAGCTTGGCGTTCTCGACATGGGCCGCCGTCTTCGGGACGACAACATTGTCGGCCCAGCCATAGACGCCCTCCTTGCCATAGACATAGGCGAGCGAGGCGCGCTGCTGGCGGGCCTGGTAGGCGGCGCCGCTCCATGCCTCGGCGGCGGCGACCTCGCCGGCGCCCAGCCGCTCGGCGATGCCGGCCGCGTCATAGGTCTTCACGAAGGGCTTCTGCTTCTCGAGCAGCGCGGAAAGCGCCTTCAGATCCTCCATCTCGGCCGTGCATTGCGGCTTGCCGAGATAGACGAGAGCCAGCGAGACCACTTCGCTGGTGGCGCCGGACATGCCGATCTTGCCCTGGAGCTCGGCCGGCGGATCGAAGAGGACGGCCAGCGAGTCGAGCGGCCCCTTGTAGACGGCGGTGTCGATCATGGCCGAGGTGGTTCCCCAGTTCCAGACGATCGAATAGCGATTGCCCGGATCCCAGGCGCGATCCTTCCACTCGGGCGCGAGGTTGCCGTAGTTCTTCAGCGCCGCGATATCGACCGGCTGGATCAGCCCCTGCTCGATCATGATCGGCACGAAGTCGGCGGAGGCGACGGCGATGTCGTAACCCGCCGAGCCGGCCGAGAGCTTGGCGAGCAGCGTCTCGTTGCTGTCATAGGTGTCGACGGTGACCTTGATGCCGGTCTCCTTCTCGAACTTCGCCACGAGATCGGGCGCGGTGTAGCCGCCCCAGTTGAAGATGCGCAGTTCCTTCGCGTCGTCGGCCAGTGCGCTGGAGGCGCCGAGCATCAGCCCGATCAGGGCGGCGCCGGAGGCGATCGCCCGCGATGGGCTCTTTGGGGAGGAGGCGAGCTTCATCTTTGGTCCCTCTGGTCGGCAGGTTGCTTGATTGCACCGGCCCCGGCCTGCCTTGCCGGGGTCGGGCTTGGCTTCTACCGGCGGGTTCGCCGCCGGCTGAGAGATCGGCCGAGGCCGGCGAGGATGAGCGAGAAGACGAGCATCAGCGTCGATGCGGCGTTGACCTCGGGCGTGATGCCGCGCCGGATCATCCCGTAGACATAGACGGGGAGGGTGGTCGTGCCGGCGTCGCCGACGAGCGCGCTGATCACGAAGTCGTCCAGCGAGACGACGAAGGCGAGGATCGCGCCGCTCCAGATCGCCGGCGCCAGAAGCGGCAGCGTGATGCGGCGGAAGACGGCGAAGGGCGGGGCATAGAGGTCGCGCGCGGCATTCTCGAGCGTCTCGCCCATGCCGCGCACGCGCGCCCGGATCGGCATCATCGCGAAGGGGATGCAGAACACCGTATGCGCGATGACGAGATTGGCGAGGCCGAGGCGCAGCTTGATGCTGGCGAAGAAGACCAGCGTCGTGACGGCGGTGACGATCTCGGGCACCAGCAGCGGCAGGGCGAACAGGCTGCCGAGCGCGACGCCGAGGCGGCGGGAGGCCCGCTCCAGCCCCATCGCGGCCGGGATGGCGATGAGCGTCGCCAGCACCGTGGCCGAACCGGCGATCATGAAGGAGTTCAGCGCCGCGTCCTGGATGTCGCCATTGGCGATAACGGCTTCGAACCAGCGCAGGCTGGCGCCGTTCCACACCGTGACGAGGTTGCCGCCGTTGAAGGAATAGACCGTGAGGACCGCCAGCGGCGCGTAGAGGAACAGGATGATGAGCGCGACATAGGCGCCGAGGCCCGGGCTGTGGGTGGGGTCGTAGGCGCGCTTCATGCCTGCCCCCTCATGGCGTCGCCTCGACGCGGCCACGCCGCGCGGCGATGACAAGGAACACGAGCACGCCTGCCGTCACGAGGGTCGAGAGCGCGGCGCCGAATGGCCAGTTGCGGCCGCTGGTGAAGGCCGACTGGATCAGATTGCCGATCATCAGGCTGCGGCCGCCGCCGAGGAGGTCGGGCACGAGGAAATAGCCGAGCGCAGGGGCGAAGACCATGAGTGCGCCGGCCCGCATGCCCGGCACGGCGAGCGGCAGCACGATGCGCAGGAAGGCCCGGCGCCGCGTCGCGTAGAGATCATGCGCCGCCTCGATCAGGCGCGGATCGAGCCGCTCCAGCGCGGCATAGATCGGCAGCACCATGAAGGGCAGGAAGTTGTAGACGAGCCCCACCAGCGTGGCGCCGTCATTGTACATGAGCGGAAGAGGTTCTTGCGTCAGGCCGGCTCCCTGCAGCGCCATGTTGACGAGCCCCTGGTCGCGCAGCAGCAGCACCCAGCAATAGGTCCGCACCAGGCTGTTGACCCAGAAGGGCAGCGTCACGACGAAGAGCAGCGTCCCCTGCCATCGCGCCGGGCGGCTGGCGATGAACCAGGCGACGGGGAGGCCGAGCGCCGCCGAGATGACCGATGTCAGCCCGGCGAGAACGATCGAGCGGAGCAGGATGAGCAGATAGGTCGGCGAGAAATAGAGGCTGTCGTCGAAGTCGCGCTGGAAGAGGATCTGGACATAGCCTTCCGCGCTCAGCGGCAATTCGGCCCCGCCATAGGGGCTCGCCGTCAGGAAGGAATAGGCGAGCCCGTAGCCGAGCGGCACCAGCATGAACACGCCGATGACGGCGAGCGCGGGCGAAGTGAGAAGGAGAGGTCGCGCGCGCTGCGTCATGGCGAAGGGTCCATGCTGTCAGCGCTCCAGATGCCGCTCGGCGGCGTCCGACCATGCAAGGCCGACGGTCTCGCCTGGAGGGAGCGCGACATCGGCCATCGCGGCGCTCGCAAAGCGTGCCCGGATCATCGAGCCGCCCGGCGTCGCCACCGTCGCCTCGACGATGCTGCCGAGGAACCTCAGTTCGAGGAGGCGACCCTCGATCCGAACCGGCAGTCCCTTGGCCGCGAGGACGACGTCCTCCGGCCGCACCATCACGAAGCGACCCGCGTGGCCGAGCTCACCGGCGGGGATCAGGTTGGCCTCGCCGATGAAGTCCGCGACATAGGAGTCGACGGGTTGTCGATAAATGTCGCGCGGCGTCGCGATCTGTTGAATTTTGCCGTCTTTCATCACGCCGACGCGGTCGGAGAGCGCCAGCGCCTCCTCCTGGTCATGGGTGACGAGGACGAATGTGATTCCCGCCTCGCGATGCATCCGCCTGAGCTCGTTCTGCATCTCCTTGCGCAGCTTCAGATCGAGCGCCGACATCGGCTCGTCGAGCAGGAGCACCCGCGGCTTCGGCGCCAGCGCCCGGCCGAGGGCCACACGCTGCTGCTGCCCGCCGGAAAGGGCGTCGGGTCGCCTGTCTCCGAGCGCCGCAAGGCCGACCAGTGCCAGCACCTCGGCCACGCGCTCGCGGATCGCCGGCTTCGGCCAGCCGAGCATCTCCAGTCCGAAGCCGGCATTCTCGGCCACGGTCATGTGCGGAAACAGGGCATAGCTCTGGAAAACCGTATTCACCGGCCGCAGATGCGGCGGCGTCGTCGTGACGTCCGTGCCTTCGAGGCGGACTCGCCCGGAGGTCGGCGTCTCGAAACCGGCGAGGATGCGCAGGAGGCTGGTCTTGCCGCAGCCGGAGGGGCCGAGCAGCGTGAAGAACTCGCCGCTGCCGATCGTCAGCGACACATCGCTGACGGCGCGGACGGGTCCGAAGGCCAGCGAGACGCCTTCGAGATCGATGATCGGGTCGCGCGGCGCCGGCTCCGTCATCGCTGGCTCACGCGGCCGCTGGGACGCGCCCCGAGCCTTCCCGCGCCATCGTGGCAGGGTGCCGGTGCCGGGCTGAAGGCAGCGTGCATCGCGTTGCTCGATCTGGACAATGGCCGCGTTATCCCCGCTCAGCGCCTCGACGGAGAAGCCGGCTTCGTCTGGCGCTGTGCAATGCAGCAAAGCTAGGCCCGGCGCCGCCCGCCTGCGAGGGCTTTTTCCAGCGCCTCCTATAAGCCCTCGTTATGAGCGGACAAAAGAGGCGGGCACGTCACCCCCTCGGCTGCGTAGCGACCATGGCGCCGCCGAGATGTTGCAGCACATGGCGCACCTCGGCGCGCGGCTCCGAGCGATGGCCGGCGAGGAAGATCGTCGCCGGTTCCAGGTCCGCGATCGGCACGAAGGCGAGGCCGGGCCAGGAGTGCTTTTCAGCCACCGTCTCGCTGGTGATCGCCATACCTCGGCCGGCAGCGACGAAGGTGAGCATCTCGTCGACCGTCCGGGCCGGCGGCGCGACGGTGACCGGGCGCCGCCCAGACGGTCGCGGGCTGACGAGCCAGTAGCTGCGGTCGGAGGCGGCATCGATGATCGGCTCGTCCTCGATATCGGCGAGGCGGATCTTCTGGCGCCGGGCAAGCCGATGATCCGCCGCAAAGACGCCGAGCCTGCCGAGGACACCCAGAGGCACGAGGTCGAGCCTCGGATCGGAGAAGGCGGCCGGAGCGAGCAGGAAGGTCGCGTCGATATCCCCGCGCTCGAGGGCGCCGATCTCGTCGCCCCAGCGGACGAATTCGAGGCGGATTTCGATATGCGGGATGTCGCCGGCGCTCTCGAGAACGGCGCGCGGCAGTGTGTGCGGCGTGCTCGTGCCGAACCCGATCCGCACCGTCATGCGTCCCGCATTGTCGCGCGCATGCTTCATCACCCGGCCGGCATGGGCGAGCAGGTGCCGGGCATCCTCGAGCAGCCCCTTGCCGGCGCCCGTGAGCGTGAAGGCCCGCGACGAGCCGCGCGGCGGCCTGCCGATCAGCTGCGCGCCGACCACATCCTCCAGCCGCCGGATGCCCTGGCTCAAGGCCGGTTGCGAGACGCTCAGCGTCTCCGCGGCGGCCGTGAAGCTCTGGTGCTCGGCGAGCGTCACGAAATAGCGCAGCAGTCTCAGATCGAGATCCCTCATGGCGTCACCGCCCCGGCCGATAAGGATCGCTTATAGGACATGGCGGAAACAGAACTCGCCCGCTCCCGGCTGTCAACCTAAGCTCTGGACCGTAGCAAGGGAGCGGAGCCGGCGATGGTCGAAGTCACGACAGGAACGGCTGCCGGCGCCGGTGAGGGGCATGGTCTCTCGCGCTCGCAGCGCTCTCTTCAGCGACTTCCGAAGGCTCATCTCCATCTCCATCTCGATGGTTCCTATCCTCGGGCCGCGGTCGAGGCGCTGGCGCGCAGGCACGGCGTTCCGTTTTCAGTGCCGGAGCGCTTCGAGGATGTCTGGCAGTTCTTCGCCGCCTATGGGGAAGTCCCAAAGCTCGTCCACACGCATGAGGATCTGGCGGCGCTCTGCCGGGCGCTGGTCGAGGCCGAGGCTGGCGAGGGCGTCCTGTACATGGAGCCGGCTATCGAGCCGCAGCTCTATGCGCCGCGCCTCGGCCCGCTCGGCGAGGTCACCCGCACCATGCTCGTCGCCTTCGCGGAAGCCGCCCGCGACCATGATATCGAGGTCGGCGCGATGCTGACCATCAACACCGACGAGGATCTCGCGATCGCCGAGGACCTCGCCGGCATCGCAGCCAATCATGCCGGCAAGGGCATCACGGCGCTCGGCACCGCCGGCTTCGTCGAACCAGCCGGGCTCGGGCGCTTTCGCCGGGCGGCCGGGATCGCGCGCGCCGCGGCGCTGCCGATCGTCAGCCATGCCGGCCAGACCGGCGGCGCCGACAGCATCGCCGAGGCGCTCGACGAACTCGGTGCGACGCGCATTTCCCATGGTTTCAGGGCCATCGAGTCGGTGGAGCTGGTGCATCGGATGGCCGATGCGCGGGTCTGCTGCGACATGTGCCCCGTCTCCAACCAGCGACTCGGCCTCGTGCCCGATCTCGCGCGCCATCCGGCGCCGCGGCTGATCGCCGAAGGCGTGCCGGTGACGCTGAACGCCGACGATCCGCTGTGGTTTGGCGCTGGCATCACCGCTCAATACGAGATTGCCCGCAACGCCTGGGGCCTCGCCGATCCCGAGATCGCCGCCTTCTCGCGTGCAGGGGCCCTCGCCTCCGGCATGAGCCTCGCCACGCGGCAGCGGCTTCTCGATGGAATCGATGCGTGGCTCGCCGGGGATGCAGGCGCTGGAGAGACAGCATGAAGACGATCATTCTCGGCGCGTTCGAGATCAACCAGGTCAATCTCACCAGCCAAGGCCTGTGGGCGCATCCCGACCAGAACACCTATCGCTACAAGGAACTCGCCTACTGGACCGATCTCGCCAAAGTGCTGGAGCGGGGCTTCTTCGACTTCCTCTTTCTCGCCGATTCCTATGGCTATCCGCTCCTCGGCGGCGCGGTGCCGCCCGTGAGCTTCGAGCAGGCCGTCGAGATTCCGAAGAACGACCCGATGCTGTTGATCCCGGCGCTGGCGGCGGCGACGCGCGATCTCTCGTTCGTGGTCACGACCTCGACGAGCTGCGAGCATCCCTATGCCAATTCCCGGCGCTTCGCGACGCTCGATCACCTGACGGGCGGGCGCATCGGCTGGAATGTCGTGACGACCAGCAGCGCCGTGGTCGCCGATCTGTTCGGCACCCGCCAGCTTCCTCATGACGAGCGCTATGCCATGGCGCAGGATTTCCTCGATCTGTCCTACAAGCTGTTCGAGGGCTCCTGGGAAGATCGCGCCGTCGTCGTCGACAAGGCGGCAAGGCTCTATGCCGACAGCCGCTTCGTGCATCCGATCGCCCATGACGGCCCCTATTTCCGCTCGCATGGCTATTTCAATTCCGAGCCATCGCCGCAGCGCACACCCGTGATCGTGCAGGCCGGCGCCTCGCCGGTCGGCCGCGCCTTCGCCGCCGCCAATGCGGAGGTCGCCTTCGTGCAGGGCAAGGACGCGAAGATGCTGCGCGAACAGGTTGAGGACCTCCGCCGCCGCGCAGCCGCCGCGGGACGCGGCGCTGAGGCGGTCAAGGCGATCGCCGGCCTCTCGGTCGTGACCGCGCCGTCGCGTGCCGAGGCGGAGGAGAAGCTCGAGGAGTGGCTCTCCTGGGTCAATCCGGAAGCGGCGCGGGCCTATTATGCGATGATGACCGGCGTCGACCTCGCCGCGCTCGATCCCGATTCCGCCTTCGCGAAGGTGACGACGGAGGGCGGGCGTACGCAGGTCGAGCGCTACCGCGACGTCTCGGTGCGCGAGGCGGTCGCCGATTTCCTGCGCCGCGGCATGCGCGAGCTGATCGTCACCGGCACGCCCCGGGACGCCGCCGAGGCGATTGCCGCGATCATCGAGGAGACCGACCTCGACGGCTTCAACTTCACGCCCTTCGTCTCGCCGGGCTCCTATGTGGACTTTTCGGAGCAGGTGGTGCCGGAACTGCAGAGGATCGGGCTGATGCGCACCGAGCGCGCGCTGCCGACGCTTCGCGAAAGGCTGTTCGGAACGGGCAATGCCCGCCTGCCGGCGAACCACCCGGCTGCGCGCTACCGTCCGGGTGCCGAGCCCGTCGTTTCGCACATCGCGGCGGGCTGAGGGCGGCGGGACCCTCCGCGTCCCTTCTTACGCCGTGGGCAGACCGCCCCCTTCCAGCCTCCGGCCCTTATTCGGCTCCACGACGCCGTCCCGGTAGACCACGGCGCCACGCGCGATGGTCATGTCGACGCGGCCGCGGAAGGTGGCGCCGCAATAGGCGCTGTGGCGATTGCGATAGAAAAGGTCGTCCTCGTGCAGCGCGAATGAGGCGTCCGGATCGACGAGCACGAGATCGGCGTCTGCGCCGATCTGCAGCGAGCCCTTCCTCGGGTGGAAGCCGAACAGCCGGGCCGGGTTGGATGCGGTCATGCGCACGATGTCGGGCAGTGACAACCCGCGCTTCGGACCTTCGGTAAGGAGTGCGGGCAGGGTCGACTGCAGGCCTGAAATGCCGCCCCAGGCTGTGAAGATGTCGTCGTCGCCGGCCGTCTTCTCCTCGATCAGGCAAGGCGAATGATCGGAGGCGATCACGTCGACGGCGCCGGCGAGGACGCGGTCCCACAACGCCTCCCGCTCTGAAGGCGCGCGCAGCGGCGGCGCGCATTTCGCCAGCGGCCCGATCCGTTCGAGATCGGTCTCGTCGAAGAAGAGATAATGCGGGCAGGTCTCGGCGGTGACGGTGACGCCGCGCGCCTTGGCGGCGCTGATCCGGTCGATGCCGGCGGCCGACGAGACATGGACAATGTGCAGCCGACAGCCGGTATCGGCCGCAAAGCCGATCGCCTCGTCGATGGCGGCGAGTTCGGCGGCGATCGGCCGGGCCTCGCCCCAGGCGGCGCGATCTTTCCGGCCTGCTGCCCGCAGAGCCGCCGTCAGGCGGCCGGTCATGACCTCGTCCTCGGCATGGACGGCGAGGAAGGAGCCGAAGCCGGCGATCGCGGTCATGCCGGCGCGCATGAGCCTGGCATCGATCCGCGGAAAATCGGTCGCCGTGCACATGAAAGCCTTGAAGCCGGCGACGCCGCCGGCCTGAAGGTCCTCGAGATCGGCGAGATTGTCGTCGACGAGCCCGCCCCAGAGGGCATAGTCGACGATGCTTTTCTCGGCTTCTGCCTGTTTGAGGCGCAGGGCTTCGGCATTGACGGTCGGCGGATGGGCGTTGAGCGGCATCTCGACGAAGGTGGTGATGCCGCCCGCTGCCGCGGCGTGGCTGCCGGTCTCGAAGCCCTCCCAATGGCCCCGGCCGGGCTCGGAGAAGTGGACATGCCCATCGACGAGGCCCGGCATCAGCACGCGGCCGGCGGCGTCGATCGTCTCCGCCGCCTCCGGCGTCTCCCCGGGGCCCAGCAGCGCCGCGATCCGGCCGTCCTTGACGGCGAGGCCGCCGGTGACGTCGCGGTCCTCGCCGACGATCCGGGCGTTCAGGATGGCGAGATCGTAAGGCGCCGTCATGTGCCGGATCCGATCCGGCGCCGTTCGATGGTCGTCGCTGTCATCATCTGCACCTCCTCGATCGGCACGCGGCGCAGCGCATGCCGCTGCCGCTCGCTAGCACGAAGCGTTCCGGTCTGACATCTAAGATTCCCCGCCAGGTGGTCAGTTCGCCAGCGCAGGTGCGTTCGTGCTGAGCGCGCGGATGAAGCGGTCGCGGAAAGCGCTCATCGGCGCGGACGGGACGTCATCGGCGGGAACGAGGCCGGCGGTCCAGCGCCAGTCTTCGAACAACGCCACGAGGTCGGGCGGGCCGATCAGATGCACCGGCACGTCGCGGCTTTCGATGCCGGCGACGAAAGGGGCCGGCTGGTGGTCGCCGAGCACGACCATCAGCGGCGGTCGCTCCGACTGCCGCTCGGCATAGGAGAGGATCGTCTGCAGCGAATAGTCGAGCGCCTGCCGGTACTGGTCGCGCACCCGGTCGTGATCGCGCCACACGACCTCGGGCGGATCGCCCGATAGCGCCCAGCGGTCGAAGACCGCGCCGTCGCCGACCTCGTTCCACGGGATGAGCTGCGGAACCGGCACCCAGGGCGCATGCGAGGAGAGGAGAACGATCTGCGCGACGAGCGGACCGGCATCTGGTCCGCGCGGCACGAGACGGTCGAACGCCGCGAGCGTGAACTGGTCCGGCATGGTCACGAAGTTGAAGGGCCGGCCGCGATAGCCGAGATCGGCCGAGGCCAGGATGGTCGCGAAGCCCTGTTCCGGTCCTTCCGGCCAGGCCATGGTGATGCCGGGCATGACGGCGGCGGTGCGAAAGCCCGAGCGGGCGGCGAGATCGTAGAGCGTGGCACGCCGGCTGGCGAGCAGCGCGCGATAACGCGTCTGGCTCGAGATCGTCAGTCCGGATTCGAGCGTCGCATGCGCGAGCCAGCTTTGCCCGCCCTCGACGGGCGAGGTCAGCCAGCCCGATCGCATGGTGAGGCCGGCGGCGGCAAGACGCGGCTCGGCGTCCCGAAGCGTCGCGACATGGGTTGGCGCATAGAGCGGATTGTCGAAGCTGGCGCGGCCATAGCTTTCGATGAAGACGATCAGAACGTCGCGGCCGGCGAGGCGGTCGAAGAGGCCCGTCGCGCCGGTGAAGGGGTCTCTGGCCGTTTCGGCACGGAAACGGGCGAGATCGGCGCGCGTCGCCGCATAGGTTTCGAGACGATCGGCCACGAGCCGGCTCGTCGCGACCGTCAGTGGCTGGCGGAGCGGAAGCGAGCCGGCGGCTGCGGCGCCCACGGTGACGATCGCGAGCGCGGCCGCTGCCAGCGTGACGGGGCCGGGGAGGAGGCCGGCGAAGCGGCCGCTTGCCCACCAGAGCGCCGCGACAAGGCAAGCGATGGCCAGCGCGGCTGCGCCGAGCGCAGTGAGCGCCAGCGGCGCGCCGAGCGTCGAGAAGCCGAGACGGATGCCGGCCTCGACGAGATGAAGGTCGACCGCCGGATTGAAGGGCCGGGCGAAGGCGAGGCTGGTGCCGATATCGGCGAGCCTCAGGAGTGTGACGAGGCCGAGCATGCCGACCAGCACGGCTCTGAGCAGCGTCGTGGCGATCGAGCGGCTGGGGAGGGCGGCGAGGACCAGCAGGATCGCGGGGAGTTCCAGCGGCAGGTGCAGCAGGGTTCCCCAAGCGAAGCCGCCGGGCATGTTGGGCGCGACGAGCACGACCTGAAAGACGAGCGCAGCGAGAAGAAGAGCGGCGAGGCCGGGCCGCCCCGTTTGTGAGGCCGTCAAGAGCGCCGCCTCCGCGCGAGCCAGACGATATCGATCGCGAAGGACCAGCCGAGCGCCAGCGTCGCTGCTACCGCGAGAAGGGTTGCCGGAGCGCCGGTCACGACCGGGGCGTTGAGGGCGATGAGCGCCGCGATCTGCACGACGCAAATCGCCTTGCGACGGTAAGATTCCGGGAGACTGCCGTTCAGCCATGGCAGGGCCAGCGCCGCGGCGACATAGGCGTAGCGCATCGCGCCGAGGGCGAGGATCCAGGGGCCGAGCTTGCCGGACGCGAGCACCAACAATGCGAGGATGAGGCCGAGCGCCGCGTCGACCTCCATGTCGAAGCGCGCCCCGAAGGACGAGACGAGGCCGTTGCGGCGCGCCAGCCAGCCGTCGATGCCGTCGAGCGCCAGCGCCACCGTCGCGACGGCCACCACCAGCCATTCGTCCTCGGGCGACAGGGGCTCCGTTGTCGCGAGCGGAGCGACCAGCGAAGCGGCGAGCGCGGCGCGGCCGAGCGTCACCATGTTGCAAAGGCCGAGCCGCTGATGGGCATAGGCCTGGCGCAGCCCGGCGACCGCCAGCGCTGCCATGACGGCGAAGAGGCTGATCGCGAGGAGAAGCCCGGACGGTGCCAGCCGCGTCGCGATCGCCGCTGCGAGCACCGCCAGCGGCAGCGCCCATGCCGACAGCCGCGCCGCCGCGCCGGAAGGCGAGGGCGCGTCGAAGGCGCGGCGGACGCGAGAAAGCCGGTCGCGTGCTGTAGTGGCAAAGCTCATCGGCAGAGAATTAGCGCGCCCGACGCAATGTCAAAGGACCGTCGACCCGGGGCCGCTCCGCGTCCTTGCCACGCCGGTCACCGCCGCACGAAGAGGCCGAGACCATCGCGGTCGAGATAGGCGATCTTCATGCCGCCGTCGGGTCCGAAGGTGACGGACGACACCGACCCGTCCGGCTCGTTCTCGCTGGAGGGGCTGATCGCGAAGGTCGCACCGTCCCAATGGCCGAGCGGATAGATTTTGCCGGCCGGGCCGATCGCAAGTTCTAGATGATCACCGACGACCGTGACCGTGGCATCGCCGAAATAGGGATTGGCATAGACCCCGGCATAGTTCGCCAGCGCGGCGGCCGCGGCCGGATGATCCGGCTTTACCTTGCCCGTGAGATCGCCCACTGGCGCCAGCATCGCATTGAACCTTGCGCTGTAGAGGGCGAACCAATCCTGCGTCACGGTGCCGAACTGCACGAGATCCAGGAAGCTCGTGCCGATCGCCTCGGCGGTGCCCGTGGGCCATGCATTGGTCAGGACCACGATGCCGGTATCGGCGGAGGGCAGCAGCCCGTAATAGGTGCCCGCGCCGAGGGCGAAGGCGCCGGAATGGGTGACGAGGGTCCGGCCGGACGGGGAGATCCCGACGCCGAAGCCGTAGCCGTAGAAGCCCGGCCTCGCATCGGCCGCAAAGGAGGGGCCCGAGATCGTCTCGGCGCGGATGGCCGGCAGCAGCGCGTCGGCGGCGATGATCCGCTGCCCGCCGAATTCGCCGCCTCCAAGGATCATCGCCATCCAGCGGGCGAGGTCGTTCACCGAGGAGCTGACGCCGCCGGCGGGTGACTGCGCATCCGGCTGGCGCTGGTATTTCGGCTCGAAGGCGCCGCCGACCTTCACATGGCCGAAGGCGCGATCCGGGCGCTTCTCGAAATCGGCGAAGCGGGAACTCGTCGATGTCATGCCGAGCGGGGCGTAGAGCACCTCCTCGGAAAGATCCTCCCAGGTTTTCCCCGACGCGGCGGCGACGGACTCGGCCGCGGCCGTCAGACCGAAATTCGTATAGGCATAGCTGTCGCGGAAGCTGTCCAGCGGCAGCAGACGAAGCCGCTCCAGAACCGCGCGCCGGTCGAAGCCGAGATCCTCGAGATTGTCGCCGGCATGTTCCGGCAGCCCCGAGCGATGGCTGAAGAGGTCGGCGATCGTGACATGCTGAGTCACCCACGGGTCCTTCAAGGCGAACCACGGCAGATGCGCGACGACCGGCGTATCCCAAGTGACGGTGCCGGTGCCGACTTCATGCGCCACCACGCTTCCGGCCAGCGATTTCGACAGCGACGCCAGCTGGAACACCGTGTCGGGACCGACCGGCGCCGCCTCGCCGGCCTTCCGGACGCCGAAGCCCTTGGCATAGATGGTGCGCCCGTCATGGACGACGGCGATGGCGAGGCCGGGAATGCCGCTCCTGGCCATGATCTCTTCCGCCAGGCCATCGAGACGCGCGACGGCCTTGTCGACCTGTCCATCGGGGATCGCGACCGCCGAGACCTGCGGCGGCAGCGGGTCGGCCAGAACCGGGGCGCCGAGCAGCGGGCTCGCGAGAAGGGCGAGCGCGGCGAACGCCGCCGTCAGCCTCAGATCGGTCGCGCGCGACCGGAGACCGTGCGAAGCTCTCGTGCCGTCGTTCATTCTATTCCCTCTCCCCATCCTTCTGGCGCAACGCTCGAGGCGCTGCGCCATCCTCCCGGCGCCGCTCAGGGCCGGAAGCCTAGCGCGAAAGTCGCCCGCGCCGACAGTGCTGCGATGCCGGCATGCGCGCGCTCCCGAGCGAAATCTCCGTCGCCCTCTGTTCACAAGTGACTCCAACCCTAGCTTCGGAGTTGCTAGAACAAACAATGAACATGGAAGGGTGAGCCGATGGCGCAGACCAGCCTCGACAAGCTCCGCATCCTCGCCGATGCGGCGAAATACGACGCGTCCTGTGCGTCGTCGGGGGCCGAGAAGCGGACCGCGAAGCCAGGCGGCATCGGCTCGACCACGGGCAGCGGCATCTGCCATTCCTACACGCCCGACGGCCGCTGCGTCTCGCTGCTCAAGATCCTGCTCACCAATTACTGCCTGTTCGACTGCGTCTATTGCATCAACCGCCGCTCGTCGAATGTGAAGCGGGCGCGGTTCAGCGTCGACGAGGTCGTCGAGCTGACGCTCGGCTTCTACAAGCGCAACTATATCGAGGGGCTGTTCCTCTCCTCCGGCATCATCCGCTCGCCCGACTACACGATGGAGCAGATGATGCTGGTGGCGAAGAAGCTGCGCCGAGACCACGGCTTCGCGGGCTATATCCATCTGAAAGCGATCCCGGAGGCGAGCCCCTGGCTGCTGGAACAGGCCGGGCTCTTCGCCGATCGCATGTCGGTGAATATCGAACTCGCCTCCGATGTGAGCCTCAGGAAACTCGCGCCCGAGAAGGACCGCCGCTCGATCGACGCGGCCATGGGCCAGATGAGCGAGCGCATCGCCGAGGCCCGCGAGGAGCGGCGCTCCTTCGCGCCGGCCGGCCAGAGCACGCAGATGATCGTCGGCGCCGACGAGACCACCGATGAGACAGTGCTGCACACCAGCGCATCGCTCTATTCCGGCTTCCGGCTGAAGCGCGTCTATTACTCCGCCTTCAGCCCGATCCCGGAGGCGAGCCCGAGCCTGCCCGTCAAGGCGCCGCCGCTCCGGCGCGAGAACCGCCTCTACCAGGCCGACTGGCTGCTCCGCTTCTATGGCTTCACGGTCGAGGAGATCGCTTCGGGCGGGGAGGGCGGCATGCTGGATCTCGGCATCGACCCGAAGCTCGCTTACGCGCTGAAGCATCGCGAGCGTTTCCCGGTCGACGTCAACAGCGCCGATCGCGAATTGCTGTTGCGCGTTCCGGGGCTCGGCAGCCGCGCCGTCGACAAGATCCTCGCCTGTCGGCGCCAGACGCGACTCCGATGGGACGATGTCGCCCGGCTGAGCGGCGGGCTCCGCCGCGCCCGGGCCTTTCTGGTGACGGCCGACCATCATCCCGCGCGGCTCATCGACCGGGCCGATCTACGCGCGCGGCTGACGCCGCCGGCGCGGCAGCTGAGCCTCTTTGAATGAAGCGCCGCGTCGAGCTTCTGGAAGGCGCCGATCCCGATGGCTTCCGCCGGGCCGTCCGCCAGCTCGTCGCTGAAGGGGTGCCGCCCGAAGACGTCGCTTGGACTTCCGGCGATAGGCCGGCCCTGTTCGGTGAGGCGGTGATCGCCGAAGCGCCGCCGCTCGCGCTGCCGCGCGCGGTCGCCGATCTCGTCGCCCTCGTCGTCTGCCATCGCGATGCCGAGCGCTACGCGCTGCTCTACACACTGATCTGGCGGGTGCTTCATGGCGAGCGCGACCTCCTCGCCCTCGCGAGCGATCCGCTCGTTCATCGCCTGTCGATGCTGGCGAAGGCGATCCGGCGCGACGTGCACAAGATGCATGCTTTCGTTCGCTTCCGCGCCGTACCGGCCGATGACGGCGAGCACTTCGTAGCCTGGTTCGAGCCCGACCATTTCATTCTGGAACGCGCCGCGCCCTTCTTCGTCGATCGCTTCCGCAGCATGCGCTGGTCGATCCTGACGCCGGTGGGCTCGCTGCACTGGGACGGCGCCGCGCTGGCCATCGGCCCGGCCGCCGATCGGCGCGACGCGGCGGGCAAGGACATCATCGAGGAAAGCTGGCGCGGCTATTACGAAAGCGCCTTCAATCCCGCGCGCGTCAATCCGACCATGATGCGGGCCGAGATGCCGAAGCGCTACTGGCGCAACCTGCCGGAGGCGAGCCTCATTCCCGGCCTCGTCCGATCGGCCGCCTCGCGCGTTGATGCCATGACGGAGCGCATCGCCATGCCCTCCGCGAAGCGCAATCCGGAAAAGGCGGTGGCGGCCATGTCGGACCAGGATCCCAAGACGCTCGAGGCGCTCAACAGCCTGATCGCGGCCTCCGAGCCGATGGTGACGGGCGGGACGCGCGCCGTGCTCGGCGAGGGGCCTCTCGGCGCCGACATCGCCTTTGTCGGCGAGCAGCCGGGCGACCAGGAGGATCTCGAAGGGCGGCCCTTCGTCGGCCCGGCCGGCGCGATGCTCGATCGCGCCATGCGCGAGGTCGGCATCGAGCGGTCCAAGGTCTATGTGACCAACGCGGTGAAGCACTTCAAATACGAGCAGCGCGGCAAGCGGCGGCTGCACCAGTCGCCGACGGCCGGCGAGGTCAAGCATTATCGCTGGTGGCTGACGCGCGAACTCGATTTCGTCGCGCCGAAGCTGGTTGTGGCGCTCGGCGCGACCGCCGTGCTGGCGCTGACGGGCAAGGCGCTGCCGGTGACCAAGGTCCGAGGCCCGCACGAGCTCGGCGGCCACAAGGGCTTCATCACCGTCCACCCCTCCTATCTCTTGCGCATCCCCGATCCGGCAGCGAAGGAAGTGGCCTACGCTCAGTTCCTCGACGATCTCGGCGCGGTGCGGGCGCTTTCCGGGGAGGCGGGGCGGTAGGAGACGAAGGAACCCTCTCGCTTCGGCTCACCGGGGCAGCGTGGAGCGTCTCCCGAGGTCGACCGCTCATGGTGACCCGCGATGCCTCCGGCTGGCCGGACAGGTCAGGCTATGGCGAGAATCTCCAGTTCCTGGCTGCCCAGTTGAACGATGTCGCCGACCCTCTTGCCGAGCAGCGCGATGGCCACGGGCGAGCCGTGCGACAGGGTGCCGTTGGACGGATCGGCTTCGTCCTCGCCGACGATCGTGAACGTCTGCTCGCGGCCATCGTCACGTTGGAAGGTGACGGTGTGACCAAAGGCGATCACGTCATTCGAGGTCGATGGCGGCGGCACTGTTGCGGTGCGAACCCGTTCGGCGAAATAGCGCAGATCGCGAAGGGGAACCGCCGACTGCCGCCGCCTCTCATTCACGTCCTCGAGCGCCTCGGCGGCCTCGAGGGCCTGACGCGCCCGCGCCAGTTCTTCATGCAAGGAGCGGAGGCCGGCCTCCGTGACGAGGTTGATCCGATCGGAGATCGGACGCGCGGGCAGGATCGTCTCCGACGCGGCCTCTGCGCTCTCCTCTTTGACAAACGCCACGCTCACGGGGTCGATCTCCTGTTCTGAGCTTCTTGAACCCGATTAACGGATCGTCCGGGGGAAGGCTGCACCAAATGCTGGGTCGCGGGCAATTCCGCGTCCCGTTGCCGCCCGCATCGATACGATGGTGGCATCACCCGGAACGGACAGCTGCACATACACCTGCAACGAGGTCGATCGTCTCAAATCGGCAGCAAACAGCGCGTCGGGCGCGGGTTGTGCGTTCTGCTACAACCAATCTGGTTCGATGGCGTGGAATTAATCAGGTTTGTATTTTGGTTTGCGCCACATAATACTTTCGTCGCGGCCAAATCAGCGCTCGTCCCGTCCATTTATCTCAAGGGCATCTCGCTTGATGTCCTCTAGCAGAATTTCCAAATCTACACCTTCTCGCTCTACTGTTATCCCTCGAAAATGAACGCCCGTCACCTTATAAATATTCATCGACGTCTCCTGCAATTTGAAATCCCAGCCGGGTAGATTGTCAAATTTAACGGCGTCACTCATCTTATTATCTTCTACCAAGCAGCGTCTCGAGATTCTGCGGTAGCACAATTTGTGTTACACCGCCAATTTGACCAAACGCTGATGCGATCTGCCCAGATTGAACGGGGAAAAGGCTCTATCACCTCGAATGTCCGCAGTTGCAGCCCTGCGGCTCCGGGTGACAACCCACGTGCAAAATCGGGCGACTATTGCCGTCAATGAATGCGGATGGAGAGGTTACAACTGGTTGGGCCACGAACTCTGAGGTGCTCCCCGTTTTCCTGCCAGTCATAAGTTTGGTCTGGCGGTGATCTGGTCCTGATTGGAAGGGCTGGCGAACACCGACGGCGCGAGGCCGCCGAGGCTCGAATGGGGGCGGAGAGTGTTGTAGCCGATCCGCCAGTTCTCGACGGACCGTTCCCGATTGAACCTCAGTGAGCCGATTGTCTCGATAGTCAGCGATAACCGTACTGTTGAGCTGAGCCAACGGCAGTTTTCGAGAGAGGATGCCGGATGAGTACCGCGACTTTGTGACGTTCTCGGTCTGGGCTGCGCTTAGCCTTCGTGACCATTTCAAGATTGCCGGTGAGCAGTTCGGTTACAGTTGCGTCGTTCAGCGAAAGGACGGATGGATTGGCATTCGCTTGATTTCGGGCTCTTTGGTCCGAGACCAGCGAACGGCTGCGTCCTTGGACTGGAATGCCTTAGTGAGGGTCGGAAATCCGACCTTGCTCACCTGGGCGCGCCACATGATCCACGCCTCCAGGTTGCAGCCATAGGAAAACGACCTGTGCCAAAACTGTGCCAAGCCGATCCGATATCGACTTATGGAAGCGCCGATCAGGAAGAGAAAGCTCTTTGATTACAAAGAGCTAATGGCGGAGAGGGGGAGATTCGAACTCCCGATACCCTTGCGAGTATGCCGCATTTCGAGTGCGGTGCAATCGACCACTCTGCCACCTCTCCGCGGTGGCGCCGTTCGCGCGATGGGGTGAATACATGGACGCGGCGGCTCTTGCAAGGGCCGCCGCGCGGCTTCCCCAGGCAATCGAACGAGGAGGCGGCCTGCTGCCGTCTCCCGCCGGTGAGAATGCCGCGCCGGGCAGCCAGCTCATCGCTGCATGCCGCCCGACGAGGTTGCGGCCGCGGTCCCCAGCCGGCCTTTCGGCCGAGGTCTCAGCGCCCATTCCGGCAAGAGGCTCAGCCCTTGGCGCCGAGGCCGGTGAGCATGGTGCGGACGAGGCCGACTTCGTCGTCGTTCACGCCGTGGCCCGAGCCGGGATAGATGCGCTTGGTGACGAGGGCGCCGCTCTTTTCGAAGCGCTCGGCCGATGCCTCGACCCGGGCGAGCGGGATATGGGCGTCGCGCTCGGAGCAGCCGAAGAGCACCGGCGTGCCGGCCAGCGCCGCGTCGCCCTGCCAGAGTTCCGTATCCGCGCCGATCAGCCCGCCCGAAAGCGCGACGACGCCGCCATAGCGGCGCGGCCGGCGAGCGGCCGATTCGAGCGCGAGGCAGGCGCCCTGCGAGAAGCCGAGCAGCACGATGCGCTCGTCAGCAAGGCCGGCGGCGTTGAGATCGTCGGCGAGGGCCGCGACGGTTCCGAGCGCCGAGGACAGCGCCGGCTCGTTGACGGCGCGCGGCTCCATGAAGCGCTGCGGATACCAGACATTGCCCGCCGCCTCCGGCGCCAGGAAGGCGATGTCGCCGGCGCGGAAATAGGCCGAGAGCGAGATTATGTCGGCGGCGCTGCCGCCGCGGCCATGCAGCATGACGACGGCACCGCGCGCCGTCTCGAGCGGGGCGCCGGCGGCGAGCACGGGGCGGCCGCCATGCGGGGCGCCGGCCCTGGTCCTGGTGAGGCTCATGATCGGATCATCCGGAAGAGGGGAGGGACGCGGCGGCCAGGACGGCCGCCGCGCTTGTGTCAGGCCTTGCTCAGTCGCCGAGCGGCTGCAGGCGGCTCTCGATCGAGGCCCGGCGCGCTTCGAGGAAGGGCGGCAGCGACAGATGCTCGCCGAGCGTCTCCAGCGGTTCGTCGGCGGTGAAGCCGGGAACGTCGGTGGCGATCTCGAACAGGACGCCGTTCGGCTCGCGGAAATAGAGCGAGCGGAAATAGAAGCGCTCGACCTCGCCGGAGGACGGGATGCGGAAGCCGCGCACCCGCTCCGCCCAGGCCGCGAGGCCGGCATGATCCGGGGTGCGGAAGGCGACATGGTGCACGCCGCCTGCGCCCTCGCGGGCCGGGGCAAGGCCGGGCTCGACCGCGACATGCAGCTCGGCCGAGGGGCCGCCTTCGCCCATCTCGAAGACATGCACGGTGTCCGCCGAGATCGCGCTCACCGGATAGTCGCGGACCTTGCGCATGTTCATGACGCGGGTCAGCACCATCTCGGTCGGCGCGAGGTCGGGCACGCTCATGGTGATCGGGCCGAGGCCGAGGATCTGGTGCTCCGGCGGCACGGTGCTCTTCGACCACACGTGCGGCGCCGGGTTGCGCTCGTCGGCGACCAGCGACAGGCGCTGCCCCTCCGGGTCCTCGAAGGCGACCGTCAGGCGGCCGCTGGCCTCGCTCGGCTCCGAAACCTTGGCGCCGGCCGCGACGAGATGGGCATGCCACCACGGGATGCTCGCAGGCGAAACGCGGAAGCCGGTGCGGGTCACCGAATGCGTGCCGCGGCGGGCGGGCGCCGCCGGCCAGTCGAAGAAGGTGATGTCGGAGCCGGGCGTCGCGTCGCCGTCGCCATAGAAGAGGTGATAGGCGGTCGTGTCGTCCTGGTTCACGGTCTTCTTCACGAGGCGAAGCCCGAGCACGCGGGTATAGAAATCGAGATTGCCGGGCGCGTTGGCCGTGATGGCCGTCAGGTGATGGAAGCCGCCGAGCGTCAGGTCGGTCATGGTTTTGTCTCCCCATGCGTCGAATGTCTGACGCAAAGATCGTCATAGCGCGTCCGGTTGACAATCGGCCGTCCGGAACAAGTTTGTCTACCCCTGGTGGACAATCCGGCCGTGCGGTTGAACAAGGTTCGGGTCGGCCATCGCGCTGTCGGCCGGATCATGGCATGGATCGGCGAGCGGGGCGACGTGCGAGGGAGACGGCGATGGCGGTGGGCAAGAAGGATTTCCTGTGGGGCGCGGCGAGCGCCGCCTTCCAGGTCGAGGGCGCCTGGCGCGCCGACGGCAAGGGGCTCAGCAACTGGGACGTCTGGACCAATGACGACAAGGTCACGCTGCCGCTGACCGGCAAGGTCGAGACCGGCAATGTCGCGATCAACGCCTATGACCGGACGCAATATCTCGCCGACATCGCGCTGATGCAGCAGCTCGGCCTCGATTGCTACCGCTTCTCCATCGCCTGGTCGCGGGTGCTGCCGGAGGGGACGGGCGCGGTCAATCCGGCCGGCATCGCGCATTATCAGCGCTTCTGCGACGATCTGATCGCGGCTGGCATCGAGCCGGTCGTGACGCTCTTCCATTGGGACCTGCCGCAGGCTCTGGAGGAGCGCGGCGGCTGGCACGAGCGCCAATCGATCGACTGGTACCGCAATTACGCCCGCGTGGTGCGCGAGGCGCTCGGCGACCGTGTCTCGAAATACATCACCTTCAACGAGCCCTTCATCGACCTGATGCTGTTCCGGCCGATGATCGCGGCGATCAAGTCCGGCGGGAGCGTGACCGAGGCGATGATGGCCCGCCAAGGCCTCGCGCTGCATCACTGGATGATGGCGAGCGCGCTCACGATCGCCGACTATCGCGCCGCAGGCTTCGTCGGGACGGTCGGGCTCGCGCTGCCGCTGATGCCGACGCTGAATGCACGCGGCACCGACGAGGACGCGGCCGCCGCCGAGCGGGCCGATGCGATCATCAATCGCTGGTGCCTCGATGCGATGTTCAAGGGGCGCTATCCGGAGGCCGTGCTGCGGATCATCGGCGGCATCGACCCCGCCTTCCGCATCGCGGAGGAGGATTTCGCGGTGCTCGCCGCCAACCGGCCCGATTTCCTCGGCGTCAACTTCTACGCGCCGACCTATGTCGAGCACGACGCGGCGGCGCCGTTCGGCTTCCGTTGGCACGACACCAATCCCGATCCGGCGCCGCAGGCCTTCAACGGCCCGGTGCGGCCGGAATATCTGACCGCGCTGCTGGGGCGCATCCGCGACGACTACGGCAATCCGCCGATCTACATCACCGAGAACGGCGCCGGCTTCGGTGACGGCGACGAGGTGTTCCGCGACGGCACCGTCGCCGATCCGCTGCGCGCCGACTATATCGAGCGCCATGTCGATGCCGCGCTCGAGGCACGGGCGCGTGGCGTCGATCTCCGCGGCTACATGGTCTGGAGCCTCTTCGACAATTTCGAGTGGCTCTGGGGCTATGGGCGGCGCTTCGGCATCGTCCATGTCGATTTCGAGACACAGAAGCGCACGCCGAAGGAGAGCTTTGCCGCCTATCGCCGGCTGATCGCGCGCGGCGCCGGCGGCGGCGAGGCGGAATAAGGCCTTTCGCCGCGCCGCTGGTGTCGGCGCCGGGCCCGCGCAAGGGCCGGGCGCTGCTCGAATTCGCCGCAAGTCCGTTCCATGGACACCAGGGCGCGCAATCGCTACAAGGACCCCATCGTCAACAAGCGGAGCAGTGTCCGATCGCGTTGCACATCGAGGCGACGGACTCATGTTTCTATGGCACAAACCGAAGTGAAGGCCGACGCCGACCAGCCGGCCGCCCCGCGCGGGCTCGCGAAGCGCTGGCACAATTTCCGGGCGTCGATGGCGGATCCGGACGGCACCGTCGCGATGGTCTCGCGCATCCTGCGCGGCAACTACAAGGCGCACTGGAAGGGCTATTCGCTCTCCTTCGCGCTGCTCTTTGTCGTCGCCGGCATGACGTCGCTGTCCGCCTGGATCATGAGCGACGTCGTCAACCAGATCTTCGTGAAGCAGGACCGCGAGATGCTGGTCGTGCTCTCGACGGCGGTCATGATGATCTTCGTCGTGAAGGGTCTCGCGACCTATGGGCAGATCGTCATCCAGAGCCGCATCGGCAACCGCATCGTCGCGGAAAACCAGAAGCGCTTCTATGACCGCGTCCTGAAATTCGGCCTCAACTTCTTCAACGAGCGCGCCTCGGGCGAGCTCATCATGTCGATCACCGCGGGTGCGAACGGCATCCGCAGCGTCATCGACACGATCGTCCTCAGCGTCGGCCGCGATTTCGTGACGCTGATCGGCCTCGTCTTCGTGATGGTCTACCAGGCGCCGATCATGTCGGTGTTTGCGCTCGTCATCGCGCCGATCGCCATCATCGGCATCACCAAGCTGGTCAAGCGCATCCGCGGCATCGCCCGCGCCGAGTTCACCTCCAGCATCATGATCATCTCCATGATCCAGGAGACGGTCCACGGCGCCAAGATCGTCAAGGCCTTCGGGCTCGGCGATCACATGCGCGGCCGCATGTCCGACGCGGTCCATGCCGTCGAGGCGCGGGCCAACAAGATCGCCAAGCTGCAGGCGCGGACGAGCCCGCTGATGGAGTCGCTCGGCGGCATCTCGATCGGCATCGTCATCTTCTATGCCGGCTGGAGCACCATTTCGGCCGGCAAGACGCCGGGCGAGTTCATGTCCTTCATCACGGCGCTGCTGCTCGCCTACGAGCCGGCCAAGCGCCTCGCCCGTGTCCAGGTCGGCCTCGCCGAAAGCCTCGTCGCCGTGAAGGCGCTGTTCGGCGTGCTCGACCATCCGATCAGCGTCACCGAGGCGGACGAGCATCCGCCGATCAAGCTGACGCGCGGCCGCATCGATGTCGACGACGTCTCCTTCGGCTATCGCGCCAATGAGGAGGTCCTGCACGGGATCACGCTCAGCGTCGATCAGGGCAAGCGCCTTGCGCTTGTCGGCCCGTCGGGCGGCGGCAAGTCGACCATCCTGTCGCTGATCCAGCGCTTCTATGACGTCAAGAAGGGCGCGATCCGGGTCGACGACCAGGACATCCGCACTGTCTCGATCGGCTCGCTGCGCCAGCACATCGCCTTCGTCAGCCAGGACGTGTTCCTGTTCTCCGGCACGGTGCGCGACAACATCCGTATCGGCCGGCTCGACGCGAGCGACGCCGAGGTCGAGGCGGCGGCGCGCGACGCCTTCGCGCATGAGTTCATCATGGGCCTGCCGAACGGCTATGATTCGACGGTCGGCGAGAACGGCGTCCAGCTCTCGGGCGGCCAGCGCCAGCGCGTCGCGATCGCCCGCGCGATCCTGAAGAACGCGCCGATCCTGCTTCTGGACGAGGCGACCTCGGCGCTCGATTCGGAATCGGAGCGCATGATCCAGGCGGCGCTCGACCGTCTCGTCGAGGGCCGCACCACGATCGTCATCGCGCATCGCCTGGCGACGATCCTGAACTCCGACGAGATCGCGGTGATCGAGCACGGCCGCGTGCTCGAGCGCGGCACGCATGCCGAGCTCGTCCGCAAGGCGGGCCTCTACGAGAAGCTCTACCGCTACCAGTTCGCCGAAGACCCGACGCTCGAACGCCAGAGCGCCTGAGAGGGCATTCGCAGCCGCGGCCGACAGCGGGCGCGAAGGCCCTCACCCCCGCCCTCTCCCAGGGGGAGAGGGGGTCGTTCGTGCGAGCCGATAGCGCTCATTCTCGGCGCCGCGCCCGACCGGTGCCGGCTCACTTTTTCAAGTTTCGTCGCCGCAGTCGCAGCCCATCCGCCAGAAGCCGCCTCGACTCGGCGGCTCCGCTGCCTGCGGCCCCGAAGGATAAGGCGTCCCCTCTCCCCTAGGGAGAGGGTCAGGGTGAGGGTCTTCCTGCGCCAGGGGACTGATGCCGCCCCTCAAAGCAGGCCGCGGCCGGCGAGGTTCCGCATCAGCGCGGTGGTGCCGAAGGTCCAGGGCTCGGCGTCCGAGGTCAGCACGACCCGGTTCGAGAGCTGGCCGAGCTTGGGTGCGGCGATGGTGACGATGTCGCCGATCTTGTGCGTGAAGCCCTGGCCGGGGCCGCCGCGATCCTGCACCGGGGCGAACATCGTGCCGAGATAGAGCACGAAACCGTCCGGATACTGGTGGTTCTTGCCGACGGTCTGGCGGACGAGGTCCTCCGGGTCGCGGCTGATCTTCGACATGGCGCTCGATCCCTCCATGCGGAAGCCGTCCTCGCCGGTGACCGTGAGGCTCACTTCCGTCGCGCGGACGTCGTCGAGCGAGAACGAGGCGTCGAAGAGGCGGATGAACGGACCGATCGAAGCGCTGGCATTGTTGTCCTTGGCCTTGGAGAGCAGCAGCGCCGAACGGCCCTCGACATCGCGGAGGTTGACGTCGTTGCCGAGCGTCGCGCCAACGATATGCCCGTTCGACGAGACGACGAGCACCACCTCCGGCTCCGGATTGTTCCAGGTGGAGATCGGATGGATGCCGACCTCCGCGAGATGTCCGACCGAGGACATCGGCTGCGCCTTGGAGAAGATCTCGGCGTCGGGACCGATGCCGACCTCGAGATATTGCGACCACATGCCCTTCTCGATGAGCAGCGCCTTCAGCGCCATGGCCTGCTCGGAGCCCGGCTTCAGCTTGGCGAGGTCGTCGCCGATCGTGGTCTGGATTTCCGAGCGGATCGCGGCGGCACGTTCCGGCAGGCCGCGCGCCTGCTCCTCGATGACGCGCTCCAGCATGGAGACGACGAAGGTGACGCCGGCCGCCTTCACCGCCTGCAGGTCGATCGGCGAGATGAGCCAGGGCTTCGACGGGTCGCGCGTCGCGCGCGGGGTGTTCGCGAGCAGGTCGGCAAGCGTGCCGATCGTCTCGCCCTCGGCGCCGCGCGCCCGGTGCGACGGATCCTCGGCCTCGCAGAGATCGCGCATCGTCAGCACTTCGGCGGTGATGTCGATGACGGCGTCGCCGCGCAGCACGACGACGGACGGGCCGTCGAGATCGGGGCGGAAGACGCGGCCGAC
>CAWZZK010000216.1:0-14885 GCA_963966455.1 Kaistia sp. | reverse complement strand
TGTTTCGGCCGGCCTGCCGGCGCCGGATGCGCTGGCCGCGCTCACCGGCTGCCGCGTCGGCGTCGCCGCCGATGGCCGTCCGGAGGCCGCGCCGCGCGGGCTGCCGGTCTATCTCTCGGGCGCCGATGCCGATCCCTGGATCCCGGCCGGGGCGGCGGGCGATGCCATCGGCTCGCTCGGCGTGCAGGGTGCCGTGGTCCGCGCCGATCTTTTCCCGGGCCGGCCGCACGAGGTCTCGGATACCGAGATCGCGATGCTGCGCGGCATGCTGGGCGATCTCGCCGCCGGCCGCTCCCCCCGCATGGAGGCGCCGCGATGATGCAGAGTTTCGTCTTTCCCGGTCTCACCACCCGCGTCGTGTTCGGCTCCGGCACCATGGCCCGCGCCGGCGAGGAAGTGCGCCGTCTCGGTCATCAGAAGGCGCTGGTGCTTGCGACGCCGCACCAGAAGGCGGATGCCGAGCGGCTCGCGGCGAGCCTCGGCGATCTTTCGGCGGGCGTCTTCGCCGGCGCCGTCATGCATACGCCGGTCGAGGTCACGGCCGAGGCGGTCGAGGCCTATCGCGCGAGCGGCGCCACAGCGGTGGTGAGCCTCGGCGGCGGCTCGACGACCGGGCTCGGCAAGGCGATCGCGGTCCGCACCGGCGCCGACCAGGTCGTGATCCCGACCACCTATGCCGGCTCGGAGATGACCGACATTCTCGGCGAGACGGCGAATGGCGAGAAGACGACGCGCCGCTCGCCGGACATCCGGCCCGAGACCGTCATCTATGACGTCGACCTGACGCTGTCGCTTCCCGTCGGCCTCACGGTGACCTCGGCGATGAACGCCATCGCGCATGCGATGGAGGCGTTCTACGCGCCGGACCGCAATCCGGTGATCGAGCTGATGTGCCGCGACGCGATGGCTGCGTTCCGCGACGGCATCCCGCGCCTCATCGCGAGCCCCCATGACCACGAGGCACGGGCCAAGGCGCTCTATGCCGCCTGGTGCTGCTCGACCGCGCTCGGCTACGTCCAGATGGCGCTGCATCACAAGCTCGCGCATGTCTTCGGCGGCTCGTTCGACACGCCGCATGCCGAGACGCACGCGATCCTCTTGCCCTACACCACCGCCTTCAACGAGGAGGCCGTGCCCGAGCTCCTGGCGCCGATCGCCGAGGCCTTCGGCGGCGGCTCGGCGGCGGGCGGCCTCTATGATTTCGCTCGCCGCATCGGTTCGCCGCAAAGCCTCAAGGAGATCGGCATCGAGGAAGCCGATCTCGACCGGGCGGCGGAGATCGCGGTGAAGAACGCCTATCAGAACCCGCGGCCGCTCGAACGGCCCGCGATCAGGGATCTCCTCCAGGCGGCGTGGGAGGGACGCCGCCCGGGGCGCTGAGGAAGAGAAGAACGAGGGAGGAAAAGATGATCACGAGACGCAATTTCCTGAAAGCCAGCGCGGCGACCGGTGCGGCGCTCGCCGTCCCCGCCCTTGCCGCGCCCGCCATCGCGCAAGGCGCCAAGATCAAGCTCGGCTATGTGTCGCCGCAGACGGGGCCGCTCGCCGGATTCTCGGAGAGCGACGCCTTCAACATCAAGGCGTTCCTCGCCTCCGATGCCGGCAAGAATTTCGAGGTTCTGGTCAAGGACAGCCAGTCCAACCCGAACCGCGCCGCCGAAGTCGCGAAGGAACTGATCGTCGACGGCGAGATCGACCTGATGCTGGTCGGCTCGACGCCGGAAAACACCAATCCGGTCGCCACCACCTGCGAGGCGGAAGGCGTGCCGGTCGTCTCGACCATGGCGCCCTGGCAGCCCTGGTTCATCGGCCAGCAGGGCAATCCCGGCGACCCGGCCTCGTGGAAGCCGTTCAACTATGCCTTCCACTATTTCTGGGGCCTCGAGGACATCATCGCGACCTATACCTCGATGTGGAAGCAGCTTGCGACCAACGGCAAGGTCGGCGGCCTCTTCCCGAACGACGCCGACGGCAATGCCTGGGGCGATCCCAAGAACGGCCTCAAGCCGGGCCTCGAGGCGGCGGGCTTCTCGCTCGTCGATCCGGGCCGCTACCAGAACCTCACCGACGATTTCACGGCCCAGATCAATGCCTTCAAGTCGGACGGCGTCGAGATCATCACCGGCGTCGTGATCCCGCCGGACTTCACGACCTTCTGGAACCAGGCGCGCCAGCAGGGCCTGAAGCCGAAGGCGGTGACGGTCGCCAAGGCGATCCTGTTCCCGCAGTCGGTCGAGACGCTCGGCGACGCCGGCAACAACCTCTCCTCAGAGGTGTGGTGGTCGGCCTCGCATCCCTTCAAGTCGTCGGTGACCGGCCAGAGCTCGGCCGAGCTCGCCGCCGCCTTCGAGGCGGAGACGAAGCGGCCCTGGACGCAGCCGATCGGCTTCGTGCACTCGCTGTTCGAGGTCGCGGCCAATGTCATGGGCCGCGTGTCTGACCCGACCGACGCAGATGCCGTCGCCGCCGCGATCGCCGCGACGAACATGTCGACCATCGTCGGCAAGGTCGTCTGGGACGGCAAGGGCGTGCCGCCCTTCGCGGCCAAGAATGTCTGCAAGACGCCGCTCGTCGGCGGCCAGTGGCGCAAGAAGGAGGGCGGCTTCGATCTCGTGATCGTCGACAACTCCAACGCGCCCGAAATCCCGGCCGCCGGCAAGATGGAGCCGCTCAGCTAGCCGATCGGGCATGGCGGGCGGCCGTGCGCCGCCCGCTTCCGATCGGTAAACCGGCTCCGCGAAAGGCATCGAACCGATGATCCTCAGCCTCGACAGCGTGTCCAAGTCCTTCGGCGCCCTGAAGGTCGCCGACGGCGTGACCTTTGCTGTCCAAAAGGGCGAGGCGCTCGGCATCATCGGCCCGAACGGCGCCGGCAAGTCGACGCTGTTCAATCTCATCACCGGCAATCTCCTGTCGAGCGGCGGACGCATCACCTTCGAGGGGCGCGACGTGACGCGGCTGCCGGCGATGGAGCGCGTGCGCATGGGCGTCGGCCGCTCCTTCCAGATCCCGCAGCCCTTCGAGGGACTGACCGTTTTCGAGAATCTCCTGACTGCGGCCACCTTCGGGCGCGGCGGCCGCGAGGCGGACATGGTCGAGGACTGCGCGCGGATCCTCGACGAGACGGAGCTTCTGAGGAAGGCGAATGCCGTGGCCGGTTCGCTCAGCCTGCTCGATCGCAAGCGGCTGGAGCTCGCCCGCGCCATGGCGACGGGGCCGAAGCTGCTGCTCCTCGACGAGATCGCCGGCGGCCTCACCGAGGCGGAATGCACGGCGCTGGTCGCCACCATCCGCGGCATCCATGCCCAGGGCACGACGATCATCTGGATCGAGCATGTGCTGCATGCGCTGACCTCGGTCGTCGAGCGGCTGCTGGTGCTCGATTTCGGCCGCGTCATCGGCATCGGCGCGCCGGACGAGATCATGGCCTCCAAGGAAGTGCGCGAAATCTATCTGGGGCTCGAAGTCTGATGCTGCTCGAGACCCGCGCCCTCACCGCCAGCTATGGCCAGTTCCGCGCCCTGTTCGGCGTCGACATCGCCGTCGCTGCCGGCGAATGCGTCGCGATCATCGGTGCCAACGGCGCCGGCAAGTCGACGCTGATGCGCTCGATCACCGGCGTGCTGCGCAACGAGCCCGGCATGGTGCTGCATCGCGGCGAGCCGATCGGCGCGCTGCCGGCCGCCGACATCCTGAAGCGCGGCATCGCCATGGTGCCGGAAGGACGCAAGCTCTTCCCCTCGCTGACCGTCGAGGAAAACCTCCTGATCGGTGCCGGCGCGCGCAAGGCGCCGGGGCCGTGGAGCCTCGAAGCGATCTACGACCTCTTCCCGATCCTCCGCGAGCGGCGGCGCAATCCCGGCACGGCGCTGTCCGGCGGCCAGCAGCAGATGGTCGCAATCGGCCGCGCGCTGATGTCGAACCCGGAACTCCTGCTCTGCGACGAGATCAGCCTTGGCCTCGCGCCGGTGGTGATCCGCGACATCTATGCGAGCCTGCCGAAGATCCGCGCCGGCGGCGCGGCCGTGGTGCTGGTGGAGCAGGATATCGGCAAGGCGCTCGCCGTCGCCGATCGCATCTATTGCATGATGGAGGGTCGCGTGACGCTCACGGCGCCGGCCGGCACGGTGTCGCGCGAGGCCATCCATGCCGCCTATTTCGGAGCCGCGGCATGATGATCGTCGACACCCTCGTGCAAGGCATTCTGCTCGGCGGCCTCTATGCGCTGTTCGCCGCCGGACTCAGCCTCGTCTTCGGCATCATGCGGCTGGTCAATCTCGCGCATGGCGACCTCATCGTCTTCGCCGCCTATCTGATCTTGCTCGGCGTTTCCGCGTTGGGGCTGTCGCCCTTCCTCGCCGCCCTCATTGCCGCGCCGCTGATGTTCCTCGCCGGCTGGCTGCTGCAATCGCTCGTGCTGAACCACGTGCTCGGCAAGGATATCCTGCCGCCGCTGCTCGTCACCTTCGGCCTTTCGGTGGCGCTGCAGAACGGCCTGCTCGAGGCCTTCTCGGCCGACAGCCGCCGCATTCCGGCCGGCACGCTCGAAGGCGCCTCGCTCGATCTCGGCGTCGTCACGGTCGGCGTGATGCCGCTGCTCACCTTCGGCTCGGCGATCCTCGTCATCGTCGCGCTCAACGCGGTGTTCTACCAGACGGCGCTGGGCCGGGCCTTCCGCGCCACCTCGGACGATCCCGTCACCGCCTCGCTGATGGGCATCGAGCCGAAGCGCGTCTTCGCGGTTGCGACCGGGCTCGCGATGGTCGTGGTGACGGTGGCGGCGCTCTATCTCGGCATGCGCGCCAATTTCGATCCCTCGATCGGCCCGGCGCGCCTCCTCTATGCCTTCGAGGCGGTGATCATCGGCGGTCTCGGCAGCCTCTGGGGCACGCTGGCCGGCGGCATCATCATCGGCGTCGCACAGACGCTCGGCGCCGCGATCAACCCGGAATGGCAGATCCTCGCCGGCCATCTCGCCTTCCTCGCCGTCCTTCTCGTCAGGCCGCGCGGGCTGTTCCCGCGCGCGGTGGACTGAGGAGGCGCCGATGAGCACGCACATGGCCTATCGCCTCACGACAAGGACGAAAGCCGGGACGATCACCGGCCTCGTCGCGCTGGCGCTGATCGCCCTTGGCTTCGCGCTGCCGGCCTTCGTCTCGCGCAGCACGATCCAGGACCTCTTCTTCATCCTGACGATGCTGGCGCTGGCGCAGCTCTGGAACCTCCTCGCCGGCTATGGCGGGCTCGTCTCGGTCGGCCAGCAGGCATTCGTCGGCATCGGCGCCTATGCGATGTTCGCCGCCGTCATCCTTCTCGGCTGGAATCCGGTCGTCGCGATCCTCGCCGGCGGCGTCGCGGCGCTGCTGCTCGCGATTCCGACCGCCTTCTTCGCCTTCCGCCTGCAGGGCGCCTATTTCGCCATCGGCACCTGGGTGATCGCCGAGGTGACGCGCCTCCTCGTCGCGCAGTGGAAGGCGCTCGGCGGCGGCACGGGCACCTCGCTGCCGCGCGAGGCGACGGGCAACATCCTCGGCGTCGATCTCGTCCGCGCCCTCTTCGGCGTCCGCGAGGCGGCGGCGCGCGACATCCTCGCCTATTGGCTGGCGCTCATCCTCGCGGTGGCGATCACCGGCGGCATCTACTGGCTGCTGAGGAACCGCCTCGGCCTCGCGCTCGCGGCGCTGCGCGACAATATCGATGCCGCGCAATCGGTGGGTGTCGACGCGGTGCGGCTCAAATGGGCGGTGTTCCTGCTCGCCGCCGCCGCCACCGGCCTCGTCGGCGGCCTCGTCTTCATGCAGACGGCGCGCATCTCGCCCGGCGCCGCCTTCGCGGTCACCGACTGGACCGCCTACGTCATCTTCATCGTCGTCATCGGCGGCATCGGCACCATCGAGGGGCCGATCGTCGGGGTGATCGTCTTCTTCCTGCTGCGCTCCGCGCTCGCGGACTATGGCAGCTGGTACCTGCTGACGCTCGGGCTCATCGCCATCGCCGTCATGCTGTTCGCGCCGAAAGGGATCTGGGGCCTCGTCTCCGCCCGTACCGGCCTGCACCTGTTCCCGGTCCGCCGCAGGCTGTCCGGGCCGAAGATCCAAGGGGGAACCTGATGGCCGATATCGAAACCGACGTCCTCATCGTGGGCACCGGCCCTGCCGGCTCGGCGACGGCCGCGCTGCTCTCGAGCTATGGCGTCGCCAATCTCATCGTCAACCGCTACCGCTGGCTCGCCAATACGCCGCGCGCGCACATCACCAACCAGCGCGCCATGGAAGTGCTCCGCGACCTCGGCCCCGACGTCGAGGCCGAGGCGATGATGCATGCCTCGCCGCAGGAGATCATGGGCGAGAACGTGTTCTGCGAGAGCCTCGCCGGCGAGGAGATCGGCCGCATGAAGAGCTGGGGCACGCACCCGCTCTCCAAGGCCGAGCACCTGCTGACCTCGCCCTGCTTCATGAACGACCTGCCGCAGACCTTCATGGAGCCGATCCTCTTCAAGACGGCCTGCGCGCGCGGCACGCAGCCGCGCATGAGCACCGAATATCTCTCCCATGTTCAGGACGAGGACGGCGTCACGACGACGCTGCGCGACCGCCTGACGGGCAAGGACTTCACCGTCCGCTCCAAGTTCCTCGTTGGCGCCGACGGCGGCAACTCGCTCGTCGCCGAGCATCTCGGCCTGCCCTTCGAGGGGAAGATGGGCGTCGGCGGCTCGATGAACATCCTCTTCCGCGCCGATCTCTCGCGCTATGTCGCGCACCGCCCGAGCGTCCTTTACTGGGTGATGCAGCCCGGCGCCGATGTCGGCGGCATCGGCATGGGCCTCGTCCGCATGGTGCGGCCGTGGAACGAGTGGCTGATCGTCTGGGGCTATGACATCAACCAGCCGCCGCCGGACGTGACGCCGGAATTCGCGACCGGCGTCGCCCGCCAGCTGGTCGGCGACCCGTCGCTCGAGATCGAGCTGCTCGGCGCCAATACCTGGACGGTCAACAACTGCTTCGCGACGCATCTGCAGAAGGGCCGCGCCTTCATCATGGGCGATGCGGCGCACCGCCATCCGCCGTCGAACGGCCTCGGCTCCAACACCTCGATCCAGGACGGCTTCAACCTCGCCTGGAAACTCGCCAAGGTGGTGAAGGGCCAGGCCGGCATGGCGCTGCTCGACAGCTACTCGGCCGAGCGGGCGCCGATTGCGCGCCAGATCGTGACCCGCGCCAACAAGTCGATCGCCGAGTTCGGCCCGATCTTCGAGGCGCTCGGCATGGATGGCGGTGTCGATCACGAGAAGATCCAGCGCAACATGGACGCCCGCGCCGATGCGACGCCGGCGGCTGAGAAGCAGCGCGAGGCGCTGCGCCAGGCGATCGCCTTCAAGAAATACGAGTTCGACGCGCATGGCGTCGAAATGAACCAGCGCTACCGCTCGAACGCCGCCGTCACCGACGGCGAGGCCGAGCCGGCCTTCGAGAAGGACGCCGAGCTGCACTACCAGCCGACGACCTGGCCGGGTGCGCGGCTGCCGCATGTCTGGGTGTTCGACCGCGCCGGACGCCAGGTCTCGACGCTCGACCTCACCGGCCATGGCGAGTTCACCATCCTGACCGGCATCGGCGGCGAGGGCTGGGTCGAGGCCGCCGAAAAGCTCTCGGCTGAGCTCGGACTGCCGATCCGCACCCATGTGATCGGACCTCGGCGGCCGCTCGAGGATCATGTCGGCGACTTCGCCCGCGCGAGCGAGATCTCAGACTCGGGCTGCCTGCTGGTGCGGCCGGACCATCACGTCGCCTGGCGCGCGAAGACCATCGCCGCCGATCCGGCGGCGGAGCTCCGCCGCGTGCTCACCCATATCCTGGCGCGCTGAGGAGGCACCCATGCCGCAGGACCACGAATACGGCTACTTCACCGAGGAAGACTCGGCCGATGTCGTCATCGCCCGCAACGCGAATGCCAAGGACGAGCGGCTGAAGGAGATCATGGCCGTCCTGGTGCGCAAGCTGCACGAGGCGGTCAAGGAGGTCGAGCCGACGCAGGAGGAGTGGTTCCGCGCCATCCTCTTCCTCACCGAGACCGGCCAGATCTGCAACGAATGGCGGCAGGAATACATCCTGCTCTCCGACGTGCTCGGCGTCTCGATGCTCGTCGACGCGATCAACAACCGGAAGCCGTCCGGTGCATCGGAATCGACGGTGCTCGGCCCGTTCCACGTCGACGATGCGCCCGAACTGCCGATGGGCGCCGACATCTGCCTCGACCAGAAGGGCGAGCCGATGTTCGTGCATGGCCATATCCTCGATACCAAGGGCAACCCGATCGAGAATGCCAAGATCGATGTCTGGCAGGCCAATGACGAAGGCTTCTACGACGTCCAGCAGAAGGGCATCCAGCCGGACTTCAACCTGCGCGGCGTGTTCCGCACCGGCGCCGACGGCCGCTACTGGTTCCGCGGCGTCAAGCCGAAATACTACCCGATCCCGGATGACGGTCCCGTCGGCAAGCTGCTCGGCGCGCTCGGCCGCCATCCCTACCGCCCGGCGCATCTCCACTACATCATCACGGCCGACGGCTTCGAGCCGCTGACGACCCACATCTTCGATCCCGACGATCCGTACATCAACTCGGACGCCGTCTTCGGCGTGAAGAAGAGCCTCCTCGCCGAATTCGTGCCGATCGACGACGAGGCCGCGGCGAAGACCGTCGGGCTCGCGGCTCCTTACTACGACGTGGAATTCGATTTCGTGCTGGCGCGCAAGAAGGGCGCCTGAGGGGGAACGCATGGCTGCTCTCGACAAGATGTTCGACGTCCGCGGCAAGTCGGTGATCGTCACCGGCGGCGCCAGCGGGATCGGCAAGGCCTATGCGGAGGTGATGGCCGAGCACGGCGCCCGCGTCGCGATCTTCGATATCGATCCCGCAGGGCTCAAGAACGTGGTCGCCGAAATGGGCGCCAAGGGCTGGGACGTCTGGGGCGAGATCGTCGATGTCGGCGACCGTCCGGCCATGGCGGCGGCGTTCGACCTCGTCGCCGCGCGCCACGGCCGCATCGACACGGTGTTCGCCAATGCCGGCATCGATCCCGGCCCCGGCTTCAACACGCCGACCGGCGAGCGCAACCCGGCCGGCGCGATCGAGAACATCCCCGACGAGCAGTGGGACCGCGGCATCGAGATCAACCTGACCTCGGTCTACACGACGGTGAAGAACGCCGTCCGGCACATGAAGGGGCATGGCGGCGGCGAGATCATCGTCACCTCGTCGATCGCCGCGCTCATCAACGAGAGCATCGTCGGCACGTCCTACATGCCGGCCAAGGCGGCGGTGAACCATTTCGTTCGCCACATGGCGATGGAACTCGGCGCCTACGGCATCCGCGTCAACGCTATCCTGCCGGGACCGTTCATCACCAACATCGCCGGCGGCAGGCTGCGCAACAAGGAAGACCGCGCCGCCTTCGAGAGCCAGTCGCTGATCGGCAGGATCGGCGATGTCGAGGACATCAAGGGATTGGCGCTGCTGCTGGCTTCGCCGGCCGGCGCCTATTTCACCGGCTCGCTCATCGTCATCGACGGCGGATCGCTGACCCGCATGACGTGAACGCGCCCAAATGCCGGACGGCCAGGGAGGGCCGGCCGGAAACCGACTTACGAGAGGGAGGCTACCGCAATGACCTACTACAACAAGATCCTGAAATCGGGCATCACGCCGAGCCGGCGCACCGTGCTGAAGGGCCTCGCCGCCAGCGCGGCCGCCTCCAGCCTGGCGCTGCCCGGCTATGCCCGCGCCGAGACGGCCGGCAAGATCAAGGTCGGCTATATCAGCCCGACCACCGGCCCGCTGGCGCTGTTCGGCGAGACCGACGGCTACACGCTCGCGAAGATCCGCGCCGTGCTCGGCGGCAAGCTCGAATCCTCGAACGGCAAGACCTACGAGATCGAGATCCTCGACCGCGACAGCCAGTCGAACCCGAACAAGTCGGCCGAAATCGCCGGCAATCTCATCCTCAATGACGAGATCCACCTGCTGCTGCCGGCCTCGACCACCGACACCATCCTGCCGGCGGCCGAGCAGGCCGAGCTCTACGAGACGCCCTGCCTCTCGTCCGGCGCGCCCTGGCAGGCGGTCGTCTTCCCGCGCGGCGGCGGCAAGCAGGAGTTCAACTGGACCTATCACTTCTTCTGGGGCCTCGACGAGGCGCTGAACACCTTCGTGGGTCTGTGGAACGGGCTGGAGACCAACAAGAAGGTCGGCATGCTCTTCCCGCAGAACATCGACGGCGAGACCTGGGGCAACGACGAATACGGCCTGCCGGTCCCGACCAAGAAGGCGGGCTACGAGGTGTTCGTGCCGGGCTATTTCCAGCCGCGCACCAATGACTTCTCGGCCCAGATCGCCGAGTTCAAGAAGAACAACTGCGAGATCATCGGCGGCATCACCTATCCGGACGATCTCAAGACCTTCGTCACGCAGTGCAACCAGCAGGGCTTCAAGCCGAAGGCGGTGACGGTCGCCGCGGCGCTTCTCTTCCCGAGCGGCGTCGAGGCGATGGGTCCGCTCGGCAACGGCATGTCGTCGGAAGTCTGGTGGACGCCGGCCTTCCCGTTCAAGTCGTCGCTGACCGGCGAAGTCAGCCGCCAGCTCGCCGACCAGTGGGAAGCCGACACCAAGAAGCAGTGGACGCAGCCGCTCGGCTATTCGCCTGCGCTGCTCGAGGTGGCGATCGACGTTCTGAAGCGCTCGTCCGATCCGCTGTCCCGCGAGGCCAACCGCGATGCGGTTGCCGCTACCAATCTCCAGTCGCTCGTCGGACCCATCAAGTTCGACGGCTCGCCGCACAAGAATGTCTGCAAGACCCCGATCTTCGGCGGCCAGTGGGTGAAGGGCACCAAGTGGCCCTACGACCTCAAGATCGTCGACAACTCGGTCAACACGCTCTTCACGCCCGAGCAGAAGATCGTTCCGATCGCCTGGTGAGATGATGCGGGACGTGGAGGGGGCGATGGACAAGGATGTCCTGCTTGAAGTGCGCGGCGTGTCGAAATCCTTCGGCGCCGTCCGCGTCCTGCATGAGGTCAGTTTCGACGTCAATCGGGGCGAGGTGCTCGGCATTCTCGGCCCGAACGGCGCCGGCAAGACGACGCTGTTCAACATGATCAGCGGCGATCTCAAGGTCTCGGGCGGCGAGATCCATCTCGCCGGCCGGGCGCTGCGCGGCGAGCCGCCGTTCCGGCGCTGCAAGATGGGCATCGGGCGCACCTACCAGATCCCGCGCCCCTATTCCGGGATGACGACCTTCGAGAACCTGCTCGTCGCCGCGGCTTTCGGCGGCGGGCGCTCGGAAAAGGAGAGCTACGCCTTCTGCGCCGCGGTGCTGCGCGAATGCGAGCTCGCCGACAAGGCCAACCGCCAGGCGGGCGCGCTGACGCTGCTCGACCGCAAGCGGCTGGAACTCGCGCGGGCGCTCGCCTCCGACCCGAAGCTGCTGCTGCTCGACGAGATCGCCGGCGGGCTCACCGACGACGAGTCGAAGGCGCTGGTCGCCCTCGTCCGCCGCATCCGCGACCGCGGCGTCACCATCGTCTGGATCGAGCATGTGCTGCACGCGCTGCTCGCCGTCGCCGACCGGCTGATGGTGCTGAATTTCGGCGAGCGCATCGCCGAGGGGCCGCCGGCCGAGGTCATCGCGCTGCCCGAAGTGCAGCGCGTCTATATGGGGATCGAGGCATGACCGCCGTCCTGTCCACGCATGGCCTCGTCGCCCGCTATGGCGATTTCCAGGCCCTCTACGGCGTCGATGTCGAGCTCCATGCCGGCGAGGCGGTGGCGCTGATCGGCGCCAACGGCGCCGGCAAGTCGACCTTCCTGCGCGCCGTCATGGGCCTTCTGCCCGTCGGCCGCGACATGGTCCGCCTCGACGGCGAACCGGTCGGCGGCACGTCGGCGGACCGCATGGTGAAGCGCGGCGTCGCCATCGTTCCCGAAGGACGGCGCCTCTTCACCGGCATGTCGGTCGAGGACAATCTGAAGGTCGCCGTCGACCAGGCCGCGCGCCTCGGCGCCAAGGGCGGCTGGTCGATCGAGCGGCTGCATCGCCTCTTTCCCATCCTGAAGGAGAAGGCGAAGACGCCGGTGCAGAGCCTTTCCGGCGGCCAGCAGCAGATGGTGGCGATCGGCCGCGCGCTGCTCTGCCAGCCGCGCGTGCTGCTCTGCGACGAGATCAGCCTCGGCCTCGCGCCGAAGGTCATCCGCGAGATCTATGCCGCGCTGCCGGAAATCCGCGGCGCCGGCACGGCGATGATCCTCGTCGAGCAGGATGTCGGCCTCGCGAAGGAGGCGACCGACCGCCTCTACTGCATGCTGGAAGGCCGCGTCACGCTCTCGGGCCGCTCGGCGGAAGTGACGCGCGAGGCGATCGGGGAAGCCTATTTCGGAGCGGGCCATGCAGTGGTTTGACGCATTGGTGCAGGGCATCCTGCTCGGCGGGATGTATGCGCAATACGCGCTCGGCATGGCGCTGATGTTCGGCGTGATGCGGATCGTCAATATCAGCCATGGCGATCTCGTGATCCTCCTGTCGCTGATCGGCATCTCGATGGCGACCGCCTGGGGCCTCGGACCGCTCGCCGTCCTGGCGATCCTGGTGCCGCTCGGCCTCTTCATGGGCTGGCTGTTGCAGAAGGCGGTGCTGAACAAGGTGGTCGGCAGCGATCCGCTGCCCTCGCTGATCGCCACCTTCGGCCTCTCGATCGCGCTGCAGAATCTCATGCTGCAGATCTGGTCGGCCAACAGCCGCTCGCTGCCGGGCGGCGGCATCGAGAGCCGTTCTGTCGATATCGGCGGCATCTATATCGGCCTGCTGCCGGTCATCGTGCTGGTGGTGGCCGTCGCCCTGACCTGGGGGCTCGACCTCATGCTGAAGAAGACCCGCTTCGGCCGCGCGCTCCGGGCTGCCGCGGCCGATGTCGAGGCGGCGGCGATGACCGGCATCAACCCGCGCGCCGTCTACGCGCTGGCGACGGCGGTCGCGGTCGGCATTCTCGGCTTCGCGGCGGTGTTCCAGTCGCTCCGCTCGACCGTCGCGCCGGCCGATGGCGCCGCGCAGCTGATCTATGCCTTCGAGGCCGTGATCATCGGCGGCATGGGCTCGGTCTGGGGCGCCTTCATCGGCTCCATGGTGCTCGGCATCTCGCAGGGCATCGGCTTCCGCATCGATCCCGGCTTCGGCGTGCTCGCCGGCCATCTCGTCTTCCTGATCGTGCTGGCGACCCGCCCGCAGGGCCTGTTCGGAAAGGCATGACAATGACAGCGATCTCCGACGCCGCCACCGCCATTCCGGCACCCGCCGTCACCGTCCGCCGGCAGACCAATTCCGGCCGCATCGCCATGACGCTGGCGATCGTCGCGCTCGTCGCCGTCGCGGTGATGCCATGGTGGGCCTCGACCGGCACCATCCGCATGATCCTCGAGCTCTGCTGCTACATCGCGGTGGCGCAGATGTGGAACCTGCTCGCGGGCTATGCCGGGCTCGTCTCGGTCGGCCAGCAGGCCTTCATGGGCGCGGCGGGCTATGCGCTGTTCGTGCTGGCGCAGACATTCGGCATCAACCCGTTCCTCGCCGTGCTCCTGTCGCTGATCGTGCCGGCCGTGCTGGCGGTGCCGCTCTATTTCCTGCTGCACAGGCTCGACGGGCCGTATTTTTCGATCGGCACCTGGGTCGTCGCCGAGGTCTTCCGCCTCGTCGCCTCCAACCTGCCGCTGGTCAATTCCGGCGCCGGCATGTCGCTGCGCGTCATGAGCCAGTATTCCGCCTTCGAGCGCAATGTCGCGATGTCACTGCTCTGCGCCTTCATGCTGCTGGTGACGCTCGGCGGCAGCTACTGGCTGCTCCGATCGCGCTTCGGCCTCGCCCTCATCGCCATGCGCGACAATCCGGTGGCGGCCGCCAGCCAGGGCGTCGACGTCTCGCGGCTGCGCTTCCTCGTCTATGTCGCCGCCGCGGTCGGCTGCGGCCTTGCCGGGGCGGTCTATTTCATGGCGCAGCTGCGCATCAACCCGCCCTCGGCCTTCGATCCGATGTGGGCCAATGTCGCGATCTTCATCGTCATGATCGGCGGGATCGGCTCGATCGAGGGCGTGCTGATCGGCTCGCTGATCTTCTTCATCGCCGATCGCTGGTTCGGCGAATATGGCGCGACCTATTTCGTCGTGCTCGGGCTGATGACGCTGCTGGTCGCGCTCTACGCCCGCACCGGCATCTGGGGCCTTCTCTCGCGCCGCTTCGACGCACCGTGGTTCCCCTTCCGCCGCTTCCTCGTCGATCCGAACCGCTGAAGGGGACCGCCATGAGAGTCGCCATCTTCGACGCCGTCGGCAGCCCGCTCCGCATCGGCACCATGCCCGAACCGACACCGGAGGCGGATGAGGTGGTGCTGCGGGTCGCCGCCTGCGGCATCTGCGGCAGCGACCTGCACATCACCGAGGATCCCTCGGCCTTCGGCATCACGCCCGGCTTCGTGCTCGGCCATGAATTCGCCGGCGAAGTGGTGGCGCGCGGCTCCGCCGTCACCGACCTCGCCATCGGCGACCGCGTGGCGGTGGTGCCGATGCGCGGCTGCGGCCATTGCGAGGCCTGCCGGCGCGGCGATCCGGCCCGCTGCGCCGAGATGGTGCTGATCGGCGGCGGCTATGCCGAATATGTCGCCGTCGCGGCGCGCCAGTGCCAGCGCCTGCCGGACGGGGTCGCGCTCGAGGACGGCGCCCTCGCCGAGCCGCTTTCGGTGGCGCTCCATTGCGTGATCCGCTCCGGCATGAAGGCCGGCGACAGCGTCGCCATCATCGGCGCCGGGCCGATCGGGCTTCTCGTCGCCTTCTGGGCGCGCCGCTTCGGC
>CAWZZK010000215.1:0-9544 GCA_963966455.1 Kaistia sp. | reverse complement strand
GCCGAGTTCCTTCCTGCCAGAGGATGATCAGGGCGTGCTCATGACCATGATCACGCTGCCACCGGGCGCCACGCAGGCGCGAACCATCGAGGTGGTGAAGCAAGTCGAGGACTATTTCCTCACCGAGGAGAAGACCAATGTCGAGGAGGTCTTCGCCGCCGTCGGCTTCGGCTTCAACGGCAGCGGCCAGAACGCCGCCATGGCCTTCGTCAAGCTCAAGGACTTCTCCGAGCGCACCGGCAAGGGCCAGACATCGGCCGCCATCGCCGGGCGGGCCATGGGGGCCTTTCAGAAGATCCGCGACGGCCAGGTCATCGCGCTGGCGCCGCCGGTCCTTCCCGGCCTCGGCCAGTCGAACGGTTTCGAGATGTATCTGCAGGACACCGCCGGTGCCGGCCAGGACGCGCTCAAGGCCGCCCGCGACCAGTTGCTTCTCGCCGCAGGCAAGGACAGCCAGCTCATGGGCGTGCGCCAGGGCGGGCAGGAGGATCAGGCGGAGTTCGCCATCGACATCGACCAGGCGAAAGCGAGGGCGCTCGGCATCGACCTCGCCGACATCAACAACACGATCTCGACCGCCTTCGCAGGCAGCTATGTCAACGACTTCATCGACCGCGGCAAGGTGAAGCCCGTCTATGTCGAGGGCGATGCCGCCTTCCGCGACAGCCCGGGCAGCGTCAATTCCTGGTATGTGCGCAACGCCAGCGGCGAGATGGTGCCGTTCTCGAGCTTCACCGCCTCCTCATGGGGCCGCGCTTCGCCGAAGCTCGACCGCTACAACGGCATCTCGGCGGTCTCCATCCAAGGCTCGGCCGCCGCGGGGGTCTCCTCCGGTACCGCGATGGACGAGATGCTGAAGCTCGTCTCGGAGCTTCCCTCCGGCTTCACGGCGGCCTGGACCGGGCTTTCCTATCAGGAGCAGCTCTCGGGCAACCAGGCCCTCTCGCTCTATGCAATCTCGATCCTCGTCGTCTTCCTCTGCCTCGCGGCGCTCTATGAGAGCTGGTCGATCCCGTTCTCGGTGATGCTCGCGGTGCCGATCGGCGTGCTCGGTGCGCTGGTGGCGGCGAAGCTCTTCGGCCAGTCCAACGACGTCTATTTCAAGGTCGGCCTGCTGACGACGATCGGCCTCTCGGCCAAGAACGCGATCCTGATCGTCGAATTCGCCCGCGACCAGCAGGCCGCCGGCAAGGAACTGGTCGAGGCGACGCTGATGGCGGCGCGCCAGCGCCTGCGCCCGATCCTGATGACCTCGCTCGCCTTCATCCTCGGCGTGCTGCCGCTCGCCGTCGCGACCGGCGCCGGTTCCGGCGCGCAGAACGCGGTCGGCATCGGCGTCATGGGCGGCATGATCGCCGCGACGACGATCGGCATCTTCATGGTTCCGATGTTCTACGTCGTCGTCCGCCGCCTCGCCGACCGCCGGAAGCCCAGGGACGCGGCCGCGCCGGCGCCCGCCGACCCGACACCGGCTCATTGACACGGCTTTGCCGGCCGGCGCCCTACCACCGGTCGGAAAGCAAGATGGCGGCGGGATCGCTCCCGCCGCCATCGATCGTTATGTGCCCAGGTCGGGCCGGTCAGGCCTTGGTATAGGCGAAGAAGGGCAGGCCGGTCGTGAAGTTGCGCGGCAGGCGGATGGCGATCAGCCAGGCGACGACGCAGGTGATGACCTTGTCGGCGAGGTTCTGGATGAGGTTCGACACCGCGACCGAGGCGATCAACTGGTTGCCCATCGCGAGCAGATAGGCCGTCGCGAAGTCCGTGCCCGAGCCGGTCACGCCGCCGAACATGTAGACGATGATCGGGATCGACACGATCGTCGAGGTGATCGTGACGATGACGCCGGCGACGATCGTCTTCGCCAGTGAGGAGAACCAGCCGTAGCGGGCGAGGATGCCGGCGGTGAGGCCGATGACGACCGCGACCGGGAAGAAGGCCGCCGCGACCGGATCGAGGATGAGGCCCCAGATCAGGTTGGCGAGGAGGCCGGTGATGGCGCCGGCGATCGGTCCGGCCAGGATGGCCACCAGGACCGTGCCGATCGAATCGAGAAAGATCGGCAGTTTCAGCCAGGCCACGATCTGACCGACCACGATGTTGATGACGATGGCCGCCGCCATCAGCACGAGCGTTCTGTTGTCGAACTTCATTCTGTCGTTCCCCGTGGAAGATGGACCCACACCCAGCCGGCCCCTTGGCCGGCATTCTTGTTGGCCCGCGGCGATCGCCGCGGGCAGGTGGCCGGTTCCCGGCCTGCCTTTCCGTTAGCCGCCGACGGGACGCGTCACCGCGTCGGTCAGCATCTTCATGAAATCCTCGCGCGAGGCGCTGTCCACGACCGTCGCGTTGATTGGTTTGCCGGCATGCAGCTTGCGGTCGACGATCGTCTGGCCAAGCGCCGGTCCGTCGCCGTTCACCACTTCCACATAGGCCTCGCTCGACTTCGTCACGATCGAGGGATCGATCGCGATCGCCATGGTGATGGGGTCCGGCAGGTCGATGCCGGGAAGCCCCGAGATCTTGGTCGCGAACTCGACGAGGAACCGCTGGATATCGACGCAGAAGGCCCCGAGAGCGCCACCGACGCGCTTCAATTCGTCGGTGTCGGCCGGCTCGACGACCGCGTGGCGGCAGGAGATCTCCCAGCCGCACATCACGATCGGCATGCCCGACTGGAACACCATACGGGCGGCGTCCGGGTCGGCATAGATATTGAATTCCGCAGCCGGCGTAACATTGCCGGGTCCATCGCCAATTCCGCCCATGATGACGCAATGTTTCACCGCCTTGGCGAGCCTGGGCTCGCGGGCGAGGGCGACGGCGATGTTGGTGAGCGGCCCGAGCGTCACGAGCGTGATCTCGCCCGGCCGTGCCAGGATCGTTTCGATCATGCGGTCGATGCCGTGGCCCTCGTCCGGCACGCGGCCCGACAGCGGCAGGCCGATATCGCCCATGCCGTCCTCGCCATGGACGTTCTCGGCATGGAAGGGGCCGCGGATCAGCGGCACGGCGAGGCCGGCATAGACCGGCACATGCTCAGCGCCGCAGATCTCGCGCGTGTAGAGCGCGTTCTGCAGCGCCTTTTCCAGCGAGATATTGCCCGCGACGACCGAGATGCCGGCGATCTCGACCTGCGGATTCTGGAAGGCGATCACCAGCGCGACGGCATCGTCGGAGCCGGTGTCGGTGTCGATCCACATCGTCGTGGCGGGCTGGTTGAGCGGCATCTTAGGCGTTCTCCCTTTGGGGCTTCTTGTTGGGGGTCGGCGCGTCGGGATCGAGCAATCCCTCGGTCTTCAGATCGCTCCAGAGGCCGGCGGGAACCGGCTCCTCGAGCGCCGCGAGATTGCGGGCGATCTCGGCCGGCTTCACCGCGCCAAGCACCAGCGAGGACACGGCCGGATGGCCGAGCACGAATTGCACGGCGGCGCGCGGCAGCGGCACGGCATGCGCCCGGCACACCGCCTCGATCCGCGCCACGCGTTCCATGATCTCCGGCGGCGCGGCCTCGTAGTTGTAGCGGGCGCCGGGAATGGCGCCGGTGGCGAGGATGCCGGAATTGAAGATGCCGCCGAGCATGATGCCGACGCCCTGTTCGAGCGCGAGCGGCAGCAGCGTCGGCAGCGCCGGCTGTTCCAGCAGCGAATAGCGGCCGGCGAGCAGCACGGCGTCGAATTCCGCCTCGCGCAGGAAACGCTCGCACCAGTCGTGGTCGTCGAGGCCGAGGCCGATCGCCTTGACGGTGCCGGACGCGCGAAGTTCGTCGAGCGCCCGGTAGCCGCTCGTGATCGCCTCGCGATAGCGCGCCTCGACCATGTCCTCGCCCTGCGACCAGGCGTCGATGTCGTGGATCAGCAGGATGTCGATGCGGTCGGTGCCGAGGCGGAGCAGCGATTGCTCGAAGGAGCGCATCACGCCGTCATAGGAATAGTCGAAGCGCGGCCGGTGCGGCAGCGAGCCGACGAAACCGCGCGCCGGCGGGGGCGGCGGGCTTCCACCCGGCGAGGCGGCGGTCATGACGCGGCCGATCTTGGTCGAGATGACGACGCTGTCGCGCGGCACCGAGCGCAGCGCCGTGCCGATGCGGTGCTCGGCGAGGCCGTTGCCGTAATGCGGCGAGGTGTCGACCAGCGTGATCCCCGCCGCGAAGGCTGCCTCGACGGTTCCGATCGCCTCGCGTTCGTCCAGCCTCTCGAAGAAGTCGCCGAGCGGCGCCGAGCCGAAGCCGACCCGCGAGACGGTCAGTCCGGAGCGCCGGCCGAGCGGCACGCGGTCGAGCATCGTCATGGCTGCGGCCGCCGGAACTGCAGATAGAAGGCGTAGCGCTCGGGCAGCACGAAATCCGGCCGCTCGATGCCGAGCGCCAGCGCGGCGCGATGCGCGAAGTTGGAATCGGCGAGCATTTCGCGGCCCATCGCGACGAGGTCGGCCTTGCCCGAGGCGATGATCTCGTCTGCCTGATCGGGTTCGGTGATCATGCCGACCGCCATGGTGGCGATGCCGGCCTCGGCGCGGATGCGCTCCGCGAAGCCGACCTGGAAAGCCGGCCCTTCCTTGATATGGCCGGGATTGGTCCGGACGAGGATGCCGCCGGCCGAACAGTCCACGACATCGACGCCGACCTCCCTCAGCGCCGCGGCGAGCAGCACTGTATCGTCGAGCGTCAGCCCTTCGTCGGGGATCCGGTCGATGCAGGAGGCGCGGTAGAAGAGCGGCATGGTCTTGGGGATCGCGGCCCTGACGCGCGCCGCGACCTCGAGGGAGAGGCGCATGCGGTTCTCGGCGCTGCCGCCATAGCGGTCCGTGCGCTTGTTCGAGACCGGCGAGACGAATTCGTGCAGCAGATAGCCATGCGCGCCATGGATCTCGACGAAGTCGAAACCGGCGGCGACTGCCCTGAGCGCGGCGGCGACGAAGGCATCGACGATTCCCACGATCTCCGCTTCGCTCAGCTCATGCGGGACCGGCCAGTCCTCGTGATAAGCGAGCGCCGATGGCGCCACGGTCTGCCAGGCGCGCGGATCGTCAGCGGGGATCGCCCAGCCGCCCTCCCAGGGCGCCGTCGAACTGGCCTTGCGGCCGGCATGGCTGATCTGGATGCCGATCGCCGCGCGTTGACGGTGATAGGTGTCGACGATGCGCGCGAGACCGGGGATATGCGCATCGTCCCAGATCCCGAGGCAGTCCGGCGTGATGCGGCCTTCCGGCAAGATGCCCGTCGCCTCCACCAGCGCGCCGCCGACGCCGCCGAGCGCGAAGCGGGCATGATGGTCGAAATGCCAGTCCGTCGCGTATCCGTCGATCGCGGCGTACTGGCACATCGGGGAAACGACGATGCGGTTCTTGAAGGTCACGCCCCTCACGGAGAGGGGCGTAAAGAGTTTTGCCATTCGTGCACAGGCCGCCTGCGGCGGCCGTCCTTATCGGAGTAAGAGGCCGCGCGCGTCGGCCGTCCTTGTCAGAGTTCGGCGAGGATCGAGGTGTCGAACAGGCTTTTGTCCGCCTTGACGCCCACCTTGTCGAGGGTCGCGAGATTCTTGTCGATCCAGGCATCGTCCATCGCGAAGATGCCGTTCGGGTTCTCCATCAGCGGCAGCTGCACCTTGCCATGGAACAGCGCCGCCTCGGGCGTGTAGCCGTTGCCCTTGAACCAGGTGTTCTCGTACTCCTTCACATATTTGTCGGGATTGGCGATCTCCTCGTTCCAGCCCTTCCGGCTGGCGCGCATGAAGCCGACGATGTCCTTGCGCCGGCTCTTCAGCGTCTCCTCGCTGACCGTGACCAGGTCCTGGCCGAAGGGAAGGCCGAAATCGTAGAACAGCATGTAGCTCGCCTTCTTCCCCGAGGTCTGCTCGACGATGAAGGGCAGCGAGGTCATGAAGTCGACCACCGCGTCGACCTGGCCGGTCGCGAGCGGCGTCGGGTCGAAGGCATAGGGAACGATCTTCAGCTGATCCTCGGTGACGCCGTTGAGGCCGAGCAGCACCTTGAAGGTGCCGAGGCTGAGCGGCGGACAGGCGACCGTCTTGCCGACGAGATCCTTGATCGTCTTGATGCCGGACTGCTCGAGGCTGATGACGCTGTCCGGGCTCTTCTGGAACTGCGCGCCGATGATCTTGAAGGTGGCGCCCTTCTCCGAGACCGCCGAGGCCGTCTCGATCAGCGAGGTCAGCGCGATGTCGGCCTTGCCGGTCAGGAGCGCCGCCTGCGGGATGACGTCGGGGCCGCCGGGGATATAGGTGAGGTCGATCCCTTCCTCTGTGTACCAGCCTTTGTCGATGGCGATGAAATAGCCGATGAACTCCGGATCGTTGATCCAGATCGACTGGAAGGCGAGCGGGCTGCCGGCGGCGCGGGCGAGGCCGATCGGCGCGAAAGCGACGGCGGCAAGGCCGGCAAGGGCCGTCTTGCCGAAGGCGCGGCGGGTCTGCTTGAACGTCATGGCTGACTCCTCAGTCTCGGGAGTGGTTCGGGAATGCCCGCATGGCCGGCCGGGCTCCGGGGAGGCGGAGCGGATGGCCGTGGCCTGGAGGGCGCTCAACGCTTCGTCGGCAATGGCAAGACCTTCGGCATCGCGATGCCGGCTGCCAGCGCTCGACTGTCGGTTCGACCCGTCTTTCCGGTCGATCTGAACCGTATGCGGCGATAGTAATGCCAATATTGCACCGCGCAACGGCTTCATCGCGATCTTGGTAACGCCCGATGTGCAAAGAATAGGCAGGATCTGCCTAACTAGAGATCGCCTGATCGGCATCGTGTGCATTTCAGCTGAAAGGCATTCGGTACCAGCCATCACGCGGCCTCCGCCAGATATTCGATCTCGAAGAAGGCTCCGCCCGGCGCGCGCAAATAGATCGATCGTCCGCCGGGAAAGGTGATCGCCTTGCCGAGCGCCACGGCGCCATGCGCGAGCGCAGCCGCGATCACGCCGTCGAAATCGTCGACATGGAAGGCAACATGGCCGCTGCCGGGCCGCCAGGGCAGGGCGTCTGCCTCAGGCCGGGCGCCGTCGTCGCTCGTAAAGGCGATCAGTTCGAGGATCAGCGGATAGGCGTCGGACCGCATCTGTGTGAAATCGCAGGAGAGGCCCTCGCGGCCGGTCAGCGCGACGATGTCCTCGCGCATGCCGCGCTCGATGAAGAGCGGCTCAAAGCCGAACACGGCCGCGAAGAACGCGATCGCCGGATCGATTGCGGCGACGGTGAGCGAAGCGTGGTGCCAGCGGATCGCGGTCATCGGGCGATCCTCCTTTCGATGAGCCCGACGCCCTCATAGGCGGCGACGGAAATGAGGATCGAGACCAGCGCGCCGGCCCAGATCATGTCGTAGTCGAGCCCGCCCCGCGAGATGTTGAGCAGGTTGCCGAGCCCGACGCCGGTGACGAGCCACTCCGCGACCATGACGCCGAGCAACGCCTGCGGCGCGACGAGCCGCGCGGCGGCGAAGAGATGGCCGATCGAATAGGGCACCGCGATATGGACGAGCTGTTTCCAGCGCCCGCCGCCATAGGCGGCGACGAGATCGCTCGCCGCCCTGGGCACGCTCGTGAAGCCCTGATGCAGCAGCACATAGGCTGGGAAGAACACCACCAGCACCGCCATGAACACCGACGACGCTGTCCCCCTTCCGAAGACGAGCACCACGAAGGGCACGACCGCGACGAGGGGCATGTTCTGCGCGACGAGCGCCACCGGCAACAGGCCGCGCGCCAGCGCCGGCGCCAGCAGCGACAGCGCGGCGAGCATGAAGGCGAAGGCGAGGCCGGCGAGAAGCCCGAGCAGCGCGATCGGCAGCGTTTCGGCGAGCGCATGGCCGAGCGCCGCCCGCGCCGCCGCGGCCTGCTTGCCCTCGATCAGGAACATCACCGTCCGCCCCGGCCCCGGCGCGATGATCGGGCTGACATGGCTGAGCGTGACGCCGAGCCACCAGATGACGAAGGGCAGCGCCACGGCGACGAGCGCCAGCAGGATCCGCCGCGTCGAGGCGCCGCCCTTCGGACGGGCCGAGGGCTGCACGGCGGCGAGCGTCACGGCGGTCGAGGAAGCCGAGAGCCGGCGCGCCGGCAGCAGGAAAAGCGCATAGCCGGCGAGCGCGATGGCGCTGGCGGCGAGGCCGATGCCCCAGAGCCGCCCCGGATTGCCCTGCGGCAGCGCGGAGAGCAGGAAGGCACCGAAGCCCCAGCGCGTGCCGGAGCCGAATTCGCCGAGCACCGCGCCGAGGACGGCGAGCGGCGCAGCGACGCGGAAGCCGGCGAAGAGATCTGGCAGGGCGCCGCGCAGCCGCACATGCCGCATCAGCACGCCCTCGCAGCCGCCATAGGCCGAAACGAGATCGGCGAGCCGCGGATCGACGGTCCGAAGGCCGAGCAGCGTCGCCGACATCGCCGGGAAATAGACCATCAGCGCGGCGAGCACGATCTGCGGCCAGTCGCCCTTGAGGAACAGCACCAGCAGCGGCCCGATGACTATCGCCGGCATCGCGAAGAGCGTGATGTTGACGCCGCGAAAGGCGAGCTCGAGCCCCGGCAACCGGCAGAAGACGAGCGCGGCGAGGACCGCGACGCTGACGCCGATGACGAAGCCGATCACCGAGGTCTGCAGCGTCGCGAGCCCGTGCAGCGCATAGAGTTCGCGATCGGCGAAGGCCTGCGCCAGGATGCGCGTCGGCGCCGGAAACATCGCGACGCCCCAGGACGTATAGGCCCCGAGCAGCTCCCACACCGCGAGCGCCACCAATGTCCCGAACACAATCCGCGCATTCTCGCGATAGGCCGGGGCGGTCATGGATGCGCGCCTTCGCCATGCAGGCTGACCGTCAGGCGGTCACACAGCGCGTGGAACTCCGGCGCCGAAAACAGCGAAGGGAGCCTTGGCCGCGCGAAGGGAACGTCGATGATCTCGGCGATCCGGCCCGGCTGCGCCTGCATCACGACGACCGTATCGGCGAGGAACACCGCCTCGTCGATGCCATGCGTGACGAGCAGCGTCGTCGTCTGCAGCGCCGCCCAGATGCGCTGCAATTCGACATTCATCTGCCGCCGCAGGATCTGGTCGAGCGCCCCGAACGGCTCGTCGAGCAGCAGCACGGAAGGGTCGGTGACCAGCGCGCGGGCGATGGCGACGCGCTGGCGCATGCCGCCCGAGAGCTGGCCGGGCCGCGCCGCCTCATAGCCCTTGAGGCCGACGAGCTCGACCAGCGACTGGATGCGCCCCGCCTCCGGCTTCACCGGCCGGCCGAGGATCTGCAGCGGGAAGGCGATATTGTCGGTGACGCTGCGCCAGGGCAGCAGGGCCGCGTCCTGGAAGGCGATACCGAGTTCGCCCTCCTTGCGGAATTGCTCGGGATGCTTGCCACGCACCAGGATCGCGCCGCCATCGTCCGGCTGCTCGAGCCCGGCGACCATGCGCAGCAGCGTGGACTTGCCGCAGCCCGACGGGCCGATCAGCGCGACGAAGGCGCCGCGCGGCACCTTGAGATCGATCGGCTCCAGCGCCCGCACCGGCCCGCGCGCCGTCTCGAAGGTCTTGCCCGCCCGGTCGAC
>CAWZZK010000214.1:0-6805 GCA_963966455.1 Kaistia sp. | reverse complement strand
GAGTTCCAGAAATAGCCGTGGATGCCCTCGCAGGTGAGGCCGACACAGGCCTCGCCCCAGGCGCGGATCCACGGGTCGAGCGTCGGCTCCTTGGGCAGCGCGAGGATGTTGCCGTGCTGGATTTCCGGCATCGGCTTCAGCGAGGTCAGAAGCATCACGAAGAACGGGATGAGATAGACCAGCGCGAAGAGACCGAGCAGGCCGTAGATCACGATGCGCGAGACGATCGGCGAGCCGGGCGCCCGGGGGGCGACGTTGGGGGAGACGGTGGTGGCGGCGGTGCTCATCGCGCCTTCTCCCGAAGCTCGGAATAGAGATAGGGCACGATGATCGCCGAGATCGTCGCGAGCATGATCACCGCGCTCGCCGAGCCGACGGCCATCTCGTTCCGCTTGAAGGTGTATTCATACATGAAGTTGGACGGCAGCCAGGCCGAGCCGCCCGGCCCGCCCGAGGTCAGCGCCACCACGAGGTCGTAGGACTTGATCGCCATATGGGCGAGCACGATCAGCGCCGAGAGGAAGACGGGCCGGAGCAGCGGGATGATGATGCGGCGGTAGAGCTGGAAGGGAGAGGCGCCGTCGATCTGCGAGGCCTTGATGATCTCGCCGTCGATGCCGCGCAGCCCCGCGAGGAACATCGCCATCACGAAGCCCGAGGCCTGCCAGACGCCGGCGATCACCACCGTGTAGATCACGTAGTCCTTGTTCTTGATCCAGTCGAAATGGAACGAGGTCCAGCCCCACTGATGCATGGTCTGCTCGAGGCCGAGGCCGGGATCGAGGAACCATTTCCACGCGACGCCGGTGACGATGAACGAAAGCGCCATCGGATAGAGATAGATCGGGCGGAGGATGCCCTCGCCGCGGATCTTCTGGTCGAGCAGGATCGCGAGAAGAAGTCCGATCGCCAGTGCGAAAACGACGTAGAGCACGCCGAAGATCGCCATATTGGTGATCGAGGTATACCAGGACGAGGGCGGATCGCTCTCGAAGGTCCAGCGCCACAGCCGCTGATAGGCGCGCGCGTCGGTCAGGACATATTTCGGGAAGGCCTTGGAATTGGTGAAGGACAGATAGATCGTCCAGAGGATGAAGCCGTAGACGAAGACGAGCGTGATCGCGAAGCTCGGCGCGAGCACGAGCTTCGGCAGCGCCTCCTGCATCCGCGCCCGCATGCTCGGCCGGTGCGCGGCCCGCGCCGCGGCTCCGCCAGTGGATGTGGCAATCGACGTCATGCGGTCCTCCCCGACCGTGGCATCCCAGTTCGGCGCTCTCCGCGACAGGCGCGAATGGCTTCCTTCACCTCTCCCATGGGGAGAAGTCGGACCGAAGGTCCGGGTGAGGGGCGTGACCTCTCCAATAGAGGCCGCAACCCCTCACCCGCGGTTTCGCCGTCCTGCCTCCCCCGGAGGAGAGGTCGACGGGCCGCTTACTTCGCGTCGTCGATCGCCTTCACGAGTTCCTCGACCGCCTGGTCGGAGGACGTGATCTGGCCATGGACGAACTTGGAGACGACGTCCTTGTAGGCATTGGCGACCGCGGGCGGCGCGCCATAGCCCTGGGCGAGCGAGCCGAACAGCGTGCCGCCGTCGTTAGCCGCCTTCAGATCGGCGATTCCCTTCTTGCCGCAGGCGTCGAAATCGGTGTCCGGCACGTCGGTGCGGGCCGGGACCGAGCCCTTGACGACGTTGAATGCCGACTGGAAGCTCTTCGACAGCGTCGCCTTGGCGAGTGCGACCTGCGCCGCCTTGCGGTCGTCCGGCACGTCGAACATGCCGAACATGTCGGAGTTGTAGATCACCGAGCCGTCGGTGCCGGGGAAGCGGTAGCAGAGGAAGTCGGTGCCCGGCACCTTCTTCGCCGCCACGAACTCGCCCTTCGCCCAGTCGCCCATCACCTGGACCAGCGCATCGCCATTGATGACCATGGCGGTGGCGAGGTTCCAGTCGCGGCCGGAGAAGTTCGGGTCGACATAGTCCTTGAGCTTGGCGAGGTTGTCGAACGACTTCTTCATCGTGTCCGACTTCAGCGCGTCCTCGTCGAGGTCGTTCATCGCCTTCTTGTAGAATTCCGGACCGCCGGTCGAGAGCACGATGCTGTCGAACATCGTCGCTTCCTGCCAGTTCTGGCCGCCGAGCGCGAGCGGCGTGACGCCGGCCGCCTTGGCCTTGTCGAGCAGCGCAACGAAGTCGTCGAAGGTCTTCGGCTCGGTGCCGCCGATCTTGTCCATGACGGCCTTGTTGATCCAGAGCCAGTTCACCGAGTGAACGTTGACCGGCGCCGCGACCCACTTGCCGTCATAGACCGAGAACTTCTGCAGCGCCGCCGGAACGGCCTTGTCCCAACCCTCGGCGACCGCTGTCTCGGTCAAATCGCCCATCTTGCCGGCCTCGGCATAGTCGAGAACGGTGTAGCCGAGCATCTGTGAAGCGGTCGGCGGATTGCCCGCGGCCACCATCGCCTTCAGCGCCGTCATGGCAGCGTCGCCGCCGCCGCCGGCGACCGGCACGTCCTTCCAGGCATAGCCCTGCTGGGCGAGATCCTGCTTGAGGACGTTCAGCGCGGCCGCTTCGCCGCCCGAAGTCCACCAGTGCAGCATCTCCACTTCCTTGACGTCATCCGCATGCGCGGTCAGCGCCGTGGTCGCCAGCATGGCCGCAGCCATCATCAGTCTACGCATTCATTCCTCCTCCCGAATGAAGGCCGCTTCCCTCCCGGACGCGGCCTGGTCTTCCTCAGCCGTCCACCCACCATGAGGTGCGGGGACCGCGATGGAACTGGATCGTCTTCTGCTCCGTGAAGTCCTCCACGGCGCCCTTGCCGAGCTCGCGGCCGAGGCCGCTCTGCTTCATGCCGCCGAAAGGCAGCTCCGGATAACCGTCCATGAAGGTGTTGACCCAGACCGTGCCGGCCCGCGCCGCGCGCGCCACCGTCACCGCCGTGTCGATATCCTTCGACCAGACGCCGGCCGAAAGGCCGTAATCGGTCGTGTCGACGAGCCGGATCGCCTCTTCCACCCGCTCGAACTCCATGACGGAGAGCACCGGGCCGAACACCTCGTCGCGGGCGATCGCCATTTCCGGCTTCACGCCGGTCACGACGGTCGGCGCCATATACTGGCCGGCGCCGCTCGCAAGGCCCGCGCCGCCGATCGCCACCGATGCGCCGTCGGCGGAGGCGTCGGCGACCGCGTTCTCGATCTTCTTCAGATGCTCGGGCGTGATGATCGCGCCGACCTTGGTCGCGTCGTCGAGCGGATCGCCGACCTTGACCTTCGCCGCCCGCGCCTCGAAGGCGGCGAGGAACTCGGCCGCCACCGCCTTGTGGATGATGAGGCGGCTGCCGGCATTGCAGCATTCGCCGGCATTGAAGAAGGCACCGAACACCGCGGCGTCGACCGCCGCCTCGAGATCGGCATCGGGGAACACGACCTGCGCATTCTTGCCGCCGAGCTCCATCGCGACCTTCTTCAGCGTCGCCGAGGCCGCTTGCATGGTCGCCTTGCCGACGCGGGTCGAGCCGGTGAAGGTCACCATGTCGACGGACGGATGCGTCACCATATGGGCGCCGACCTCGGGGCCGGTGCCGAGCACGATGTTGCAGACGCCCTCGGGCAGGCCCGCTTCCATCAGCAGTTCGCCGAGCACCACCGTCGAGGCCGAGGTCATCTCGCTCGGCTTGACGATCGCCGTGCAGCCCGCGGCGAGCGCGAAGGGCAGCTTCTGCGCCACGATCAGGAACGGGAAGTTCCAGGGCGTGATGATCGAGACCACGCCGATCGGCTCGCGGAGCACGACGCCGAGCATCGCGTCGCCGAGATTGGCATAGCTCTCGCCGTGCAGCGTCCTCGCCAGCGAGGCGGCATAGCGCCAGATATCGGCGGCGCCGGCGATCTCGCCGCGCGCCTGGCTGATCGGCTTGCCGCTTTCGAGGGCGTCGAGCCGGGCGATCTCCTCGCGCCGCGCGTCGATGAGATCGGCGGTCTTCAGCAGCACGGCGGCGCGGTCGGCGGCTTTCATCCGCGGCCAGGGGCCGCGATGGAAGGCGCGGCGGGCCGCGGCGGCGGCGCGGTTGACGTCGCCTTCCGAGCCGAAGGCATAGCGGCTGACCAAGACGCCATGACCGGGGCTGACGCGCTCGCCCTCAAGGCCGACCTCGCCATCCGTCCACTTGCCGTCGATCAGCATCTGGTAGCGGCGCGGACCGCCTTGTGCTTCGGGGAGCCGCTTCGGATCGATATGGAGCGTCATGTCAGCGATCCTCGAACTGGGCCGGCCGCTTCTCACGGAAGCTGGCGGCGCCTTCCTTCAGGTCATGGGTGAAAGCGACGAGGGCGCCGGCGACCGACTCGATCGCGGCCGCCTCCTCCTCGCCTTCGGCGGCATTGATGAGCTGCTTGGTCACCTGCACGGCGACCGGACCCCGCGCGGCGATCGAAGCGGCGAGCGCCTTGGCGGCGGCGAGGCCCTCGCCCTTCGGCACCACCTTGTCGACGAGGCCGAGCGCCAGCGCTTCCTCGGCGCCGAACATCTCGCCGGCGAGCGCCATGCGCTTGACGACGCGCGAGCCGTAGCGGCGGACGAGGCGCTGCGTGCCCGACCAGCCCGGCACCATGGCGAGGCCCGTCTCGGGCAGGCCGATGCGGCCATGGGCTTCCATGACGATGAGGTCGGCCGTCGCGGCCAGCTCCAGGCCGCCGCCGAAGGCGTGGCCGTTGAGACAGGCAACCAGCGGCTGGCGCAGCCGGGCGAGCCGGTCGAACACGCGATGGCCGGTGCGGATCCAGCCGCGCATGAACGTGACCGGATCGAGCCCGGCCCAGGCGGCGATGTCGCCGCCGGCCGAGAAGGCTTTCTCGCCGGCACCGGTGATGACGGCGGCGCGCACCGCGCGGTCCGCTTCCGTCGCCGCGACCCAGGCCTCGATGCCGGCCATCATCGCCTCGTCGAGCGCGTTCAGCTTCTCGGGACGGTCCAGCGTCAGCACCGCGACGGCGCCGTCGATCTCGCTCCTGACGCGAGTTTCAGCCATGGGCGGCACCATCGAGCTTGAGGCCGATCTTCTCCGGCCAATAGAGCCGTTCCGGCGTGACCTTCAGGTCCTTGGCGACACGCAGCGGGAACTCCGACTGGCCGAGGATGTCGCGCTCGAGGTCGAAGCCGGGGGCGATCTCGATCACCTCGACGCCGTCCGCCGTCAGCCGCATCACGCAGCGCTCGGTCACATAGAGGATCTCCTGGCCTTGCGCGACTGCGCGGCGCCCGGAGAAGGAGACATGCTCGACTTCCTGGACCAGCTTCTTGACCTTGCCTTCCTTCTCGATGCGCACCGCGCCGTCCGCGATCGAGAACTTGGCGCCGGCGTTGAAATAACCGGAGAAGACGATCCGTTTGGCGCGCGCCGTGATGTCGACGAAGCCGCCGGCGCCGGCCGTCACATGCGGGCGGGCCGAGAGGCGCGAGACATTGACCGAGCCGGAGGCGTCGATCTGCAGGAAGGAGAGCAGCGAGCAATCGAAGCCGCCGCCCTGGAAATAGACGAATTGCTGCGGGCTCGGCACGATCGCCTCGGCATTCGAGGCGCAGCCGAACTGGAAGTCGAGCAGCGGCACGCCGCCGACCGCGCCCTGCTCGATCACCCAGGTGACGTCGCCATGCCGCCCCTCGTCGATCAGGATGCGCGGCACGTTGGCCGAGATGCCGAAGCCGATATTGACCGCCCAGCCCGCCCTCAGCTCCAGCGCGACGCGGCGCGCGATCACCTTGGCGATGTCGAAGGACGGGATCTCGAAGCTGTCGAGTGGCCGCGAGATTTCGCCCGAGATCGCCGGCTCGTAGGGGGTCTGGCAGGTCTGCCACTGGTCGGGCGCGACGACGATATGGTCGACGAGGATGCCGGGCACATGCACGGCAAGCGGCTTCAGCGTCCCGGCGCGCGTGATGCGCTTCACCTGCGCGATGACGATGCCGCCATTGTTGCGCACGGCGAGCGCCTGATCGAGCGGGCCGAGATAGGCGCCTTCATGCTCGAAGGAGAGATTGCCGCGCTCGTCCGCCGTCGTGGCGCGGATGATCGCGACCGTCGGCACGATGGCCGGGAAGAACAGCCATTCCTCGCCGCGGAAATCGAGCACCTCCACCACCGGATCGGCCGCCGCCGCCGCGTTCATCGCGCAGCCATGGCGGCGCGGATCGGCGAAGGTGTCGAGCCCGACCTTGGTGATGACGCCCGGCCGCTTGGCCGCCGCCTCGCGATGCATGTCGAACATGATCCCTGAGGGGATATTCCAGGCGGGGATCGCGTTCTCGCCGATCATTCGCCAGATCGCCGGCGGCTCGGCCGAGGAGGGACCGGACGGATAGGAACCGGCGATGATCCGGCCGAGCAGGCCTTCCTTCGCGACATGGTCGATGCCCTTGATCCCCGACATGTCGCCGGCGGCGATCGGGTGCAGCATCGTCAGGTTCTTCGGATGGCCCGTCGCCTCGAAGACGCGCCCGATCGCGGCCAGCGTCGCATCGGGGCAGCCGAGCGCGCTCGCCGAGGACACGGTCATGACCGCATCGTCGGGAATGAGCGCCGCCGCCGCTTCGGCCGAAAGGACCTTGGAACTCACGACAACACCCCCTCGCGTGGCACGGCATAGTCCCCTCTCCCCGCAGGGGGGAGCGACTGTGTTTTCAAGCCGGTCTCCATGGGGTTCTGGATCTGAGGATTGCATTGAGAATGGTCAGGAACTTGCGCATGCATGCGGTGATGGCGAGCTTTGGTGGTTTGCCGGCAGCGCGCAGCCTCGCATAGAA
>CAWZZK010000213.1:0-7495 GCA_963966455.1 Kaistia sp. | reverse complement strand
CCCCACCCCGCCGACCACCCCCCCGCCCCCCCCCCGCCGGGGGGGCCAGGGCCCTTCCCCCCCCCCCTTGGGTGGGGTGGCCGGGGGTGGGGGGAGAGCCGGGGCAGGGCTTGACGTATCAAGTGTTGTTTCGGCTTCGGCCAAGCTCAGCGCCTCGAAACTCCGGCCGGTGCCGGTACCCCCCTCTCCATCTCTCCCCCACAAGGGGGGAGAGGGCTCGGTCGCGGCTGGCATCGATGAAGCGCCTTGCGAATGGGCGCCTGTCGTTTCCGCTCCATCCGAGTCGCCCCCCGCCATTCGCTCGTGGCGAACAGCCGCCGCCTCTGCTCCCTCCCCCCTTGCGGGGGAGGGCGGGGTGGGGGCCTTGGTCGAGGTCACGGCCTGGCGTTCACTTCGTGACCGTCGGGCCGACGACCTCGACGCTGCTGGTGTCGGTGTGGGCCTGGCGGTCGGGGTCGTACATGTCCTCGACGATCGCCGCCGGATGGACGAAGCGGCCCGGCGAGACGGCGCGGACGCCGTAGGCGACCGAGAACTCGACCGGATCCTCCGCGCTGCGCGTCAGCGCCGCCATGAAGCGGTCCGTCCGCGCCTCGGTATGGGCGACGTTGCGCTCGACCTGCAGCCACTCATAGCTGGAGGTGTTGCCCGAGCTCGAGATGTTCGGATTCTCGATCTCGAAGCCGGCCGGCAGCGGATCGACCACCATCAGCCGGCCGAAGCGCTTCTCGTCGGCCGTAACGGTGAGCACGACGACGAGCCGGTCGTTCTGCGCGACCGTCGACGGGTCCGCCTCGGTTCCGTCGGTGTTGTAGTAGGTCCGCGTGATGGTGAAGCCGTCGCCGCCGGCGGGCTCCGGATCGAGCGGGATGCCCGTCAGGGTCAGCGCGGCGTCGAGCGGTATCTCCGACGTGTTCTCGATCACCAGCGGCCGGGTCTCGACATCCGAGCCGAGGATCTTGCGATAGAGCGGCACCTCGGCCTTGTTGCCATCGACGTCGAGCGAGGCGCTCTGGAGATCCTTCATCAGCGAGGCCGCCGCCATCAGCATCCAGCCCTGCTCCTGGGTCGAGATGGAGCGGCGCTGGTTGCGCGTGTCGGCGACGGTATCGACGAGCGCGGTCACCGCCGGCGTCTTCCCCTCCGTCTCGGCGACGAGCGTCAGCACCGCCGCCTGGTCGCGCAGCGCCGAGCCGTAGTCGTCGCGATTGGCGGGCTGCGGGCCGTAGCCGGCCTTCACATTCTCGACCGCGACCTTGAACACATTTTCGGCGCGGGCCTTGTCGCCATAGAGCGCGAGGCCGGCGCCGATCTGCGCCTGGGCGAGCGGGGTCGCGAAATTGCCGAGCTTGGTCTCGCCGTAATAGCGGAGGTCGCCGATCGCCGCCTTGCCGTTCGCCGCCAGCACATAGAGGCTGTAGGCAACGGCCTCGCCGCCGCGTTCAAAGTCCTGCGCATAGCCGACGCGGTTCTGCAGATTGTCGAGCGCGTTGTTGAAGGCTACATCCGGTACGTCGTAGCCGACTGCCTTGGCGCGGGTCAGGAAGTCCGTGACGAAGGCGTCGAGCCACAGATCGTCATAGCCCGGCCCCCAGAGACCGAACGAGCCAGACGCGGCCTGGTTGTCGAGGACATTGCCGATCGCCGCCTGCACGCGCTTGCGGATCTCGCTGTCCTGCGCGATGCCGATCGTCGCCGCCACCTGGTTGAGATAGAGCAGCGGCATGGCGCGCGAGGTGATCTGCTCGGTGCAGCCATAGGGATAGCGGTCGAGCGAAGCGAGGATCGCCGCGACGTCGAGCTTGGCGGAACCGCCGACGGCGATGGTCGCGCTGGTGGTGTCGGGCTTGAACTCGGCGAAGGCGCCGGTGTCGACCCGGAGCTTCGCGCCCGGCGCCATCGCGATCAGCGAGCGGCGCGAGATCGGCTGACCCGCCGGGCGGATGCCGAGCATATAGGTGCGGCCATAGCTCTCGCCGTTCGGCCCGTTGAGAGTCACGGTGATCTGGTGGTCGCCGATCGTCTCGGCGGTGATCGGCAAAGCGACGCTGGTGCGCGCCTTGGCCTCTAGGCGGATGCCGCGATCGTCGTCGCCGGCCTGCATGGAGACGCCGGGAGCATCGACGGCGAGGCGGTAGTCGCCCGCCGCGCCCTCGACATTGTCGAGCTCGACGAGGATGCGGCTTTCGTCGCCGGGCGTCATGAAGCGCGGCAAGCTCGCCATCACCACGACCGGATCGCGGACGATGATGTCCTTCTCGGCATGGCCGACGCCGTCCTTCGACCAGGCGATGGCCATCACCCGCACCGTGCCGTTGAAGTCGGGCAGGTCGAAGGTGACGGTCGCCTTGCCGTCGGTGCTGACCTTCACGATGCCGGAGAAATAGGCGATCAGCTTCTCGGTCGGGGGCGGGGCCTTGAGGCCGGCCGCGCCGCCGTCGCCGCCCGAGCGCAGCTTGCCGGGAATGCCCTGCATGCGGTCGATGAGCTGGCCATAGAGGTCGCGGATCTCCATGCCGAGGCGGCGCTGGCTGAAATACCAGCCGTCGGGATCCGGCGTCTTGAAAGCGGTCAGGTTGAGGATGCCGAGATCGACGGCCGCGACCGTGACATAGGCATCGGTGCCGGGCGAGAGATTGTCGATCGAGACGGGGATCGCCAGCGGGCCGCGCGGGCGGATCTGCTCGTCGGCATCGAGCGTCACCTTGAGGCGGCGGTCGCCGGGATCGACGGGTACCCAGGCGAGGCCGAGCGCGCGAGTCGGCATGCGCTTGGCGGCAACGTCCATGGGCCGATAGAGCGCGGCCGTGACATACGCGCCGGGACCCCAATTGGCGGTGACCGGCAGGTCGACCGTGGTGCCGCCTTCGGGGACGCTCACCGTCTTCATGTCGATGACGCGGTCATCAATGACGAGGATCTGCGCGATGCCGGGGAAGCGCGGGTCGAGGCGGAGCTTCGCCGTGTCGCCTACATGATAGTCCGGCTTGTCCATCGAGACGGAGAGCATGTCCGGCGTCTCGGACTGCGCCGAGGCATCGACATACCAGCCGGCGTCGAAATCGACGCTGGAGGATGTGGCGAGTTCGTCGGAGAGCGAAACCGTCAGGCGGTAATGGCCCCAGTCGACCTTGGCCGAGACGGGCGCCGAGCCGGTGGCCGGGAGATCGACCGTGCCGTTGGCGACGCGGCTCGATGTGGTGATCGGCTCGTATTTCCAGGTGCCGTCGCGGCGATACCACTGATAGTTCGTCTCGATCCGGTCGAGCGACCAGCTGGCGCCGGGGGCCGCGATCTGAACGCCATCGGCGCCGACGGCGACGAGATCGAAGGCCGCATTGCTGCCTTCCGCGACGCTGCCGCCCTCGAAGCCGGGCTTGATGCCGATATGCGGGCCGCCGGCATTGGCTGGCAGGTTCAGCCGCCGCTCGACGGCGCGGCCATTGGTGTCGGTGACGCGGACGACGATCTCGGCGTCGAAGAGCTTGGTCGTCTCGGGGAGTTCGGGAACCGTGACGTCGAGCGTCGCGCGCCCTTCCTCGTCGGTAACGGCCGTGCTGCCGAGCGAATCGCGCACCGCCTCGACCGGATCATCGGAGAGGCCGAAGCTGTAGCCCGGATAGGCGGCGAGGCTCGAAGTCGGCGTCGCGATGAAGTCGCCGTCGACACCGAGGCCGACCGCGTTGGCGCCGTAGAGGTATTTGGCGGTGAGGTCGATCGGGAACTCGTCGCCCGAGACGAGCCGCGTCGCGGAGGTCGAGAGCTCGAAGGCGATCCGCTCCGGCTCAAAATCGTCGACCAGCGCCGAGATATCGGCGAGCGCCGCGCCTTCCGGGTCGGCGAAGAGCTGGAAGCGCCAGGCGCCACGCTGCGCGCCGTCCGGCAGCGCGACGTCGTCGCTGTAGCCGCCGAGCCCGCCATCGGGGAGCTGCTTGCGCAGGAACTCGACGCCGTCGGGACGGTCGACGACGAGCGTCAGCGGCAAGCCGGAAACGGCGCGAGCCTGTGCGTCGCGGAGGAGGGCAGTGAGATGCACCGTCTCGCCGGGCCGGTAGATGCCGCGCTCGGTCGTGAAGAAGGTATCGAGCTTGCCCGGCGCCGGCCTTCCGTCGACGCCGCGATCGGTCAGGTCGAAGGCGGTCTTCTTGAGATCAAGGAAGGCGTAGTCGCCCTTTTCGGTCTCGGCGACCAGCAATTGCGGCGCCATGCCGCCCGTGCCGCGGGCAAGGCCAGGCTCGAAGCGGACATAGCCGTCGGCGTCGGTGCGCCCCTCGCCGAGCACCTCGTCATTGGTGGCGACGAGGCGGACCTTGACCCCGGCGAGTCCCTCGGCGCTGTTCAGCGAGCGCACGATGGCATGGATGCCGTCGGTGCCGGAAAGCGCCGACAGGCCGAGATCGGAGACGATGAACCACTGCGTGGCGAGGTCGCCGTAATAGCTCGCGTCGTTGGTCTTCGCCCGCGCCGTGATGACATAGACGCCGGGCTCGACGGTCTTCAGCGCGTCGCCGATCGGGATCGCGGTGGTGACCGTCTCGTTGAGCTTCGAGGTCACCTCGATCTCGCCTTTCCAGATCTCCTGGCCGGACTGGCTGGCGATCTGGTCGGCGGAGTAGCTGTCGAGCTGGCGCAGGAACGTGCCGTCGCGCACCGCGATCGCCACCGAGCGGTCGCCGATCCGGTAGACGGTGGCGGCGATGCGGTCGGTATTGATCGAGTTGATCGGGATCGACGCGCCCTGGCCGGCCGGAAGGACATAGGCATTGCCGGCGAAGCCCGCCCACGGGTCGCGGTCGCGCACATAGCTCGAGATCTCGGCCGACTGCGCCAGCGTCTCGCCATCGGCGGAGGGCAGGCCGGCGCGGATGCGCATCGTGTAGCGGCTGCCATGCTTGAGGCCGCTTGCGCAGATCTGGTTGTCCTGCGGCTCGATGGCGATGCCGCTGCCGCCTTCGACGACGACGAAATCGGAAAGCTTCGGATCGGAGACCGGCAGCGGATCGGAGAAGACGACGCACATCCGCGGCGTCTCGGCATCGGCATCGACGCTGTTCGAGACGATGCGGAAGCCGTGCTCGCGCACCGCGGTGTCGAGCGCCGTGCGGATCGCCTTGTCCTCGCGCAGCGTCAGCGCGAAGCGATAGGTGCGGATCGCCTCGCGCCACATCTCCCGCTTTTCGAGCGAGCGCCCGAGAAGTCCGAGCGCCAGCACCTGGTCGCCGGCGCTCGTGGAGCGGAGATAGGCGTTGATCGCCGCCGCCGAGGCGGACTGCGCCGCCTGCATCCGCTCGCCGGAATCCTGAGGATTCTGGCTGAGGAAGGCGGCAGCGAAATCGCGCCAGACGGCGGGATCGTCAGGAAGGATGGCGAGCATCGCGCCATAAGCGCGCGCGGCGGCAACCGCATCTCGGCCGATCGCCGGCGCGGCGGCGCTCTTGGCGATCGCGGCATAGCCGAAGCCATTGGCGGGATAGGCGGAGGCGAGGCCGCCGAGCTGCGCCTTGGCCTCGTCGAACGGGCCGGGTCCGAGGAAGGAGAGTTCGTCCGTGCGCTTGGTGGTGAGGCTCTCCGCCACCGGCTTCACGGTGACGATGCGGCCGGCGATCGCGTTCACCGCCGTGCCGAGCGGGCCGAAATCGTTCTTGAGGAAGCACCAGCGCGCCTTGGTGTTGTAGGTGAAGGCGCGGCAGCTGGTGTCGGAGACGCAGGCCGAGGAGCAGGCCGCGACGTCGACATCCTTCAGCGTCTGGTAGTCGAAGCCGGCATAGTCGGCGTCCTTGGTCGTGATGACGCTGCGGTCGGCCGCCGAGGCGGAGCCGCCCGATGCGAGGCCGCCCGCGGCCAGCAGCGACAGCGCCACGATCCTCAGAACGCGCTTCAGACGGACCATCGTCTCCTCCCGAGCAAGGTCGCCAGCCTCAAAAGGCGGGCGCAGTCTACGTCCGGAGAGGCGCCGGGTCAAAGCGCCGGCGCCCGTTCCGCGACTTGCCCAAGTCTTTGTCCAGACTCGCGATTTAGCCGTTGCAGGATGCGGCTGTGATAGCCGTCACAGGGATCACGCCTCGCCGAGGGCGGTCAGGGCCATCACGGCTGCCGAGGCGCGGTTTTCGACGCCGAGCTTCTGGTAGATCTGTTCCAGATGCTTGTTCACGGTGCGCGGCGAGAGGCCGAGAATGTCGCCGATGTCGCGGTTGGACTTGCCGCGCGCGATCCAGAACAGCACTTCGGCCTCGCGCGCCGTCACCGGGAAATGGCGGCGGAGCAGCGCTTCCTTGCCGCCGGAATCCTCGCTGGTCAGGCGGAACAAGAACTCGTCCTCCCCGGTCGTTCCGAGATAGGTGAGCTGGAGCTGCCGGCCGTCGGCGGCGACGATCGGGGCCGGCGGCGGCATCGTTCCGCGCTGGCCGAGGGAGAGCTTCAGCCAGACCTTGACGTTTTCGGGCAGGAGGATGGTGCCGTTCTCGGCCGGCAGCGCCGCTTCGAGGAGCTTCACCGCCTGCGGCGTGCACCAGCGAATCTCGCCATGTCCGTTCGCGGCGAGCAGATAGCGCCCGGCCGTGTCGAGCGCCAGGCGCGCGCTCTGCGCGGTGCGGGCATTGGCGAGATGCACGCGGATGCGCGCCAGAAGGACGTCGAGCACGATCGGCTTCGTCACGTAGTCGACGCCGCCGGCCTCGAGCCCCTCGACGATATGTTCCGGCTCGGCGAGCCCGGTCATGAAGATGACGGGCACATGGGCGAGGGCGGCATTGGCCTTGAGGCGGCGGCAGGTCTCGAAGCCGTCCATGCCGGGCATCACCGCATCCATGAGGATGATGTCGGGCGTGATCCGCTCGACGAGGGTCAGCGCCCGCGCGCCTTCGGTCGCGACGAGAACGGTAGCGCCGGAATGCTCCAGCGCGTCGGTGAGGAAGCTCAGCGTCTCCGGTGAATCGTCGACGACGAGCACGATGTCGCGCGCCTTGGAAATCTCAGCCATTGCCGCCGATCGCCTCCAATGCGGACGTGTAGCCGTCGAAGTCGAAGTTCCTCAGATGCCCCCGCATCGCGGCGACGAAGGCCCGGTTGTCGGCGTCGGCGTCGAGCTGGTCGAGCTTCGCCTCGATGCCGCGGACATAACCGATGCGGCCGAGATGGAGAAGCTCGGCGACATGGTCGGCGCCGGGGCTGATGAGGGGCGAGACCTCCGCGCGCGGCTGCGCCGCCGCCGCGTCGGAAATCCAGTCGAGCTTCAGCAGCGCCTGCACGCGGTCGAGCAACTGCCGCATGTCGAAGGGCTTGGCGAGCGCGTCGTCATGGACGGCATCCTCGGCGCTGCCCGGCTCCATCTCGCCGAGATTGGCCGAGAGCATCAGGATCGGCGCCTGCTGGCCATCGGCGCGCAGCCGCCGCGCCAGCTGCCAGCCATTCATGCCGGGCATCGAGATATCGAGCAGGAAGAGGTCCGGCCTGATGTCGCCGGTCAGCGCAAGGCAGGCGCTTGCGTCAGGCACCG
>CAWZZK010000212.1:0-4441 GCA_963966455.1 Kaistia sp. | reverse complement strand
CAGGATCCTGGACGTTGCGGAGCCGCCGCTGCCGCGCTGACCGGCTCGACCGTGACGGTCCGGTGCACCGTCTTCGGCCTGCGCACGCCGAGGAAGTTCAGGAAGCCCGAGAGCACGACGAGGGCGATGCCGCCCATCGAGATCGCGTCCGGATATTCGTCGAAGAAGAAACCGCCGAGCACCACGGCCCACACGATCTGGCTGTATTGCGTCGGCCCGATCCGGTTCGCCTCGGCATGGCGCGTCGCGGCCATCATCGCGAGATGGCCGAGCCCGGCGAGAACGCCGCAGAGCCCGAGCAGCAGGACCTCGCGCAATGTCGGCGCCTCGTAGACGAACAGCGTGATGGCGCCGTTCAGCACCAGCGAGCCTACCATCAGCGTCCCGATCAGCGTCACCTGCCGCTCCGTGCGGCTGATGACGCGCAGCGTCAGCAGCGACACCGTGCCGGCGATGGCGGTCGCGATCGCCGCGGCATGGCCGAGCATCAGTTGCTGGAAGCCGGGCTTCACCACGAGGATGACGCCGACGAGCCCGACGAAGAGGCCGACGAGCCGTGCCGGCGTCGTCCGCTCGCCGAGATAGAAGAACGAGAAGGCGACGACGAAGATCGGGAGGAGGAAGATCAGGGCATAGGCGTCGGCGAGCGGCAGCGTCGTGAAGGCATAGGCGCTGAAGAGGCCGGCGGCCAGCGCGGCGCCAAGGCGCAGCATCACCAGCGCCGGGCGGTGCATGCGCATCATGTCGCCCCAGTGCTCCGTGCGCGGCTTCGCGAACAGAACGGGGATCACCGAGAAGATCGTGATGATCAGCGTCATCTCGGCGACATGCAGCCGGCCGCCGGCAGCCTTCAGCGCCGCATCCGCGAAGGAGAACACGGCATAGCTGGTGAGCGCGAAAACGACGCCCTTGATCATGATCGGGGGGATCCGGCGGAAGATTGAAACGATATTTCGCGGGCTCGGCGCAAGATTGCAATCGCGGAGGAGGGAAGGAAGCCGAACTTTTCCTGATGGTGGCGGGAAAGCCTCTGTCCCGGCTCGGTTGACAGTCTCCGGGCGAAGGGCAAGTCTGCCGCCCTCGCCAGCCGGCAACCGGGGGAACACATGAACGGCGCCGATCGGCTCTGCGACACGCTTCTCGCCAACGACGTCGATGTCTGCTTCGCCAATCCCGGCACATCGGAAATGCACTTCGTTGCGGCACTCGACCAACGGCCGCGGATGCGCTGCGTTCTCGGCCTCTTCGAGGGCGTCGTGACGGCCGCTGCAGACGGCTATGCCCGCATGGCCGGGAAGCCGGCGGCGACGCTGCTGCATACCGGCCCCGGCCTCGCCAACGGCCTTGCCAATCTCCACAACGCCCGCCGCGCCCGCTCGCCGATGGTCAATATCGTCGGCGATCACGCCGCCTGGCATCTTCCCTTCGATGCGCCGCTGACGACCGATATCGAGGCGCTGGCGCGGCCGATGTCGCATGTCGTCCGGCGGGTCCGCTCGCCCGACGATGTCGCCCCGGCCGCCGCCGAGGCCATCGCGGCGGCGAGGGCAACGCCGGGCGTCGCCACGCTGATCCTGCCCGCCGACAGCGCCTGGGGCGCTGCCGCCGAGGGGGCGGTCCCGATCGCCACGGCGCCGCGCCCGGCGATTGTCGAGGAAACCACCATCGCCGCCGCCGCCGACCGCCTGGCGGCAGCGGGGAGGCGGGGCGGTTTGCTGCTTGGAGGCGCGGGGGCGCGCGGCGCGGCGCTCGATTCCGCCGGCCGGATCGCGGCGCGATGCGGCACGCGGCTCTTCGGCGAGGTGTTCATCACGCGCGGCGAGCGCGGCGGCAGCCGCCCGGCGCTGGAGCGCATGCCCTATCCCGTCGATCTCGCCTGCGCGATGCTCGCCGAGATCGACGTCCTCGTCCTCGTGAGCACCCCCGAGCCCGTCGCCTTCTTCGGCTATCCCGGCAAGCCGAGCCGCCTCGCGCCGCCGCATGCCGAGATCATCCCGCTCGCCGATGCTGCCGACGCGATCGACGACGCCATGCTGCGGCTCGCCGAACGCCTGAGTGCCAGGACCGCGCCAGCCGCCCCGTCGCGGCACGCTGAAGGATCGGTCGCGGCCGGCCCGCTCACCGACGCCGCGATATCGGTCATCGCTGCCGCGCATCTCCCCGACGAGGCGATCGTCGTCGACGAAGGGCTGACCTCCGGCCGCGGCTTCCATGCGCTCAGCGAGGGCGGCGCGCGGCACGACTATCTGATGCTGACCGGCGGGGCGATCGGCATCGGCATCCCGCTCGCCGCCGGCGCCGCCATCGCGCGGCCGGACCGCAAGGTCGTGGCGCTGCAGGCCGATGGCAGTGGCATGTATACGGTGCAGGGTCTCTGGACGGCGGCGCGGGAGAATCTCGACATCCTGTTCGTCATCTATTCGAACAGCGCCTATGCGATCCTGCGGCTCGAAATGCAGAATGTCGGCGTCACGCATTTCGACCGCAATGCCGAGCGCATGCTGCGGCTCGACGGGCCGCCGCTTGACTGGGTCGCGATGGCACGCGGCATGGGCGTCGAGGCCGCTCGCGCCGAGACGACGGAACGCTTCGCCGATCTCTACACGGCGGCGCTCCGCCGCCCCGGACCTTTCCTGATCGAGGCGATCATCCCATGAGCGGATTGAAGGCGAGGCGGCTGAAGGCACTCCTCTTCGACAAGGACGGCACGCTGGTCGATTTCGCCGTCACCTGGAACGGCGCCGCCGCCTCGGTGCTGGCGACGCTCGCCGGCGAGGACGACGTGCTGCATGGACGGCTGGCCGATATCCTTCATTTCGACCGCGACACGCGCGCCATCCGCTCCTCCTCGCCCTTTATCGGCGGCACCATCGTCGATATCGCGGCCGAATTCGCGCCGACGATCGGGATTGCGTCCGACGATGCCTTCGTGCGGCGGCTGGAACAGCTCTTCAATGCCGGCGCGCTCGCCTCCGTGGCGCCGATCGGCGATCCCGCCAGCCTGCTGACCCTGCTCAAGGCGGAGGGCTATCTGCTCGGCATCGTCACCAACGACACCGAAAGCGGCGCCCGCGCGCAGGCCGAGAAGCTCGGGCTCGATCATCTGTTCGACGCGGTCATCGGCTACGACTCCGGCCATGGCCGCAAACCCGATCCCGGCCAGATCCACGCCTTCCTCGATGCGTTCGCCATCGCGCCGGGCGAGGCGGCGCTGATCGGCGATACGCTGCATGATCTCGATGCGGCGCGCGCGGCCGGAGTGCTGGCGGTCGGCGTCGCCAGCGGCTATCTCTCAGCCGAAGCTCTGGAGCCCCATGCCGATCATGTCATCGGCAGCGTCATGGCGCTTCCCGAGTTGCTCAACATCCTCGATCACGAAGCGGCCGCCGGGCCGGCAGCGTAAGGCGATCATCATGTCTCTCGACCTCATCGATCCGACGCTCCTCAAGGAGCAGTGCTATGTCGACGGCGCCTGGGTGGGCCGCGGCGAGAGCGAGGTCACCAATCCGGCGACCGGCGCGGTGATCGCGCGCGTGCCGCGCTTCGGCGCCGAGGAGGCGACTGCGGCTGTCGACGCCGCCGCGGCGGCGTTCAAGCCCTGGGGCGCCCGCACGGCCAAGGAGCGCGCGAAGCTGATCCGCCAGTGGTACGAGCGCATCATGGCGCATCGCGACGATCTGGCGCTCATCCTGACCAGCGAGCAGGGCAAGCCGCTCGCCGAGGCCAAAGGCGAGATCGACTATGCCGCCTCCTATATTGAGTTCTATGCCGAGGAGGCGAAGCGCATCGCCGGCGAGACGCTGCCGAGCCATCGCGCCGATGCCCGCATCCTCGTGCTGCGCCAGCCGACCGGCGTCGTCGGCGCGATCACGCCCTGGAATTTCCCGGCCGCGATGATCACCCGCAAGGCCGCGCCGGCGCTGGCCGCCGGCTGCACCATCGTCGTGAAGCCGGCCGGCGAGACGCCGCTGACGGCGCTCGCGCTCGCCGAGCTCGCCGATCGCGCCGGCATTCCCAAGGGCGTCTTCAATGTCGTCACCGGCGATTCGAAGGCGATCGGCGGCGTCCTGACCAGCCATTCCGCCATCCGCCTCGTGAATTTCACCGGCTCCACCGATGTCGGCAAGCTGCTGATGCGCCAGGCGGCCGGCACCGTGAAGAAGGTCGCGCTCGAGCTCGGCGGCAATGCGCCCTTCCTCGTCTTCGTCGACGCCGATCTCGACGCGGCGGTCGAGGGCGCCATGGTCTCGAAGTTCCGCAACATGGGCCAGACCTGCGTCTGCGCCAACCGCATCTATGCGCAGGCCGGCATCCACGACGCTTTCGTCGAGAAGCTGACGGCGGCGGTCGCCAAGCTCAAGGTCGGCAACGGCGTCGAGGCCGGCGTCACGCAGGGCCCGCTCATCAACGACAAGGCCATCGCCAAGGTGGGGGAGCATCT
>CAWZZK010000211.1:0-10225 GCA_963966455.1 Kaistia sp. | reverse complement strand
CGGCCGACGAACATCGCGATGCCGAGGGTGATGTTGTACCAGTCGGTATTGCCGGTGAGCCCGCCGAAGGCCGAGCCGTTATTGGCCGCTGCCGAGGTATAGGCGTAGAGGATCTCGGAGAAGCCGTGCGGGCCGGGATTGGCGATCGAGGCCACCGCCGAGGGCAGCACGGTCGCGATGGCCGTGAAGCCGAGCATGGCGAGGGGGAGGATCAGGAGCGCCAGCAGGGCGAGCTTCACCTCGCGGGCCTCGATCTTCTTGCCGATATATTCCGGCGTGCGGCCGACCATCAGACCGGCGATGAACACGGCGATCACGACGAAGAGCAGGATGCCGTAGAGGCCGGCGCCGACGCCGCCGACGATGATCTCGCCGAGCTCCATGTTGATGATCGGGATCATGCCACCGAGCGCGGTGAAGCTGTCATGCATGGCGTTGACGGCGCCGCAGGAGGCGGCGGTCGTGACCACGGCGAACAGCGAGGAAAGCGCGATGCCGAAGCGGACCTCCTTGCCTTCCATGTTGCCGCCGGCGATGCCGAGCGCATGGACGAGCGGATTGCCGGAGGCTTCCGCCGCGTAGCAGGCGACGACGCCCGCCGCGAAGAGCACGCCCATCGCGGCGAGGAGCGCGAAGCCCTGGCGCTCGTTGCCGACCATGCGGCCGAAGACATTGGTCAGCGCCGCGCCGATGGCGAAGATCGCGACCATCTGCACGAGGTTGGAGAGCGCCGTCGGGTTCTCGAAGGGATGCGCGGCATTGGCATTCATGAAGCCGCCGCCATTGGTGCCGAGCATCTTGATGGCGATCTGCGAGGCCATCGGCCCGAGCGCGATCACCTGTTTCGCGCCTTCGAGCGTCGTCGCCTCGACGGAGGGACCGAGCGTCTGCGGCACGCCCTGCCAGACGAGGAAGATCGTCAGGAGGATCGAGAACGGCAGCAGCACATAGAGCGTGGCGCGGGTCATATCGACCCAGAAATTGCCGACCGCATGCGCCTCGCGCCGGGCGAAGCCGCGGATGAGCGCGACGGCGAGCGCGATGCCGGTGGCCGCGGAGAGGAAGTTCTGCACCGCGAGGCCGGCCATCTGGACGAGATAGGACATGGTCCCCTCGCCGCCATAGTTCTGCCAGTTGGTGTTGGTGACGAAGGAGACCGCCGTGTTGAAGGCGAGCGCCTCCGGCACCGCGCCCATGCCCTGCGGATTGAAGGGCAGCGCGCCCTGCGCTCGCTGCAGCCCATAGAGCAGCAGGAAGCCGGCGGCGTTGAAGACGAGCATCGCCACCACATAGACGAGCCAATGCTGGTCCTCGCGCTCCGAGGTGCCGGCGAGACGATAGAAGCCGCGCTCGACGGGGCCGAGCACGGGCGAGAGCCATGTCCGCTCGCCGGTGAAGACGCGGGTCATGTAGCCGCCGAGCGGCCGCGTCAGCGCCAGCACGAGCGCGACGAAAAGGGCGATCTGGAGCCCGCCATTCACTGTCATGGCGGCCTCCTAGAAGCGCTCGGGGCGCAGAAGCGCCAGCGTCAGATAGGCGAGGACGACGAGCGTCACCGCCCCGCCCAGCCAGTAGTCGAGCATCATTTCGGGTGAGCCTTCTTCAGAAGCCGGCCGCGGCGCGGGCATAGAGGATCGCCACGCCGAAGCAGCCGAGGGCGAGCGCGGGGAGGAGAATATCGAGCATGTCCGAAGCCATCTCAGGGTTGCCGCGCGCGAGGGGTCGCGGCGCGGCATCGGTCACCGCCACGAGGCAGTCGTCCGATGGCGGGAGTATCGGCAGCGCGGCATAGGGATTCGAGCGCGGCCGGGCGGGCGCCGCATAGGAAAAGCATAGGCGAGGCGAGCAATCCGCCCGTCCGCGACAATGCGAACGGCGCCGTTCGCACTTCCCTAACCGGGTCCGGACAAGCCTCGTCTTCGGCCGGCTTTCGCGGGAAACCGCGGCGGGGGCCAGCGTGTTCTTGAGTTCAGTCAGAGGCCGGAGCCATGCCGATGAAGACGAACCTTTTGATCGTGGCGGCGCTGCTGCCGCCGCTCGCCGCCTGCACCAGCGCGCGCTCGCCGGACCGCATCGATCCGACCTATGTGAACAGCCTCGCCTTTCAGGGCATGAACTGCAAGGCGCTGAACGCCAAGGCCGCGGAGACCGACGCCGCACTCGCCAAGGCGACCGAGAAGCAGAAGCGCGCCTATACCAGCGACGCGGTGAGCGGCTTCCTGATCGGCGTTCCCGTCGCGACGATGAGCGGCCAGGACATCGGCGCCGAGGTCGGGCGGCTCAAGGGCGAGCAATGGGCACTCAGCGATGTGCGCAAGGCCAAGAAATGCGTCTGAACCGACAATGCATTTGACCCGCGCAGCGCTCTGAACGCCGCCGCCTTGCGCTCGGCATCGGCCGCGCGTCATATGGCGCTTCTCAAGACGGGAGGAAAACAACCATGCGCCTCACCATCCTCGCGATCCTGCCGCTTGCGGCGCTCGCGGCCTGCACCAGTGCCGACACCCCGCCGCCGCGCTCGGCCGCCGCGGCGAGCGGCGACTATGCACAGATGAGCTGCGCCGAGCTCGAGGCCGCCGCGCGCAGTGCCGCCTCCGACGCCTCCTGGGCCCGCCGCCAGCAGCAGCAGACCTTCGGCAGCGGCAATTCCGACAATGTCTCGATCAATGTTCCGCTCGGCGGCGGTGGCGGCGTGACGACCGGTCCACGGCCGTCGAGCTCGCGCCAGCGGGCCGATATCAGCCAGGCGATGGCCGCCAAGGGCTGCCAGTAGGGCGCCTCGATGCGAAGTGTCCGGCGGCCTCGCCGCCGGCGCCTGCTCATCCCCTGATCGCGGCGGCGTAATCCTCCAGCACGCGCTCGACGGCGTGGAGGACATGACCATGCGCGTCGAGCGGTCCGGCGCCGGCCGCGCGCGGCAGGAACTGCGACACCAGAGTCTCGGGAATGACGCGGCCGTCGAGCGCCGCATAGAGCGCCGCCACCGCCCGCTCGGCGTCGGGATGCGGCCAGTAATATCGGATGCGGTCCGAATAGGAGTAGTGGCGGAGTACGTGCTGCTCTTCCGCCGTTCCCGGATAGTGGCTCTGCCAGTTGCCCGGCTCGGCCAGCATCAGCGCCTCCATGGCGGCGGCGAGGCGGCGGCCGCCATAGGCGGGGTCGAGCTCGGCGGCGATGCAGTCGAGGCCGTAAAGCGCCTCGCGCAGCGCGAAGGTGAGGCCGGGCCCGACCTTCAGGATCGCGAAGCCGTCGGAGACCAGCGCCGCGAGGCGGTCGACCGGCTGGTAATCCGTCGAATGCGCCTCGAAGACGAAGCCCGGCTCGTTCTCCAGCACCGCGACCAGCGCGCGGGCGCGCTCCGGCTGATAGGCAACGACGCTCTCATGGCCGAACTCGACGCCCGGCTGGACGACGATGCCGATCGCGCGCTCATAGGCCGCCTCGAGACCGGCGGCGAAGAAGATGTCGCGATGCGTGGCGATCGTCTTCTTCACGGCCTCCGGCGTCGTCGGCTCGAGATGATCGAGCGCATGGGTGGCGCCACCCGGCGTCGGCACTTCGGTGCCGATCACATAGACGGGCGGCGGCAGGCCGGCCTCGCGCGCGGCGGCCTCGGCGGCGGCGGCGAGGCGCGCCGCGCGATGCGCCGTCGTCGCGTCGTCGAGCGCTTCCGGTTCGCCGGCGCAGCCCATCGAGGCGTCGAGATGGATCTTGGAAAAGCCGGCGGCGACGAAGGCGGCCACCATCGCCTCGGCCTTGGCCATCGCTTCCTCGGCCGGCTTCTTCTTCCACGGATTGGGGCCGAGATGATCGCCGCCGAAGATGATCCGTTCCGGCGCGAAACCCTCCTCGGCCGCGATGGCGAGGACGAAGCGGCGGAAATCAGCCGGCCGCATGCCGGTATAGCCGCCGTCCTGGTTGACCTGGTTGCAGGTCGCCTCGATCAGCACCGGCCCTTCGCCTGCCCGACCATGGCGGAAGGTGGCGCGAATCACGTCCGGATGCGCCGAGCACACCGAGGTGATGGCGAGGCGGCGCCCGTCGCGGCGGGCCTTCGGCAGATCGCGGATGAAATCGGACATCAAGGGCTCCTGACGGTCGCGCCGGCGATGAAGGCGTCGAGCTCGGCGAAGGTCGAGGTGCCTTCCATCGGCCCCTTGATCGTCACCGTCCGCGCGCCGGCCGCGTTGGCATAGCGGAGCGCGCGATCGACCGGTAGCCCCGCCCGCCGCGCCACGAGGAAAGTGGCCCCGAAACTGTCGCCCGCCCCGGTCGGGTCGACCTCCTCGACGGCGAAGCCGGGCATGTCGGTGCGCCCGTCGCGGCCGAAATGGCTGGCGCCGGCCGCGCCGCGCTTCAGCACGATCTCCTTCACGCCGGCGGCGAGGAGATGCGCCACGGCTTCCGCCTCGCCGGCGCCCTCGGCGAACATCGCCAGCTCCTCGCCCGAGGGCAGGAAGAGATCGGTCACCGCGAGCACACGGTCGAAAGCCGCCCTGCCCTCCGCGTCGCGCAGCGTCTCGCGGCGGACGTTGGGGTCGAAGGAGATGGTGCCGCCGCGCGCCTTGAGCGCGGGGATGGTGGCGAAGATCATGCCATGCACGGCCGGGATCGGCAGGCCCGAGCCCATGACATGGAGATGCGCGGCGCCGGCGAGGACTGCCTTGGCCTCCGCCGTCGCGGCGATCTTGCCGGCGGCGCTGTCGCGCATGTTGAAGACGAAGGCGCGGCTGCCATCGGCGCGGTAGCGGACGAAGGCGCTGCCGGTGGCGGCGCCGGGCAGCACTGCGACCGCCGAGACATCGACGCCGTCCCGGCGGAGCCGGTCGAGATTGAGGGTGCCGAAATCATCGTCGCCGACCGCCGAGACGATGGCCGCCGGCGCACCGAGCTTGCCGACCTGGTCGATGAAGATCGCCGGCGCGCCGCTCGGGAACGGCCCGATCAGCGATTGCGGCTCCAGGAAGCCGTCGCCGAGCGTGGTGGCCATGATCTCGACCAGGATCTCGCCGATCGTGACGACGGGTCCGTCCATGTTTCTTCCCTCAGCTACGGAACAGCGTCAGCGGCTGTTCGCTGGCATAGATCGCGCGTTCGTCGATCGAGAACATGCGCTGGTGCATGATGAAGGCGCCGCCGAGCGCCGGGCCCTCGATGCCGAGCGCCGAGACCTCGATGCGCGGCATCGGGAAGCCTTCGAGAAATTCGCGCCGCATGGCGGCCTCGACCTCGCCGGCGACATGGCGGAACACCGGTGCCACGGAGCCGCCGAGGATGATGGCGCCGGGATTGAGCACGCTGGTGAGCTGCACGAGGCCGATCGCGAGCCGGCGGCCCCATTCGGACGCCGTGCGCCGCGCCATGGCCTCGCCCGCCGCGAGCGCCGCGAGGAAACGGTCGAGGTCGTCGCCGGCGGCGGCGCCATTGGCGCGGTAGCGGGCGACCAGCGCATCCTTGCCGATATAGCTTTCGAGATGGCCCGGCTTGTGGCGGCCGACGAAGAAGCCCTCGCCGCCGACCACCAGCTGGCCGAATTCGCCGGCAAGCCCGGCCGAGCCGCGGAAGAGCCGGCCGCCGATGACGACGCCGCCGCCGGCGCCGTTCTCGATGAGCAGGAAGGCGACGGTCTCGGAGCGGTGCGCCGTCTCGCGATAGGTCTCGGCGATGGCGAAGGCGTTGGCGTCGTTCTCGACGACGACCAGGAGCTCCCGGCCCGGCAGGCGGCGCGCGAGGCGCTCGGAGAGCATCTCCTTCAGCCGCACGTCGCGCCAGCCGATGATGAGCGCGTTGATGACGCGGCCCTCGTCGAGCAGCGCCGGCAGGCCGACACAGACGCCGCGCACGCGCTCGGCATTCGGCAGCGATTCGATGACGGTCGCGATCATCGCGACGATGCGGTCCGACACCGCGTCGGGCGCGCTCTCGAAGGTCGGATAGGCGATCGTCTCGCGGCGGATCTCGCGGGCGGCCATGTCGGTCGCCACCACGGTCAGCCGGTCGACGCCGATCTCGGCGCCGAGGAAATAGGCGCCGCCGGCATCGAGCTCGATATGGATGCCGGGCCGTCCGGTGCGCTGCGGGCTGTCGCCGCGCGGCAGGTCGGTGCGCTCGACGACCATGCCGTCCGCCATCAGATTGGCGATGATGTTGCCGGTGGTGGAGCGGTTGAGGCCGAGGGCGCGGGCGAGATCGGCACGGCTCATGCCGCCGGTGCGGAACAGCGCGTTGAGCGCACGGATCTCGTTCAGGTAGCGGACGGACTGCGGAGTAGCCACGATGCGGGGGCCTGAGCAATGCTGGGCGACGAGCGCGGGATGGTCGGTCGAGGCCCCTCCGCCTCGGGTCGCGGCAGGGCGGGAAACCCCGCCTCGCCGCCTGTCGTCGTGATCGCCTTGGTCTGCGATCTGATTACTGCGTCTTGCTTACTGAGTCTTGCTTACTGAGTCTTGCGCATCGCGAGAAGCGCCTCGACATTGTCGCCCGTCACCGGGACCCACGGCACGGAATACTGCTTCTGCTTGCCGCCGTCCCAGCCGAGCTGGCCGCCATTGACGTCCCAGACCTTGGCCTGCGGCTTGTAGTCGGCGCCGCGCACCACGCCGAGCGCGAGGTCGATGGCGCCCTGGGCCTGCGCATCGGCATCCTGCAGGGTCGACATCATCTCGCCGCGCTGCACGGCGAGCAGCGCATCGGTGACGCCGTCGACGCCGGCGACCGGGATCTTCTTCGGGTCGAGGCCATGCGCCTTGACCGCCTCGAGGGCGCCGATCGCCATCTCGTCATTCTCGCCGATGATGCCCTGGATCTGGTCCGGATGGGCCGTCAGCCAGTTCTCGACGAGGGAGAGCGCCTCGGCACGCGACCAGTTGGCGGTCTTCTGCTCCAGGACCTTGATGTCCGGATAGTCCTTCAGCGTCGCCTCGATGCCTTCGAGGCGCTGCACCTGCGCCGACTGGCCGATCATGCCCTCGACGATGACGACATTGCCCTTGCCGCCCATCTTGTCGAACACCGACTTCGCCAGGATCTTGCCGGCCTCGACGTCGTTCGAGGAGATGTAGGCGTTGTAGAGATCGGTGTTGGAGATCAGCGTGTTGGAGCCGATCACCGGCACGCCGGCGGCCTTGGCGCGCTCGACCGGATCGTTGCCGGCATTGATGTCGACCGGCACGAAGATGATCGCGTCATATTTCTCGCTGATCGCCGTGTCGAACTGGTTCGACTGCGTCAGCGCGTCCATGCGGCCGTCGAGGACGGTGAGCGTCACCGTGCCGTCCTTGACCAGCGGGTGGCTGTTGGCGGCATTGGCCCACAGCACGTTGAACTCGGTGTCGAGGCTCTGCACCACGGCGGCGATGCGCGGCTTGGCGGCATCGGCATGGGCCGCGCCGACGGCGAGCGCCGCGAGGCCGGCGCCGGCGAGCGCCGCGAGCGTGCGGCGGGTCAGGGTAGAGCGTGCCATTTCGGGTTCCTCCCTTGGATCATGGCTTCTTGGAAGACGAGGACGCACGGCCGCGAGCCCGGACGGGCGCGCGGATCCTTACGGATTCATGTGGCGGGAGCGGTCGACGAGGACGGCGACGACGATGATCGCGCCCTTGATGACCTGCTGGTAGTAGGACGAGACCCCCATCAGATCGAGGCCGTTCGAGATGATGCCGATGATCAGCGCGCCGATCAGCGTGTAGCCGACCGAGCCGAGGCCGCCGGTGAGGGAGGTGCCGCCGATGACGACCGCCGCGATGGCGTCGAGTTCGTAGCCGAGGCCGGCCTGAGGCAGCGCCGAGGTGGTGCGCGCCGTGAGGATCGCGCCGGCGAGGCCGGCCAGCGCGCCCATCAGCAGATAGACCGAGAAGATGACGCTGCGGGTCGGGATGCCGGCGGTGCGCGCGCTCTTCACATTGCCGCCGACCGCATAGACCCAGCGGCCATAGACGGTGAAGCGCAGCACGATCCAGGCGACGACGAAGACGGCGAGGAAGATGATGACCGGAACCGGGACGCCGGCGACGAAGCCCTGCCCCAGCCAGCGGAAGGCCGGGGAGAGGTTGGGGATCGGGCGGCCGTCGCTGTAGAGCAGCGTCGCGCCGCGCGCCATCGAGAGCATGCCGAGCGTCGCCACGAAGGCGGGGACGCCGAAGCGGGCGACCAGCGTGCCGTTCACCGTGCCGACGAGGCCGCCGACCACGATCGCGGCGAGGAAGGCGACGGCCGGATTGAAGGGCTCGCCGCCCGTCACGAGGCTGCCGGCGACAACGCCCGCCACCGCCAGCGTCGAGCCGACCGAGAGGTCGATGCCGCCGGTCAGGATGACGAAGGTCATGCCGATGGCGAGGATGCCGTTGATCGACACCTGGCGCAGCACATTGGTGATGTTGCCCGTCGACAGGAAGTTCGGATGGGCGAAGGAGAGGATCACGAACAGGATCAGGAAGGAGATCAGGATCCCGTAGCGCGACAGGAAGCGGCCGAGGGCGCGGCCGCGGGTGTCGGCGGAGACGGTCGAGGCGGAGAGATCGGACATCGGCGTTTCCCGTGGCGCGTTCTTCTGGTTGTTCGGTCAACTCGCGAGATGGACGAGCGCGTCCTGCGTCGCCTCGGCGGCGGAGAGTTCGCCGGCGATGCGGCCGCGCCGGAACACCGCGATGCGGTCGGCATTGGCGAGGATCTCGGGGATCTCGGACGAGATCAGCAGCACGGCATTGCCGGCCGCCGCGAAGGCCGAGAGGAAGGCATAGACCTCGCGCTTCGCGCCTTCGTCGATGCCGCGGGTCGGCTCGTCGCAGATGAGAATGCGCGGCTCGGTCTCGACGCAGCGCGCCAGAACCACCTTCTGCTGGTTGCCGCCGGAAAGGCTCTGGACCGGTAGATGGCGCGAGGCGGTGCGGATGCGGAAGGCGGCGATCTCCTTCTCGACGGCGCCGGCGACCTTGCGGCCGTCGACGAAACCGAGGCGGGAGAAGCGGGCGAGCGCCGCGATGACGATATTGTCCGAGACCGAGGAGGAAAGGACGAGCCCAGTCTCCTTGCGGTCCTCGGTGACGATGGCGATGCCGTTCCGGAGCGCGTCCGAGGGCGCGCGGATCTCGACCGGCCGGCCCTCGATCAGCACCTCGCCGCTGTCCTTCGGCTGGTTGCCATAGACGGCATTGGCGAATTCGCTGCGCCCGGCGCCCATCAGCCCGTAGAGGCCGAGGATCTCGCCGCGCGCGATCTTCAGCGAGATGTCGGCGAACTGGCCGGCGCGCGAGAAGCCGCGCATCTCGATCATCGGCTCGGGGCGCGCGGTGCTGGCGCGCTGGTCGGCATCGCGGAGGTCGCGGCCGACGATGAGCGCGATCAGCCGCTGGCGGTCGATATCGGCGAGCGCGCCGCTCTCGACGAAGCGTCCGTCGCGGAAGACGGTGTAGCTGTCGGCGATCTGGAAGATGTCGGTCAGGCGGTGCGAGACATAGATGATGCCGACACCCGACGCCGAGAGACCGCGGATCGCCTTGAAGAAAGTGGCCGTCTCCTTCTCGCCGATCGCCGAGGTCGGCTCGTCCATGATCAGGATCTCGGCGTCGCGGCTGATCGCCTTGGCGATCTCGACGAGCTGGATGCGGGCGACGGAGAGCTCGCGCATGCGAAGCTTCGGATCGATGTCGAAGCCAAGCCGCGCGAAGAGAGCGGCGGCATCGCTGTCCATCTTCGCGCGGTCGACGAACCAGCCGCCGCGGCGCGGCTCGCGGCCGAGATAGATGTTTTCGGCCACCGTCATGTCGAGGACGGGCGAGAGCTCCTGCGTGATGATCGCGATGCCGTCGGCCAGCGCCTCGGCGGCCGAGGCGTAGTGCACGAGCCGGCCCTTGACGAGGATCGAGCCGGAATCGGCGCGCTGCAGGCCCATGAGGATGGAGAGGAAGGTCGACTTGCCGGCGCCGTTGCCGCCGCAGAGCGCATGCACGCTGCCGCGCTTCAGCTGGATGCGGCCATCGGTCAGCGCCGGCACGCCCGCATAGGACTTGGCGACGCTGGTCGCGGCGAGCAGCAGGTCGCCCGCCCCGTCCGCCGCCGGAGGAGGGAGATGCGGCGAACGGGGCGCGGGCGATGGCGCATGGGGAGATGCGCCGGTCGCGGATCGGGGCGGAGCGGGATCGTTGTCGGGCATCGCGAACCTCCCTCTGGTCCGATTATGTCGGACTCTGTAAATTAGTTCGGTGCGACAGCAAACATAATTGCTGCA
>CAWZZK010000210.1:0-3500 GCA_963966455.1 Kaistia sp. | reverse complement strand
GCTGCCCGGCGGCCCCTTGCTCCCCCACGGCGTCGAGCAAAGGCTCTCGCGCCAAGGGTCGGGACGGGCTCGCCGGGCAGACCCCGCGCGTCAGATCATCAACGCGCATCTCCTCACTACACACAAGGGTTAGGGAGGGGGCGTCAAGGCCGAACCGCTTCAGGATCTCGGCCGCTCTGCCCCTAATCGAGGTGGAACACCTCTTCCATCATCGCCCACCATTCGCCGTCCTTCGCGGAGGCTAGGGGCTGCTGGCAGGGGTCGGTCAGGGCGAGCCATTCCCGCACCGCCGGTTCGCGGCCGAGGCGCTCGGCGTCGGCGGGCCAGTCGGCGCCGTGATATTCCCAGTATCCGAAGAGCAGGTTCTCCGGCTCGCGCAGATAGATCGAATAGTTGCGCACGCCACATTCGGAAAGCAGGCGATTGACCTCGGCCGAGCCCTCGGCATGCAGGCGCTTGTACTCTGCGATCCGCTCCGGGCGGATGCCGATGACCATCCCCATCCTTGTGACGGTGGGATTATCCGGCATCAGAAGATCCCCATGGTGCGCTGGAGCGCCTGCGTGAAATGCGCCTGCAGCGAGGCTTCGGCGCGGTCGGCATCGCGCGCGAGGCAGGCGTCGAGGAGGTCGAGATGCTCGCGCAGCGTCCGGAGCACGATCGGTGCGGACAGCGTCCGGTCGAGCCGGATCAGCTGCAGGTAGTTGTGGATGCGGCGATAGGTCGATTCGATCAGCGGATTGCCGAGCGCGCCGATGATCTCGAAATGCAGCAGCGCGTCGAGTGCCACCGCCTCGGCCGCGACCTCTGCCGTGAAGCCGGTCGCCTCGAGCAGCGCGATCGCCGCCTCGTGGCGGATGCGGATCGACTGCATGCGCTCGATGGGCGCCAGTTCGGCGAAGACCCGCACCGCCGGCCGCTCCAGCACCTGGCGGAACTGGTAGGTGTGGCGCGCGAACTCGAAATCCGGCTTCAGGAAGCGGATGCCGGAGCGCGGATGGATGGTGAGGAGGCCTTCCGTCTGCAGGACGCGCAAGGCATCGCGGAGCGGCGCCACCGGCACGCCGATGATGGCGACGAGATCGCTCTGCGAGACGAAGGCCCCGGCCGGCAGGCGGCGCTCGAACAGCATTTCCAGAATGCGCTGATAGGCGATCTCCGAGAGCGACAGCGTCGCCGCCTCGCGATCGGGACGCTCCGAGGCCTCGGCGGGCGCTTGCGGCGCGCTCTCTTCTGATCTATCAGATTGCCTGCGTGGCATATCAAATCCCGCGATTGATGGATCAGCGACTCATATCATGCGCATCGTCGATTATCGACTGACCCGTTTCCAGTTTGCGCGCGACCGCGTCATCGGCGACAGCCAGGTGAAGATCGCCCATGCCAATGTGGCGACGCTGGAGCTCATCTCGGACACGGGACTCACCGGTCTCGGCTTCGTCTTCTCGCTGTTCAACCCGCTGCCGGCGCTGGCCGAGATCGAGCGCATCTTCCGCGCCGAGATCTGGCCGAGCCTCGAGGGCGAGGACCCGGCGGCGCTGGCGCATCGCGTGCGCCGGCCGCGCGGCGGCAATATCCGCGGCGCCTCGCTGCCCTTCGGCGAGGGCATTGACCAGGCGGTCTGGGACCTGACGGCGAAGCAACTCGGTCTGCCGCTCTGGAAGCTGCTCGGCGGCACCAAGCCGCGCGTGAAGGCCTATGCCAGCGGCCTCGACTATCATCTCTCGGACGAGGACTATTGCGCGCTCTTCGCGCATGCCGCCTCGGTCGGCTACACGGCCTTCAAGATCAAGGTCGGCCATCCCGACATCGAGCGCGACCTGCACCGGCTCGATCTCCTGGTGAAGACGGTCGGCAAGCCGCAGGCGATCATGATCGACGCCAATGAGGGCTGGTCGCCACAGGAGGCCGTCCGCCGCCTCAACATCATCAACAAGGCCGGCTTCGACATCCTGTGGATCGAGGACCCGTGCCTGCGCTTCGATTTCGAAGGGCTGAAGATGATCCGCGCCGGCTGCCCGTTCACGCTGGTGAATTCGGGCGAATATTTCGACGCATCCGGCAAACGGGCGCTGATGGAGGCGCGCGGCACGGACATGATCAATGTCCACGGCCATGTCTCGGAAGTGATGCGCATCGGCTGGCTCGCCGCCGAATATGGCATCCCGGTCAGCCTCGGCAATTCGATGCTGGAGATCGGCATCAACATGGCCATCGCGCTGCCCGAGGTCGAATGGCTGGAATACTCGTTCCAGAATTTCGACCATCTCGTCGAGGAGCCGATCGAGATCCGCGACGGCTATGCCTATGCGCCGGAGAGGCCCGGCCATGGACTGGTGCTCTCGGAAGAGGCGCGCCGCGCCCATGCCGTGCCGGACGTGATGGATATCGCCGCGCTGCCGCCGGCGCCGTTCAATCCGCGCCTGCCGCGCTGATTACCGCGCGCCGCGGGAGGCGGCGCGCGCCATGCCGTTTTCGTGAGGGAGGAGAGGACCATGACATCGCTTTCGACGGCGCTGCGCGCCGGAACCATGCTCGCCGTCATGGCCGTCACGCTCGGTTCGGCCCATGCCGATACGACGCTGACCGTCTGGGACTGGAAGTCGGGCGATCCGACGACGCAGCCCTATTACGAGGCCGTGAAGAAGGACTTCGAAGCCGCGCATCCGGGCGTCACCGTGAAATATGTCATGCAGCCGCATGACCAGTACTACACGCTGCTCGGCACCGCGATCTCGGCCGGGCAGGGGCCTGACGTCGTGCTCGTGCATGGCGGCTCGCAGACCAAGGAGCGCACCGCCGCGCTCTTGAAGCTCGATGACAAGATCGCCGACATCAAGGGCCGGATCGCCGGTTGGGACGAGTTCACCGGCGCCGATGGCGGCGCCTATGCCGTGCCGATCTCGATCCAGGGCTTCGCCGTCTATTACAACAAGGATCTCTGGCAGAAGGCCGGGCTCGACCCGGCGAAGGCGCCGCAGAACTGGGCCGAGCTCAAGGACATCTGCACCAAGCTGAAGGCCTCCGGCACGACCTGCTTCGCGCTTGGCAACAAGGAAGGCTTCGGCGCCGACTTCTTCCTCTCGGCCGTGGCCGCCAATGGCTGGACCAAGGCGCAGCAGGACGCCTGGACCAAGGGCGACCTCAAATGGTCGAGCCCCGAGGTCAAGGCGATCGTCGAGGCCTTCGTCGAGACCAACAAGGACGGCTGGTACGCCGAGGGCGCCAACTCGACCGCCAAGTTCATGGACGAATATGAGAGCTTCGAGCGCGGCGAGAACGCCAATACGATCGGCCTCATCTCCGACGTCGCGCACTGGAAGGAGTTCGACGAATTCCTCGGCGCCGACAAGGTGGGCGTCTATGTCATGCCGCCGGTCGCGGGCGGCGACGGATCGCTGAAGCTGCCGCTCGCCGGCGGCATCGGCTACGGCGTCACCGCCTTCTCGCCGAACAAGGACCTCGCCGTCGAGCTCGCCAAGAGCTTCGCCGACACGCCG
>CAWZZK010000209.1:0-12242 GCA_963966455.1 Kaistia sp. | reverse complement strand
GGGCCGACTCGCGGACGAGCGTCGCGGAGATGTCGCTGAGTCGGGCGGCCAGCGCGTTCTCCATGGCGGCGGCGCTGGCGTCCAGCGTCTCGGTCGCCGCGATGGCGTGGCGGCCGAGCGTCTCTTTGATGGCGTCGGTGCGCTCGGCCAGCATGGCGGCGAGGGCGTCGGTGCGATCGGCGAGGCGGCCGGAAAGATCGGCCAGCCGCTCGTCGACGACGGCGTTGAGCTCGGTCTGGCCGGCGGCGATGGTCTCTGCGATCTCGCGGCTGCGATCCGTCAGGACGCGGTTGATCTCGCCGGTGCGGCCGTCGATCGTCTCGCCGAGCCGGCGGGCCTGGTCGTCGATGATGCCGGCGGCGGCGGCCAGCGACTGCTCCATCGTCTCGCCGAAGCGGCCCACGCGATCGGCGAGGGCGCCGTCGAGCAGGTTGGCGCGATCGGCGAAGCGCGTGACCAGTTCGGGGCCGCGGACCTCGATGATGTCGCGCAGCGCGGCGAAGCGCTCGTCGAGACCGGTGGCCAGCGCCTGGCCGCGGTCGTCGATGAGATCGCCGAAGCGGCTCGAGGTTTCGACGATCCGCTGATGCGCGGCGTCGGCGCGGCCCTGGATGTCCTCGGCGAGTTCGACGCCGGAGGTCACGATGCGGGCATGAGTGGCGCTCGCCTGGCCGGCGATCTCGTCGATCAGCGAGGTCCCCGCCGCGACGATCCGGTCATGGATGGCGCCTGCGCGGGTGTCGATCTCCTCGGCGGTCGCGCTGCCGGTGGCGATCAGCCGCTGCTGGGCGGCGTCGGTGCGGCTGTCGATCTCCTCGACGATCGAGGTGCCGGCCGCGACGATCTGGGCATGGGCGGCATTGGCGCGCGCCGTGATCTCGCCGGAGAGCGTGCTGCCCGAGGCGAGGATCTGCTGATGCAGGGCCGTGCCGCGCTCTTCGATGGCGCGGGCGAGGGCGTCGCCCGTGCGGCTGACCTCCTCATGGGCGGCACCGGCGCGGGCGGCGATCTCCTCGGAGAGCGTCGTCCCGGAGGCGACGATCTGCTGGTGGACCGAGGTGCCACGCTCCTCGATGGCGCGGGCGAGCTCGATACCGGTACGGCTGATCTCCTCGTGCACGGAGGTGGCGCGGCCGGTGATCTCGCCGATGAGGCCCGAACCCGAGGCGACGAGGCGCTCATGCGCTTCGTTGGCGCGGCTCTCGATCTCGTCGGCGAGCGTGGTGCCCGAGCCGACGATGCGCTCGTGCACGGCATTGCCGCGCTGCTCGATCTCCTCGGCGAGGCGATAGCCCGACGAGACGATCTCCTGATGGGCGGAGGCCGCGCTGCTGCGGATCTCCGAGGCCAGCCGCTCGCCGGAGGCGACGATCTCGGCATGGACGGCGCCGCCGCGGCTCGCGATGTCCTCGGCGAGACCGCCGCCGGCGGTCACGATCTGCTCATGCACCGCGCCGATCTGGTCGGCGATGTCCGTGACGAGCTGCTCGCCGGAAGCGAGGATCTGGCCGTGCAGCGCCGTGGCGCGGCTCTCGATGGTGCCGACGATGTCGCCGCCGGTGGCGACGATACGCTCATGGACGGCCTCGACCTGGCCGGTGATTTCCGACACGAAGGCCGAGCCCGACGCGACGATGCGCTCATGCACCGTGTTGGCGCGGTTCTCGATCTCGTTGGCGACATTGTAGCCAGAGGTCACGACCTGGGCATGCACCGTGCCGATCTGGCCGGCGATGTCGCCGATCAGCGTCTCGCCCGAGGCGAGAATGCGCTGGTGCACCGTATTGGCGCGGTTCTCGATCTCGCTGGCGAGGCTGGAGCCCGACGCCACGATATGCTCGTGCACGGCGCTGGCCTGGCTGGTGATCTCGTTCACGAGGCCCGAGCCCGAGGCGACGATGCGCTCATGCGCGGCGCCGGCACGGCTCTCGATCTCGTTCACGAGATTGGTGCCGGAGGTCACGATACGGCCATGGGCGGCCTCGGCGCGGCTCTCGATCTCGCTGGCGAGGCCGCTACCCGAGGCGACGATGCGCTCGTGGATGGCCTCGGCGCGGGCCGCGATCTCCTCGGCGATGCCGACACCCGTCGAAACGATGCGGCCATGCGCCTCGTCGGCACGGGTCGCGATCTCGTCGGCGAGGCTGGAGCCGGACGCGACGATCCGCGCATGGGCTTCGTCGGCGCGGCTGGCGATCTCCTCGGCAAGGCTGGAACCCGAGGCGACGATGCGGGCATGCGCCTCGTCGGCGCGGGTCGCGATCTCGTCGGCGAGGCGCGAGCCGGAGGTGACGATGCGATCATGCAGCTCGGCACCGCGGCTCTCGATCGTGCCGGCCAGTTCATTGCCAGACGCGAGCATGCGCTCGTGAATGGCGGTGCCGCGGCTCTCGATGGCCTCGGACAGCTGCTGGCTGGTCGAGATGACGAGATCGTAGACGGCCGTGCCGCGGCTCTCCATCGTCTCGGTCGCCTCGCGGCTCGCAGCGATGAAGCGCTCGTGCAGCATCTCGGCACGCGAGGCCATGGTATCGGCGATCTCGGTGCCCGAGGCGACGATGGTCTCGTTGATCTTGAGGCCGCGTGCGGAGATCGCCTTGGCGACCTCGCTGCCGACATGGGCGAGGCGCTCGGTGAGCTCCTGCGAGCGGGCGTCGAAGGTCTCGTTCACCGCCGTCGAGGCGGCGTCGATCGTCTCACGCAGCGCGGTCGTCCGGGCCTCGATCAGGTTCGACATCGTATCGCCGGCATCGGCGAGGCGCTCGGCGAGGGCGCTGCCGTCGATGGCGATCAGGTCGTTCAGCCGGTCGCCGGTGGCGGCCATGCGGCTCGTCACGTCGTCGCCGCGGGTCGTGATCGTCTCGCCGATGCGCGAGCCGGTCTCGTCGAGCTTGTCGGTAATCTCCTGGCCGCGCAGCGTCAGGTCGACAATGAGGCTCTCGGCGTTCGACTTCAGCGCCGCATTCACCTCGCGGGTGTGATGCGCGATGGTCTCGGCGACCTGGTTGCCGGTCAGCGCGATCGAGCGGGTGATGTCGATCGTGCGGCGGTCGAGGCCGGCGGCGAGTTCGTCGGTGATGCGCGCGAGCGTATCGTTCACCTCGCGGCCACGCTCGGCGACCGTATCGGCCATGGTGCGGCCGGTGGTCTCGAGCGTCTCGTTGATCTCGCCGGACCTCAGAAGCAGCGCTTCGGTCACGTCCGAGCCGGTGCGCGCCAGCGTCTCGGTCACCTCGCCGACGGCGCCATTGAGGCGCTGCACGAGGTCGTCGCCACGCTTCGACAACTTGCCGATCATGTCGTCGCCGGCGGCGCCGAGCGAAACGGTGAGCTGCTCGCCGCTCTCGGCGATGGCGCCGGTGACGCGGGCGCCGGACTGCAGCATCGTGCCGGCGAGCTGGTCGCCGACATCGCGCAGATCCTTGGCGAGCGTCTCCTGCGCCGCCACGATCGAGGCGCGCACGCGCTCGGAATTGACTGCGATCGCCTCGCGCTGGTTGGCGAGGTCGTCGATGAGGCCGCGCATGCGCAGCTCGTTGTCCGAATAGGACCGCTCGAGCGCCGCGACCTCGCTATGCACCATGAGCTCGAGCTCGCTGGCGCGGGCAAGCGCCCGCTCGATGCCGTCGCCCATGGCGGCGACTTCGCGGCGGATCGCCTGGCTGACCGTCACGACGGAATCCGTCGCGGCATTCTCCGGCTCGGCGAGGCGGGCAGCGACATCCGAGATCGAGCGCGCCGCGAGCCGCATCTCCTGGCCGCGGGCGATCATGATCGCGATGCCCCAGACGATGCCGAGCGGCAGCACGAAGGCGAGCACGACATTGGCGATCTGCGCGGCGCTGATGCTGCCGGCCGACATGTCGAAACCGGCCGCCTGCAGGATGGCGAGCATGCCCGCGATCCAGAGGATCGAGACGGCACCGGCGATCGGATAGACGAGGCGCGAGGGGCGGCGGGCGGGAAGGCTGGCGCCGACGACGCGGCGATCGTCATTGGCCGGGAGGCGGCCCTTGCGCTCGAAGCGGCGCTGGCGCGGCGCGGCCTCCTCGGATGCGGCCTGAGTCGCGGGAGCGTCCGCCTTGGCGGCACGGGGCGCGGCCTGAGGAGCATCGGCCTTGCGCGCTGCCGGGGAATCGGCGCGGCGCGGCGGCTGGTTGGGCGCCTGCGAGGTGGCTCGCAGCGGCTCGTTGATGCGGGGCATTTCGAGCCGGCGATCGCGCGGACCGCTTTGCGGCCCCTCGCGGTTGTGCTCGGCTGTCGAAGCGGCGGGATCGATCCGGAGAGCCTCCTCCACGGCGGAGAGAACTGCGTCCGCCGGGTCCTTGGACTTCGGAGTATTCACCATTCTTTAAGCCTCGCGTCCGTACTCGATACTGCACCGGCCGCTTCGGCGAGAACGATTCGCCGAAAGCACGAGGATGCCGGGACGACGACGCTTGAGACCACAGGTCCGAGCCCCGTCACCACGGTCCGCCGCACTCCGCCCGAAACCGGTCGGATTTGGCCTCCGCACCCTTGCCCACCAACTGCCCTTTTGACACATTCGTGCAGTGCATACAAGGAAGCGCAGCCGCTTCGTCCGTGCTTTCAACAGCCTCTGCGGCGGCGTGAAGGCGGCGCGCGAGGGCAGTGCAACAAGCCGGCCGGACGAGCCCGGCGTGAGGCACAGATCGCGCCGGAGAGACCGATCCCGAACCCCGCCATCCTCGATCTCGACGACCTCCGCGCCCGGGCCGGCGGCGATGCCGCGCTCGTCGGCGATCTTCTCGCGCTCTTCGAGACGGACATCCTGCCGGAGGCGCGACGACTGGCGGCGGGCGAGGTCGCGCCCGAACAGCGGTCGGCAGCCGCCCATCGCCTGCGCGGCGCTGCGCTCGCCATCGGCGGCGGCGAGGTTGCGGCGCTCGCGGCGACGATCGAGGCGGACCCGGGCGACGAGGCGGGGCTTCTCGCCCTCCGCGCCGCGCTTCACCGCCTCACGGCGGCGATCACCGGCCGGTGAGGCGTCGCGCCGCTTGGCACTCCGCCGCGAAATCGTCTAGAGCCACAGGGAACATCGCGCCAAGGCGCGGACCGATCATCGGCGGCGTCATCGGCCCCTCATCCTCGCGGACATCCATGGCCAAGATCACCTACATCACCTTCGACGGCACCGTTTTCGACATCGAGGCCCGCAACGGCACGACCGTGATGGAGAACGCGGTGCGCAACGCCGTTCCCGGCATCGAGGCGGAATGCGGCGGCGCCTGCGCCTGTGCCACCTGCCATGTCTATGTCGACGAGGCCTGGGTCGAGCGCACCGGCGAGCCGCAGCCGATGGAAGAGGACATGCTGGATTTCGCCAGCGACGTGCAGCCGAACTCGCGCCTCTCCTGCCAGATCCGCGTCAGCGACGCGCTGGACGGGCTCATCGTCCGCATCCCGGCGAGCCAGGGCTGACCGGCCTTCGCGAGCAGCGAATTCCGCGAGGGGCCCGTTCCTGAGCACAAACATGCTTTGCAGCCCGCAATCGAGCCGCTAAAGCTCACCGCGCTTTCTTCCATTGCGGATCGTGCTGCGGATCAATCCATGAGCGAGACCATCGAAACCGACGTCGTCATCGTCGGCGCGGGCCCTGTCGGCCTGTTCGCCGTCTTCGAACTCGGGCTGCTCGATGTCCGCTGCCATCTGATCGACATTCTGGACAAACCCGGCGGCCAATGCGCCGAGCTCTATCCCGAGAAGCCGATCTACGACATTCCGGGCTTCCCGATCATCACCGGGCAGGGCCTCACAGACAATCTGATGGCGCAGATCAAGCCCTTCGCGCCGACCTTCCATCTCGGCGAGATGGTGGCGGCGGTGGGCAAGCTCGACGACGGGCGCTTCAGCGTCACCACCGATGCCGGCAAGACCTTCCAAGCCAAGGTCGTCGTCATCGCGGCCGGCGGCGGCTCGTTCCAGCCGAAGCGCCCGCCGGTGCCGGGGATCGAGGATTACGAAGGCCGGTCGGTCTTCTATTCCGTGCGCAAGATGGAAGCCTTCCGCGACCACGACATCCTCGTCGTCGGCGGCGGCGACTCGGCGCTCGACTGGACGCTCAACCTGCAGCCGCTCGCCAAGAGCGTCACGCTGATGCATCGCCGCGATGCCTTCCGCGCCGCGCCCGACAGCGTCAACAAGATGCGCGCCCTTGCCGAGGCCGGGCAGCTGAAGCTCGTCTTCGGCCAGGTCACCGGCCTCAAGGGCGAGGACGGCCACATGACGCATGCCGTCATCACCGACAACGAGGACAAGGAGCATCATCTGCCGGCGACGCGGATGCTGCCCTTCTTCGGCCTCACCATGAAGCTCGGCCCGATCGCCGACTGGGGGCTGAACCTCCACGAGAACCTGATCAAGGTCGACACCGAGAAGTTCGAAACCTCGGAGCCCGGCATCTTCTCGATCGGCGACATCAACTGGTATCCGGGCAAGCTGAAGCTGATCCTCTCCGGCTTCCACGAGGCGGCGCTGATGGCGCAGGCGGCCAGCCGCATCGTCTTCCCGGAAAAGAAGATCCTCTTCCAGTACACGACCTCCTCGACCAGCCTGCAGAAGAAGCTCGGCGTCGCCTGAGCCTCGCTGTTGCACGGCTGCGCCAGCGCGGCGTCATTTCCGCCGCCGGATGCGTTGCGGCTCGCCTCGGCGAGCGCGTTTGGATAGTTTGCCCTCCGCATCAGGCCGGAGCATTGCATGGCAGACGATCCCCAGCGCTACATGAAGCAGCCGCCGCGCAAGAAGGCGGTGGTCAAGCGCGTCGTTCTCTCGGAAGAGCAGCGCCGGGCCTATGAGGACCTCGTCAAGCAGAAGGACGAGCGCGACCGCGACTATGGCCGCCACCTCGACGGCGAGAACAAGCCGCGCTGAGCCGCGGGCTCAGTCCTCGCCGCGGGTCTTGCCCGGATTGATCCGCGCCAGTTCGGCGATGAAATCGCCCATGGCCGGCGGCTTCTCGGCGAGGAAGGGCAGGGGGCGGCAGACATCGATCGCCGCGATGCCGATGCGCGCCGTCAGGATGCCGTTGACGACGCCTTCGCCGAGCCGCGCCGAGAGCCGCGCCGCGAGGCCGTGGCCGAGCACCTGCTGGACCAGCGAATCGCCGGCCGCCATGCCGCCGGTGACGGCGAGATGGCCGATCACCAGCCGCGCGAGACGCAGGAAGCCGAGCGTTCCGGGCCTGCCGCCATAGAGCTGGCCGAGCTGGCGGATCAGACGCAGCGCCGAGATCAGCACGAAGAGTACGTCGACGGCGGCGCGCGGCGAGATCGCCGTCACGACCGTCACCCGCTTCGCCGTCGAGAGCACGAGGCTCTTCGCGGCCGTGTCGAAGGCGGCGAGGAGGTCGTGCTCCGCAAGGCCGATGAGATCGCGGCCGTCGATGATCTCCTGCGCATGCGCGGCGAGACCGGCGCGGCCCTTGGCCGTTTCCGGGCGGTCCTTGTAGAGGTCGGCGAGATCGCGGATCACGGCGCGCGCCGCCTTGCCGTCGTCGCGGCGGGCGGCGGCGGCGGCATCGTCGCGCAGGCGGTTGATGTGCCGCAGCCGCGCAAGGCCGGCGATCTCGCGGGTGGCGATGGCGATCACGGCGATCAACGCCGCCGCGGCCGCGACCACCCCCACCCAGCCGAGCCATTCATAGCGTTCGAAGAGGTCGCGGATCAGCCGGTCGATGGCGAGGCCGATGCCGAGCGTGACGAGGACGCCCAGTCCCGAGAACAGGATATCGGCCCAGCGGATGCGGCGGCGCGGGCGCGGCAGTTCGACCGGTGGCGGCAGATCGTCGGGCTCGCGCAGCACGACCGGCCGGTCGGAGGGGCGCACCGCCGCCTCCGGATCGTCGGTCACGCGGGCGGCGTCGAGGCGGAAGGCGGCGGGGCGGCGCGGCGGTTCGCTCGTCATGCCAGGCGATCCCCGATCAGGAATTCCAGAGCCCGGTCGAGCCGGATATGCGGCAGCGACAGCTTCATGCCCTCGGCGGTGCGCTCCAGCTGCGGCGGACGGAAGCGGACGAAGCGGAGCGCCGCGTCGGCTTGAGAGGTTGAGTCAAGGCCTTCGAGCGCCGATTCCGGTTTGTCCGGCAAGTCGCCGGGAAAGAACGCGATTTCGGTCCTGCCGTCATAGGTCTCGCCATCGAAGACCTCGCCGGCGAGCGGCGTTCCGATGATCGACGGCAATTTCTGGTTGCCATTGGAGACGACGCCTTCGCGGGTGGCGCGGACCGAGGCGAGCGCCGCGATCTCGACGCGCGCGCCAGCCGCCTCGGCACGGGTGACGGCGGGCGCCAGGAGATGACCGAGGATGCGCTCCAGGCGGTCGTGATCGGCATGGTGGAGATGGTCGGCCTTGGTCGCGCCGATCAGGATGCGGTCGATGCGCCGCGTCAGCAGGCCGCCGAGCCAGGACGTGGCGCCGGGGCGATAGGCGCCGAGGATCTCCGTCATCGCGGCCGAGAGATCGGCGACCGCGGCAGGGCCGGCATTCAGCGCGTTCAGCGCATCGACGAGCACGATCTGGCGGTCGAGGCGGGCGAAGTGATCGCGGAAGAACGGCTTCACCACGACCGATTTATAGGCCTCGTAGCGGCGGGCCATCATGCGGCCGAGCGATCCGGACGGCGCATCGGCAACGGCGCCGGGGAGCGGGCAGAAGGTGAGCGCCGGCGAGCCGTCGAGATCGCCGGGCATCAGGAAGCGGCCGGGTGGCAGGGTGGAGAGCGCATGCTCGTCGGCGCGGCAGGCGCGGAGATAATCGGTGAAGAGGCTCGCGAGTTCGCGGGCCAGCACCTCGTCCTCGGGGCCGCGCGGATCGACCGCCTCGGCCCGCGCCAGGAAAGCCGTAGCCGCCGCGGGCCGCCCCGGCCGGCGCGCCAGCGCCACGGCTTCGGAAGACCAGGCGGCGTAGTCCTTGCCGAGAAGCGGCAGGTCGAGCAGCCATTCGCCGGGATAATCGACGATATCGAGCGTCAGCGTGCCCGAGCCGAAGCGCTGGCGCAGGAACGACGCCGATTCATAGGCGATGACGAGGCGCAGTTCGCTGATCCGGCGGGTCGATTCGGGCCAGATGCGCTCCTCGACGAGGGCGCGGACATGATCCTCATAGTCGAAGCGCGGCACGGCATCGTCGGGCTGCGGCTCGAGCCGCGCGCCGGTGACGCGGCCGGTCGAATAGGCACGGAAGACCGGCAGGCGGCCGCCATGCACGAGATTGTGGACGAGCGCGGTGATGAAGACCGTCTTGCCGGCGCGGGCGAGGCCCGTGACGCCGAGCCGGACCGTCGGATTGACGATGTCGGTGGCGCGTTCGCCGAGCGTCGCGATCGCGATGCGGGCCTCGTCGGCCAGGGAGGTGAGATTCAATCCGCGATCCATCCGTCGCCGTGAACGCTCCCGATGTAGGAAGGGCGGCGGCGCGCGGGAAGCCCTATTCGTCGTCGGAGGGCGGCTCGCTGCCGACGACCTCGAGTTCGCGCGGCCGGAAGAAGGCGACGACGCGCCCAGTGCGCGGCCTCAGCTCCGACCATTTGTGATGGTCGAAATCGATGACCGCGAGCCCGGCGGTGGGGAATTTCTCCGCGATCTCGTCGCGCAGCGCCGGGTTGCCGCTGCCGATGAGTTCGAGTGCGCATTCCTGGACCGAGGGGTTGTGGCCGATCAGGAGCAGCGTCTTCGCCGAGCCGCCGAGCGCGGCGATCGAATCGGCATAGGCCTCCGGCGTCACTTCATAGAGATCGCGCGTGATGCGGACCTCGAGATCGCCGGAAATCACCGGCAACAGGCCGATCAGCGTCTCGCGGGTGCGCTTGGCCGAGGAGCAGAGGATGCGGTCGGGCAGGAGGCGATGGGTGGCGAGATGCTCGCCGATCATCGTCGCCGCCCGCCTGCCGCGCGGGGCCAGGGGACGATCGAAATCGGCCGCGCCCGGAACGTCCCAGGCGGATTTCGCATGGCGAAGCATCAGAAGGCGCATCATCCCGACCGATCGATCCCGCTACGGCATCACCGCCCTTTCGAGGCGAACAGACGGCGCTCCTAGCACGAAACCGCGCCGCGGTCGAACAGGCGCCGGACCGCCCGCGAGGGCCTTGCGCATGCCGATCCCGCAATGCGGCAGATCGGTCAAATGCGAGGCTTTTCCCTGACCGGCGATTAAGGATTGTCTCCTTAGCGTCAGTGGCGGAACGGGCGGTGAGTCGGATGCCGCGCCGCCCTTGGAAGGACGAGCCGGGAGAACGACCCATGGCGCTGAAACTCGAGCTCAAGGCCGGGGAACGGGTGATGCTCGGCGATGTCGTGATCGTCAACCAGGGCGGGCGGACGCGGCTGACGATCGAGGGCGACGCGCCGGTGCTGCGCGAACGCGACCTGCTGCCGCCGGGCGCCGGAACGTCGCTGGCGCGGCGGCTTTATCTTGCGATGCAGTCGCTGCATCTTTCCCGCGATGGCGGCGCTGCGTTCCGGCAGGACATCGCCCGCCTCGCCGGTGAGATCGTCAGCGAGGCGCCGGAGCGGCGGCCGCTTATCGAGGCGATCGACACTGCGATTCGGGCGGGGCAGACCTACCGGGCGCTGCGCGAGGCGCAGCGTCTGGTTCTCGCCGAGAGCACGTCCGGTTTCGCGGCTGCCGGCTGAGCAGCCGATCCGTCAGCGGCGGGCGTTGGCGGCGAGGCGCTGCGGCACCGCGCGTCCCATCCTGTCGGCACGGGGGAAGGGGACGGGATCGGGGCCGCCGATCTTGGCCGGTCGGGGCGGCTCGGCCGCGGCCCGTGCAGCGGCGAGCGCGGCCATGTCGATCTGCAGGACGGAGACGAATTCCTCGTGCAGGCGCCGCAACCGGTCGACCGCGTCGGGCGCCAGGATTTCGAGTTCGTGGCCGATGGCGCGCAGCAATTCGAGGTCGCGGATATAGGCGGCGGCAAACTCGTTCTGCCGTGCCGAGACCGCCGCGGCGGCGACCGGCTTGTTGGCCCTGAGGAGCGCACTCTCGGCCTCGACCAGCTGCAGCAGCGCCTCCATCGTCGATTCGATGGTGCCGCAGATCGCGACCGCCGATTCGCGGCTCTCGACCGCGAGTTGCGAGGGCAGGGTGGTGGCAAGGGCATGCATGGGCATCGGCGCTCCATCGACCGCGGTCCGCCGAGACGCGGGACCGGCGAGCCCCATTAGGCACTTGTCATCCTTAACAAAGCCTTTGCCGGTTCGATCCACAGCAGGTGCGACGTCCGCCGGCCGAATGCGCCCTCGTCCGGGCGTCGATGCGCGGAAACCCTTGATTTCGCAGCCGGTTAGCCGGCGTTCTTTCGAGTTGGATTCAGCGAAATCGCCTGTCTGCCATAGTAATTTTACCGGTGTTGTCCTTGGACCGGCACATGGCTATATTCCGCGCCTCGAAAGCCACCGAGCCAGGGGTTGTTCATGACGGCAGACAGCCTTGAAGAGTATCGGCCCTCCGAGGCCGAGCCCTTCATGAACGAACGGCAGAGGGAGTATTTCCGCAGGAAGCTCCTTGCCTGGAAAGAGGACATCCTCAAGGAGTCGCGCGAGACTCTCCAGCATCTGCAGGACGAGAACCAGAACCATCCGGACCTCGCCGATCGCGCATCGTCGGAAACCGACCGGGCCATCGAACTCAGGGCGCGCGACAGGCAGCGCAAGCTCATCTCCAAGATCGACGCCGCGCTGCAGCGGATCGAGGACGGCAGCTACGGTTTCTGCGAGGAAACCGGCGAGCCGATCAGCCTGAAGCGTCTCGACGCGCGGCCCATCGCCACGCTGTCGATCGAAGCGCAGGAGCGCCACGAGCGGCGCGAGCGCGTCTATCGCGACGACTAGGAAAAGGCCGCGGATCCCGCGGCACCGGTGGAACAAAAAAGGCGCCGTCCCGAGACGGCGCCTTTTTTCTTGCCGTTCCGGCGAAAGATCAGGTCCGGCGTGTGCCGGAGATCTCGCCGAGCAGCCGCGCCATTTCCTTCTCGAGGTCATCGACGCCCGCGGCACGCCCGCGCTGCGGCGCCTCGTCCTCGCCCTCGGCCGCCTGTTCCGGGGCCATCAGCGGCGGCTCGACGCTCGGTGCCGGCTCGCGGGCCGGGCGCACCGGGCGGCCCGGATCGCTGGCATTGTTGGGATCGATGTCGAAGATCGGCTCGAAGCGCAGCGGCCGGTCGGCATCCGCCACCGGCGCACCGAAGGGCTCGTCGCCCAGCGTCGGCGGCACCACCGGCG
>CAWZZK010000208.1:0-29987 GCA_963966455.1 Kaistia sp. | reverse complement strand
GCTGCCCGGCGGCCCCTTGCTCCCCCACGGCGTCGAGCAAAGGCTCTCGCGCCAAGGGTCGGGACGGGCTCGCCGGGCAGACCCCGCGCGTCAGATCATCAACGCGCATCTCCTCACTACACACAAGGGTTAGGGAGGGGGTTCTTCCTTCCCCTCGTGGCCGGGACCAAAGGGAAGAGCCCCCTCTCCAGCTCTCCCCCCTTCGGGGAGAGAGGGCGGGCCTTCGCCCTGCCCCGGCGCTGGTTTCTTGATCGATTCCGCGCAGGATCACAGCCCGGTCTCCACCTTGACCGTTCCGCCCGTCTTCGCCGCCTCGGCGACCGCAAGGCCGAAGGCGAGCGAGCGAATGCCGTCCTCGCCGGTCGCGGCCGGCTCGCCCTCGCCGCGCACGGCATTGTGGAAGGCGCCGAGCGCGCGGACATCGAGATCGCCGCGGTCGAAATCGATCACATGCTCGCCGCTCTCGTTGCGCAGCACGATGGAGCCGATGGGCTTCTGGGTCATCACGTCGCGCGCGATCAGCGAGCCCTCGGTGCCGTGCACCTCGAAGCCGGTGCCGGCATATTTCGCGGTGAAGGCGTCATGCGTCTGCGCGATGAGGCCGGAGCGGAACGTCACCGTCGTCATCACCGCGTCGGCGAGGCCGCTCTCGCCCATGCCGCCGCTCTGCGTCATGGCGACGACGCTTTCCGGCTCGTCCTGCAGCACGAAGCGCAGCGTATCCGCGTCATGCACGGCGATGTCGAGGATGACGCCGCCGCCCGCCGCCGGCGCATTGATGCGCCAGCCCTGCAGGAAGGGCGGCAGGAAGACGGCGTGGAAGACGCGCGCCGCGAGCGGCTTGCCGATGCGCCCTTCGGCGATGGCCTCGCGCATCGCCCGGTGCGCGCCGGCATTCCTCAGATGATGATTGGTGGCGAAGACGACGCCGGCGGCCTTGGCGGCGTCGACCATCGCGTGCGCGTCGGCAAGATCGAGCGCCAGCGGCTTCTCGCAGAGGATATGCTTGCCGGCCTTCGCCGCCGCCAGCGCCTGGTCGCGATGCAGTTCGTTGGTCGTCGAGATATAGACCGCGTCGATGTCATCGCGCGAGAGCAGCGCGTCGAGGCTGTCGGTCGCCGAGGGGATGCCGTTCGCCGCCGCATAGGCATTGGCGCGGCCGGCATCGGCGCTCATGACCGAGACCACCTCGCCGCCATTGGCGCGGATGGCATTGATCACATGTTCGCGGGCGATGTTGGAGGCGCCGATGAGGCCCCAGCGGATCGTGGTCATGCTTCTCTCCCGGTTGCGGCGCCGCAGCTCGCCCTGACGACGAGATCGACATCGCTGACGAATTCCTCCGGCCGCGCATCGCCATGGATCATGCGCAGCACCTGGTGGGCGGCCCGCTCGCCGAGCGCCCCGGTATCGACATGCACCGTCGTGAGCGGCGGATTGGTGTGCCGCGCCTCGGCGACGTCGTCGAAGCCGACCAGCGCGAAATCGCGGCCGGCGGCGAGGCCGCGCCGCTCGAGCCCGGTCAGGACGCCGAAGGCGACGACATCGTTGAAGCAGAGCGCGGCGGTCGGCGGCACGGCCATGTCGAGCACATGGCCGATGGCGTTCTGGCCGCATTCGCGGTTGGGCGGCCCCTCGATGATCAGCATCGGATCGACCGCGATGCCGGCGGCGACGAGCGCCGCCTGATAGCCGCCGCAGCGGTCGTTCTGGGCGATCATGTCGCTGTAGCCGCCGAAAAAGGCGATGCGCCGGTGGCCGAGCGCCAGGAGATGCTCCGTCGCCCGCCGCGCGCCGCGCAGATTGTCCGGCGTCACCGAGGAATAGCGCGGGCCGGCGAGGCGGCGCATGGCGAGCACGACCGGCACGCCGAGCTGGGCCATGGTCTCGATGTCGGACGGGCGGGTGCCGCGCGCCGGGCAGATGATGAGCCCGGCGATGTCGTGCTCCGACATCGAGCGCAGCACCTCGCCCTGACGCTTCGGGTTCTCGATCGTGTTGGCGATGAAGGGAATGTAGCCGGCGGCGTGGAAGACGCGCTCGATGCCGACCGCCAGCTCCGCGAAGAACGGGTTGGCGAGGTCGTTGATCACCATGCCGACGATGTTGGAGCGCTGGCCGCGCAGATTGGCGGCGCCGCGGTTGTAGACATAGCCGAGCGCCTCGATCGCAGCGACGACCTTCTCCCGCGTCTCCGCCTTCACCAGCGGGCTTCCCTGCAGCACGAGCGACACCGTCGACTTCGACACGCCGGCATGGCGTGCGATGTCGATCATGGTGACGCGCGCGGCGCCTTGGGGCGTTTCCCGGGTGTTCATGGATCGGCTTTGCGATCTCGTTTTGGAACGTTCCAGTTTTCGAGCGCTTGCCCTGTCGGCCGTCAAGGCAGACTGCCAAATCGTCCAAAGGCGAGGAAATGGCCTGAGAAAAGGGTTTCCCTCGCCTCTTCGCCCAGGCGTGCACACCTTTTCTAGGAACGTTCCAAAGATTTCCGGGGAGACTGGCCCGCTTTCCGCCCAAAAGAAAAGCCGCGCCCGAAGGCGCGGCTCGTCAGGTCCTGCAATGAAATCCGCCCTACTCCGCGGCGATGCGCATCGCGGCGGCGTGATCGGCCTCAGCCTGCTTGCTCTCGGCCGCCGATGGGGCCGCCTCGCCATGCGTGGCAGCCTCGTCCTCGTCGGCGCGGTTCGGCTTCACGATCCAGTGGAACAGCCCGGCGATGCCGCGCGAGATGTCGTCCATGATCGTATAGACCGACGGGATGAAGACCAGCGACAGGACGGTCGAGACCAGGAGGCCGCCGATCACCGCGATCGCCATGGGCGAGCGGAATTCGCCGCCCTGGCCGACGCCATAGGCGGCCGGCAGCATGCCCGCGGCCATGGCGATGGTCGTCATGACGATCGGGCGGGCGCGCTTGCGGCCGGCATCGATGACCGCCTCGGTCTGCTCCATGCCGTGCTTCTCGCGCTCGACGGCGAAATCGACCAGCATGATCGCGTTCTTGGTGACGATGCCCATCAGCATCAGGATGCCGATGATGACCGGCATCGAGAGCGCGTTGTCGGTGATGAGCAGCGCCGCCACCACGCCGCCGACCGAAAGCGGCAGCGAGGCGAGGATGGTGATCGGCTGGATCACGCTGTTGAACAGGAGGATCAGCACCACGAACACCATCATGATGCCGGCGCCCATCGCCAGCGCGAAGCCCGAGAAGACCTCGCCCTGGATCTCGGCGTCGCCCGTTTCCTGGATGCGCACCCCGGCCGGGAACTCCTTGACCGCCGGCAGCGACTGGATGCGCTCGAGGCCCTGGCCCGAGGTATAGCCGGTCGCCATGTCGGTGCCGACCTTGACCAGCCGCTCGCGATCATAGCGCTCAATGGTCGACGGCCCCTGGCCGAAGCCGACATCGGCGACGGCCGAAAGCGGCACAGAGCCGCCGGACGGCTTCGGGACGCGCAGCGCCTGGAGAAGGCTCAGATCGCCGCGCGCGCCTTCGCGGAACTCGACGCGAATCGGGATCTGGCGGTCGCCGTCGGTGAACTTCGCGAGCTGGCTGTCGGCATCGCCCATGGTGGCGACGCGCACCGTCTCCGAGATCGCGTCGGTGGCGATGCCGAGATCGGCGGCCTGGTCGCTCTTCGGCGTGATGCGGATCTCGGGCCTCGCGAAGGAGGCCTGCGCCGCCGGATTCGAGAAGATCGGATCCTTGCGCATGGCCGCTTCGAGCGAGGTCGCGGCCGCGGCCACGGCGTCGCCGTCGCGGCCGAGAATGCCGACGGTCGCCTCGCGGTCGCCGCGCTCGTTCATGAAGAAGGCGCGGATATCCGGCACCTCGGCGAGCTTGTCCTGGACGATGAACTGCAGGTCCTTCTGCGCCGGCCGGCCCGTTTCCTTCGGCGTCAGGTTGAGCACGACGGTCGCGCGGCGCTTCTCGAGCGTGCCGGTCGGCGAGGTGCCGCCCATCACGAAGACGCTGGCGACGCCCTCGACCTGACCGAGCAGGCTGGAGATCGTGTCGGTGACGCGCTGCGTCTCGTCGAGCGTCGAGCCCGGCGGCAGTTCGACCGAGGTGACGATGCGGCCCTCGTCCACCGGCGGGATGAAACCTGTCGGGAGATATTTCGTCGCGTTCATCGAGACGAGGAAGAAGGCGATGCCGAGCGAGATGGTGACGAGCGGCATCAGCGGGAAGCGCAGGCGGACCCGCTCGCTGACGCCGTTCACCTGATGATGCCAGGGCATCGGGATGCGCGGGCGCCAGAGCGTCGCGCGCAGCAGCCCCGTATAGAGGCGCATGATGAAGCCGTCCTCATGCTCCTCGGGATGCGGCTGGCCGAGCCAGGTGACGAACACCGCCGCGGCGAGCACCACGGCGAGCGTCGCGCCGATCACCAGCGGCCAGCCCATCGGCAGGAGCCGCGCGGCGATGGTGTCGAGCAGGCCGAGCGGTCCCCACCACGACGCGGCCGGACCGGCGGTCTCGACCAGCATCATCAGCGCGACGAACAGGATGCCGAGCATCGCGAAGCCGCCGACCCGGCGCCGCAGCGTCGGTCCGAAGCCGCGCCAGCGCGGCCGCCCGTCGGTTCCGTCGCCGACATAGGGCTCGCGCATGAAGAAGGCGGCCATCATGGGCGTGATGAGGCGCGCCACCAGCAGCGAGAAGAACACCGCGATCGCGACGGTGAGGCCGAACTGCTTGAAATACTGGCCGGCGACGCCGCCCATGAAGGAGACCGGCGCGAAGATGGCGATGATCGTCGCCGAGATGGCGATGACCGCGAGGCCGATCTCGTCGGCCGCCTCCAGCGCAGCGCGATAGGGCTTCTTGCCGTTGCGGATATGGCGGACGATGTTCTCGATCTCGACGATGGCGTCGTCGACGAGAATGCCGGTGACGAGCGTGATGCCGAGCAGGCTGATGAGGTTCAGCGAGAAGCCGAGCATCGACAGCGCCCAGAAGGTCGGGATCGCCGAGAGCGGCAGGGCGATGGCCGCGATCAGCGTCGCGCGGATGTCGCGCAGGAACAGGAGCACGACGAGGATCGCGAGGATCGCGCCCTCGACGAGCGTGTCCATCGCGCTCTCATAGTTGCCATAGGTGTAGTAGACGCTGTCGTCGATGCGGCTGAAGGCGACGTCCGGATAGGACGCGGACAGCTTCTCGACCTCGGCCGCCACGACCTCCGACACCGAGGCGTCGCTGGCGCCCTTGGCGCGGTAGATGGCGAAGGCCACCACCGGCTTGCCGTCGAGCCGCGCGAAGGATTTCGGCTCCTCATAGCCGTCGGTGATGGTGCCGAGATCGGAGAGGCGGATCTCGCGGCCGCCCGGCAGCACGATCCGCGTCGCGGCGAGGTCCTCCATGCTGGCGGCATTGGCGAGCGTGCGGATCGTCTGTTCCTGGCCGCCGACTTCGGCGCGGCCGCCGGAAAGGTCGACATTCGTCGCGCGGAGCTGGCGCGAGACCTCGGCCGCCGTGACGCCGAGCGCCATCAGGCGGTCGGGATCGAGGCGCACCTGGATCTCGCGCGTGACGCCGCCCATGCGCTCGACCCGGCCGACGCCCTTGAGGCCCTGCAGGTCGCGGATGACGGTGTCGTCGACGAACCAGGAGAGTTCCTCCGGCGTCATGGCCGGCGCCGTGACGGCATAGGTCTGGATCGACTGCCCCTCGACGTCGACGCGCTGGATGATCGGCTCCTCGACCGAGCCCGGCAGGTCGCTGCGGATCTTGGCGATGGCGTCCTTGACGTCGTTGAGCGCGCGATCGGTGTTGACCTCGAGGCGGAACTCGACCGCCGTCGTCGACGAGCCGTCGGTCACCGTCGAGGTCATGTGCTTGACGCCGGAGATGCCGGCAATGGCGTCCTCGACCTTCTTGGTCACCTGCGTCTCGAGCTCGGCCGGGGCCGAGCCGACATCGGTCACCGTCACCGAAATGACCGGCACGTCGATATTCGGGAATTTCGTGATCGGCAGGTGGAAGAAGGAATAGAGGCCGAGCGCGATCAGCACGACGAAAAGAAGGATCGGCGGGACCGGATTGCGGATCGACCAGGCGGAGAAGTTCCAGTTCATCCCTTCACTCCTTCAGCCTCGGCCGCCGCGGAATTCGCCGCCGCCGGCTCGCCGGAAGCGCCGTCCTTGACGCCCTCCTTGGCCGCGATGGGCGTCACCTGGTCGCCGTCGCGCACGAAGGTGCCGGCGCGCAGCACGACCTGTTCGCCTTCCTTGACGCCCGAGCGGACCTCGACGAGGCCCTCGCCGGAAATGCCGGTTTCGAGGTTGCGCGTCTCGATGCGTCCGTTCACCACCACCTGCGCCGTCGGCTTGCCGGCGATGGTCACGACCGCCGATTGCGGCAGCGCGACGCCGTCATGGCGGGCGATTTCGATGGTGGCGCGGGCAAAGGCGCCGACATTCACCGCGGCATCGGCCGGCAGCGCGATGCGGACGCGGCCGAGCCGCGAGGCGGCGTCGATGCGCGGCGCGACGAGGCGGATCGTGCCCGGGATCATCGCGCTGGAGCCGGCGACATGGATCGCGGCGGTCTGGCCGACGGCGATGCGGGCGAGCGCCGTCTCGGGAACCTCGGCCTCGAGCTCGACGGCGCCGTCCTCGGCGATGCGGAACAGCGGCTCGCCGGCGCCCGACACGACCGCGCCGATGCGGGCATTGCGCGCGAGCACGATGCCGGCGGTCGGCGCCTTGATCTCGGTCTTCGCCAGGCGGAGCTCCAGCTCGCGGCGCTGCGCCTCGGTGAGTGCCTTGTCGGCCTCGGCCGCGGCGAGCCCCTGCTCGGCGGCGGCGCGGCGCGCAGTCGCGGCATCGGCGGCCGAGCGGCGCTGGTCGAGCGTCGCGTCGGCGGCGAAGCCCTTCTCCTTCAGCGAGGCGCTGCGGTCGAGCGATGCCCTGGCCTCGACTTCCGTCGCCACGGCCTCGGCGATCTGGCTCTTCGCCTGCGCGATCGCGGCATCGGCGCGAGCGATCTGCGAGGTGTTCTGGGCGAGGAGGACGGTGAGCGTATCGGCGTCGAGCCGCGCCAGCACCTGGCCGGCGGTCACGCGGTCACCCTCCTCGGCCTCGACCGAGACGAGGCGGAAGCCGTCGAGATCGATGCCGACCAGCACCTCCTCGCGGGGAACCAGCGAGCCGACCGCCGTTTCGCTGTCGACCACGGTGCCGCGGGCGGCCGGGGCGACGGTGATGGCGGGCGGACGCGCGGCCGTGGCGGCGGGGGCCGGCTCGGCGCCGAAGGCCGGCGCTCCCAGCAGCAACACGGAGGCGCCGGCCAGGAAGGCGGCGATCGCGGCCGAGACCGCAAGGCGGATCACATCACTCATTCTCGACCGCCGCGTTTGCGGCGCCTTCTGGCAAGAGGGGTCGGCCGGGGCGGTTCTGGAGCCGCCTCCCTGGCGTCAAATCCTGATCTGCAGCACGCCGGCGATCAGCCGGCGCAAGACGGGTTCGATACGATCCGGCGTCAGGTCCGGATCGGAAATCTGGCGCAGCGCGATGCCGTCGACGGCGGCCATGGTGATGCCGATGGTCGCGTTCATGTCGTCGATCGGCGGGATCTCGCCCTTGGCGATCGCCTCCTCGAAGATCTCGCGGATCGTGTCGCGCACCTGGTCGTCGATGCGGGCGAAGCGCTGGCCGATCGTGCTGTTGCGGAGGCTCTCGGCGCCGATCTCGGCCATGAGGCTGGAGGCGCCGGCATCGCGCATGAAGGCGAAATAGCCCATCGCGCAGCCTGAAAGCCGGTCGATCAGCGGCGCCGTGCCGCGCATCGTCTCGACGATCGCGGCGGCGTCGCAGCGCTCGTCCTCGGCGATCGCCTCGATGATCGCCTCCTTGGAGGGGAAATAGCGGTAAAGCGCGCCGGGGCTCATCTTCGCCTCGGCGCAGATCTCCTGCATCGAGGCGCCGCGGAAGCCGGAACGCGCGAAGCAGGCCCGCGCGGCGTCGAGCACCTGCAGCCGCCGCGCCTCATGCGCCGCCTGCAACTTGCCGCCCTGATCCGCCACCACCGCCGTCATGAAGACCCCGCCTCATCCATGCGAATGAACATTCGCTCGCAGCAAATGGCGAGACCGGGTTCCGGAGTCAATGACGGGTGGCGAAGATTCTTCGCGCCAACCGGCCTGCGACCGAAGATTGAGCAAGAACCGGCCGCAACTGCCCGTTTCGAGGGCGGACTGTCGAGGCGATCCGACTTTGGGCGGGAGCGTCTTCGAAAGGGAAAGACCTTGCCCGCGGCGTTCAGACTGCAAGAAGGAACCCCCTCCCCAGCCCTCCCCCGCTGCGCGGGAGAGGGAGAAGAGCCGCCACCCTGTCAGCGCGCAACATCGATGCCGGCCGCGCCCGGCCCTCTCTCCCGCGAAAGCGGGGGAGAGATGGAGAGGGGGCCTTCCCGAGACGAGATGAAGGGCGCGACGCCCTTCTTCATCTCTCCCTCAGGGAGAGGTGAAGAAGCGAGCCGTCAGGCCGGCATCAGCTGGTCGACCGCCGCCATCACCCCGCGCAGCTCGGCGAGGCCCTTCAGGCGGCCGATGCAGGAATAGCCGGGATTGACCTTGAGGCCGGCCTCGACCTTGTCGATGTCGTCGACGAGCAGATGGCCGTGATCGGGGCGCATCGGGATCGCCGTATCGGCGCGGCCCTCGGCGGCGCGGCGGCGCTCCTCGCGGATCAGCGCCGCGATCAGCTTCACCATGTCGGTGCCGCCGGCGAGGTGGTCGTCCTCGAAGAACGAGCCGTCGGCCTCGCGCGTGACATTGCGCAGATGCACGAAATGGACGCGCGGTCCGAACTCCTCCGCCATGGCGGGCAGATCATTGTCGGGGCGGGCGCCATAGGAGCCGGCGCAGAGCGTCAGGCCGTTGGCCGTGATGTCCACCGCCGAGAGCAGGGTGCGCGTATCCTCGGCCGTCGAGACGACGCGCGGCAGGCCGAACAGCGAGAAGGGCGGGTCGTCAGCATGGATGCCGAGCTTGACGCCGAGATCCTCGGCGAGCGGCGCCACCTCGCGCACGAATTCGATCAGGTGCTCGCGCATCTCGGTATCGCCCAGCCCGTCGAAGCGGGCGATCTGGCGGGCGATGCCCTCGCGGGTATAGCTGTCCTCGCCGCCGGGCAGTCCGGCGATGATGTTGGTCTCGAGGCGCGTGATCGCCGCTTCGTCCATCGCCTTGGCGCGCTTCTCGGCCTCGACATTGAGCGCGTCGGAATAGGATGCGGCAGCGTTCGGGCGCTTCAGGACGTGCACGTCATAGGCGACGAAATCCGGCATGTCGAAGCGCAGCGCATAGCCGCCCGTCGGCCGGCGGAACATGAGATCCGTGCGCGTCCAGTCGACGACCGGCATGAAATTGTAGCAGACGACCGGAATGCCGGCTTTCCCGAGGCTTTCGAGGCTCTTCTTCCAGTTGTCGATCTTCTCGCGATAGGCGCCCGAGCGCAGCTTGATCTCGGACGGGACGGGGATCGACTCACAGACGCTCCAGCGGAGCCCGGCCTTCTCGATGATACCCTTCCTCTCCGCGACATCCTCGCTCGTCCAGGCGCGGCCGTCATAGATGTGATGCAGCGCCGTGACGATGCCGGTGGCGCCTGCCTGCTTCACGTGATCGAGCGTCACCGGATCGTTCGGCCCGAACCAGCGCCAGCATTGTTCCATGTCTTCGTCCTCCCGGATTGCCCGACAAGGCATAGCCGGCGCGGCGGCGCTGTCCAGCCCCGCCTCAATGGAAGTCGCGCGATTTCGGGATGACGCGCACGTTCCGCGGATGGCCGCCGCGCGGATATTGCGGATGCACGAATTCGTCGGCGCGCGAGAGCTGCAGCTTGGCCTTGTGGTCTTCCGAGAGGCGCACGAGATCGCCGGTGCGGTCGACGAGATGGCCGGCGACGAGATGGACGATGCCCTCGGGGCTCCTCTGGATGCGGCCCTCGACGAGCAGCAGCCGGGCGCCGAGGATGACGCGGCGATAGCGGTCGAACATGCGCGTCCAGACGACGATATTGGCGACGCCCGTCTCGTCCTCCAGCGTCATGAAGACGACATTGCCCTTGCCCGGCCGCTGCCGCACCAGGACGATGCCGGCCATGCGCGCCGACCATCCGTCGCGGAGCTTCACCGTTTCCGCCGCCGAGAGGATGCGCTCGCGGCGATAATCCTCGCGCAGGAAGGACATCGGATGCGCCTTCAGCGACAGGCGCAGCGTCTGGTAATCCGCGACGACATGCTCGGAAAGCGGCATTTCGGGCAGTGGTGCATCGCTCTCGCGGCCGAGTTCGGCCGCGTCGGCGGCGGCGAAGAGCGGCAGCGGCGCGTCGCCCGGCAGGCGGCGGACATTCCACAGCGCCGCGCGGCGGTCGAGGCCGAGCGAGCGGAAGGCGTCGGCATCGGCGAGCTTCTCATAGGCCCGCCGCTCCAGCCGCGTCGCGCGCACGAAGCCGTCGAAATCCTCGAAGCCGCCGGCGCCCCGCGCCGCCGCGATCCGCTCCGCCCATTCCTCGCGGAAGCCGTCGATCTGGCGGAAGCCGAGCCGGAGCGCGACGATCCCGTCCGCGCCGCGCGCCAGCGTGTTGTCCCAGGAGCTCGCCGCGACATCGACGGGATGGACCGGCACGCCATGCTCGGCGGCGTCGCGCACGATCTGCGCCGGGGCATAGAAGCCCATGGGCTGCGCATTCAGCAGCGCGGCGGCGAAGGCGGCCGGATAGTGGCATTTGATATAGGCGGAGACATAGACGAGCCGCGCGAAGCTCGCCGCATGGCTCTCGGGAAAGCCATATTCGCCGAAGCCCTTGATCTGGCTGTAGCAGCGCTCGGCGAAGGCGCGGTCATAGCCCCGCCGCACCATGCCCTCCACCATCATCGCCTCATATTTGTGGATGGTGCCGTTGTGGCGGAAGGTGGCCATCGCGCGGCGCAGCCCGTTGGCCTGGTCGGGCGTGAAGCGCGCCGCGACCATCGCCATCTTCATCGCCTGTTCCTGGAAGAGCGGCACGCCGAGCGTGCGGCCGAGCACCTGCTTCAGTTCGTCCGCCGGCCCATGCTCCGGCGAGGGCGAAGGATAGCTCACCTCCTCGAGCCCCTGCCGGCGGCGGAGATAGGGATGCACCATGTCGCCCTGGATCGGCCCCGGCCGCACGATCGCCACCTGGATGACGAGATCGTAGAATTCCTTCGGCCTGAGGCGCGGCAGCATGTTCATCTGCGCCCGGCTCTCGACCTGGAAGACGCCGATCGAATCGCCCTTCTGCAGCATCGCGTAGACGGCTTCGTCGCCGGGCCTGACGGTGTGCAGCTCATAGCGCTTGCCCTCCGTCGCCGCGATCAGGTCGAAGGCCTTGCGGATGCAGGTCAGCATGCCGAGGCCGAGCACGTCGACCTTCATCATCTTCACGACATCGATGTCGTCCTTGTCCCATTCGATGAAGCTGCGCCCCTCCATCGCCGCCGGGCCGCTCGGCACGAGGTCGTTGAGCGGATGGCGGGTCAGGACGAAGCCGCCGACATGCTGCGAGAGATGGCGCGGGAAGCCGCGCAGTTCCTCGGCGAGTTCCACGGCGCGGGCGATGACCCTGTTCATGGGATCGAGCCCCGCCTCGCGCACATGCTTTTCCTGCAGCGCCGAGCCCCAGCCGCCGCCCCAGACCGTGCCGCCCAGCGCCTGGACGACATCCTCGGAAAGGCCGAGCGCCTTTCCGACCTCGCGGATGGCGCTCTTGGTGCGATAGGAGATCACCGTCGCGCAGATCGCCGCATGCGAGATGTGATAGCGGCGATAGATGTACTGGATCACCTCCTCGCGCCGCTCATGCTCGAAATCGACATCGATATCGGGCGGCTCGCGCCGCTCGGCCGAGAGGAAGCGCTCGAAGAGCAGCTGGTGCTCGGCCGGGCTCACCGAGGTGATGCCGAGGCAGTAGCAGACGGTCGAATTGGCCGCCGAGCCGCGCCCCTGGCAGAGGATGCCGACGCTTTTCGCGAAGCGGACGATGTCGTGCACGGTGAGGAAATAGGCCGGGTAGTCGAGCTGCGCGATGAGCGCCAGTTCCTTGGCGAGCCCGTCGCGGATGGCGTCCGGAATGCCCTCCGGGAAGCGCTCGCGCGCCCCGGCCCAGGCGAGCGCCTCGAGATGCGCCTGCGGCGTCACGCCCTCCGGCACCTCCTCATGCGGATATTCGTAATGGATCTCGTCGAGCGTGAAGCTGATGCGCGCGAGGAGCCGCAGCGTCTCCGCGATGGCCCCAAGCCGGTCGCGGAAGAGGCGCGCCATCTCCTCGCCATCCTTCAGGTGCCGCTCGGCATTCGCCTGCAGCCGCCGGCCCGCCTTCTCGATGGTCGTCTTCTCGCGGATGCAGGTGAGCACGTCCTGCAGCGGCCGCCGCTCCGGGCCGTGATAAAGGACGTCGTTGACGGCGAGGAGCGGCACGCCCACCCTTTCCGCGAGGTCCGTCAGGCCGGCAAGGCGGCGGCGGTCGTCGCCCCGGCGGCGCATCGCGGCGGCGAGGTAAGAGCGCCCCGGCGCGAGGCCGGCGATCGCCGTGAGCGTGGCGGCGAAGCTCTCGCCCGGCCTGTCGGGCGGCATCACAATCAGCAGCGAGCCCTCGGCATGGGCGGCGAGGTCCGCGCGATCGAGATGGCATTCGCCCTTCGGCGCCCGCCTCTTGCCGAGGCTCAGCATCTGGCAGAGCCGCGAATAGGCGGGAAGATCGGTCGGATAGGCGATGATGTCGGGCGTGCCGTCGCGAAAGCCGAGGCGGACGCCGACAACGAGGCGGAAGCCGGCGGCGCGCGGATTGCCGATCTCGTCGCTCGTCCAGGCGGCATGCGCGCGGACGATGCCGGCGAAGCTGTTGCGATCGGCGATGCCGATGCCGGCGAGGCCGAGGCCATAGGCGCGCGCGACGAGTTCGCCCGGATGCGAGCCGCCCTCCAGGAAGGAGAAATTGCTCATCGCCGCGAGTTCGGCATAGAGGGCAGGCGGCCCGCTCATGCGAAGAGCCCGTGCAGATACCAGCGCGGCGCGGTGGCCTCATGGCCCCAGAAGCCCTCGCGATAGAGCCAGAAGCGGCGGCCCTCCTCGTCCTCGACGCGGTAATAGTCGCGGTCGAGCGTGTCGTCGGCCATGCGCCACCATTCCGGCGCGATGCGCTCCGGCCCCTCGGCGCGCGCCACCTTGTGCAGCACGCGGCGCCAGCGGAAGCGGAGCGGCGGCCCGTCCGGCACCTCGGCCAGCGCCTCGACCGGCTCCGGCGGATCGAACAGGCTGAGCGGCCGCAGCGGCGGCTCGCCCGCGGGAACCGCATCCTCCCAGCTGGCCACTTCACCGGCTGCGGAGAGCACCGGCACGAGGCGGGCGCGCCGCTCGGGGATATGCGTGTCCTGCGGCAGGAAGCGCAGCACATGTTCCGGGCCGAAGCGGGCGCCGAGCCGGTCGACGAGATCGGCGACCGCGTCCTCGGCGCGGGCGCGGCCGTCGAGGCTGGTCGCCACCTCGGCGAAGGGCTCGGTCTCGAAGGAGCCGAGGCGGACGAGATCGAAGCCGAAGCCGGCCTCCAGCGGATCGGACAGCGCGGCGAGCCGCTCGCGGAAAAGGGTCAGCATCGCCTTCGGATCGCGGTTCGGGCGGGTGGTCGCGACAGCGATGCGGCGGACATGGCCATCGACACGGTAGAAGACCGCCTCGAAGCGGCGGCCGCCCTCGCCGCGCTTCTCGAGCAGCCGCGCGACATCGGCGGCGAGGCCCGCGAGGGTCGCCTCGATATCCTCGGTGCGGGCGATCGGCTCGAAGAAGATGCGCTCGGCCAGCGCGACCGGCACGAGGCGGCGCGGCGAGATCGGATGATGGGCAAGGCCGGTGAGGCGGGCGAGGCGCGTGACGCAATCGGCGCCGAAGCGGGCGGCGAGCGGCGCGCGCGGCCGGTCGAGGAGATCGCCGATGGTCTTGAGGCCGGCCCGCATCAGCGCCGTCGTCGCCGCCGCTTCGAGGCCGATCAGGGCGACCGGCAGGTCGCGCACGGCCGATGCCTCGTGGCCGGGCGGCACGACGCTGCCGGGCGTCGCCCTTGCGAGCGCCCGCGCCGCATCGGCCGCTCCGGCGATGGCGCCCCGCGCCGTGATGCCGAAAGCGGCGAGCCGGGAAAGGCAATCCTGAAGCAGCGCCGCCTCGCCGCCGAAGAGATGGGCGACGCCGGTGATGTCGAGCATCAGCGCATGCCCGCCATCTTCGGCGACCAGCGGCGTATAGCGGTCGCACCAGTCGGCGATCCGTTCGCCGAGCGCGGCATCGGCAGCCGCGTCGCGCTCGGCGACCAGCGGATCGGGCACGCGCGCCCGCGCCTCGGCGAGGGCGAGGCCGGGGGCAAGCCCGAGCCGACGCGCCGCCGGATCGGCGGCGGCGATGACGAGCGCGCCTTTCGCCTTCTCGACGATCAGGAGCGGCGCCTCAGGAGGCGCGGCGGCGAAGGGCGCCCCGGGAATCCGGCGCAAGCGATCCGAAGCGAGGAACGGCATCAGGATCGCGCAATAGCGGCGGGGGCTGGAAGCGTTGCTCATCGCGGTTCCATTCGAGACGCCAGGGCCCGGCGGGCGGTCCGTGGCGGTGGCGCAGCAGCTTGAGATCGAAGGTCGGCGGCCCCGGCGCATTCATCGGCAGCGGTCGGGCGGGGCCGGAGGCGACGCTCCAGCGCGTCTCGGCGCCGCCGCGCGCGGCGCGGGCGCCGGGCCGAAGCAGGATGACGGTGACGCCCGACTGCTCGGCCGCAAGCAGCAACCGCCGCTCGGAGGTGAGGTCGAGCGCCTTCGGATCGCCCCAGAGCTCGAGGATCGCCGCGCCGAGCGCCGTGCAGCGGGCGATGTCGACGCCGGCGCTCAGCACCGGAACCGCGCCGTCGAGATGGACGAGCACGAGCCGCGCCGGATCGAGCCCCAGCGCCGCCAGCCCGTCGGCATGCAGGAAGCCCGTCTCCCGCGCTGCGGCCCGCGTACGCACCCAGAGGATGGGCGCGCCCTTCGCCGCGGCGCGCAGCGCAATGCCGAGCGCAAAGCCGGACGAGGCCGGCGCATCGGCGATCGCGGCGGGGATGACCTCGTGCAGCATGCCGGCGCGCAGCCCGCCGCCGAGCGCGGCATCGACCGCGCCGCGATCGAGCGCCACGCGCCGCGCCGCCTCGCCCTCACCTTCCGCGCCCGCCTCGATCGCCGCGACCTGCCGCCGCAACGCCTCGATGCAGACCCTCGCTGTCGACTTCCCGTCTATTAACTTGCCGTCCATCACCCGTCGCCATCCAGGCATGTTCCTGTTTTGTTCTATAACGACTCCGGGAGGGGAAAGAGTCAATCGAGGCTCATTTTCTCCCGGCAAGCCACAGATTCGTGGTATGAAGAATTCCTACCGACAAGGAGGACTGCGATGGCGGGAAGCGAAAAGCGCAGCTTCAGCCTGCCGAGCGAGCAGGCGCGCTACATCGACGATCTCGTGCGGTCGGGCAGCTATGCCAGCAGCAGCGAAGTCATCCGCGCCGGACTGCGCGCGCTGCAGGAGCGGGATCGCGCCGTCGAGCGTTGGCTGGAACAGGATGTCGTCCCCGTGGTCGCCGCCATGCGCGCCGATCCCGCGCGCGCCCTTTCTGCCGATACGGTCTTCGACGAGATCCGGGCGCTGCATGCCGATCGGCTGACACGAGAAGGATGAGAAGGCATGGCGTTCGCCATCCTCTTCTCACCCGAAGCGCGTGACGATCTCCGGCAACTCTATCTCTATATCGCCGCCCAATCCGGCCCGATGACGGCGATCGGTTATATCGAGCGGATCGAAGCCTATTGCCGCAGTTTTGCGGAGTTCCCGGATCGCGGTCTCAAGCGCGACGATCTCGCGCCCGGTCTTCGCGTCATCGGTTTCGAACGGCGGGTCGCGATCGCCTTTCACATCAACGAAGGAAGCGTCGTCTTCGACCGGATCCTCTATGGCGGCAGGACCATGCCGACGCCGCCCGACGAGACGTGACCGCGAGCCGCGCACCCTACCCTGCCCCGACGTCCACCATCACGAGATCATGGTCCGAGATCGCGTCGCCCTTTTCATCGACGGCTGCCAGCGTGGCCGGGTGTGAGCCAGCGAGGCCGCGGGTGAACAGCCAGTCGAGCCGGTGGAAGGGCGGCTGCGGCTTGCCGTCTGGCAGCGTGCGCATCGTGATCTCGCGCGTATTGGCCGCGCGCCAGTCGAAGCCGGAGGCCGCCATCGCGGCGAAGAGCGGCTCATGCGCGGCCGGATCGTCCCACCAGAGCGCGGCATCGGCGTCGAGCGCCTTGGTGTTGAGATCGCCGCCGATCACCACCGGAAGCCCGTCAGCGAGGCGATCCACCGCGGCGAGCAGCCGCGCGACTTGGCAGGCGCGGTCGGCGGGATCCGACTTGCTTTCGAGATGCACGCTGACCGCGATGATGGGGCCGGACGCCGCCGCGATCCGCGCCGCGATCGCCATGCGCCAGCCGAGGCGGCGCTGCCCCTTGGGCGCATCGAGCCACCAGACCGCGCCATCGTCGAGGCGGATCAGCGCCGCATCCTCGATCGGAAGGCGCGACAGCAGCGCATTGCCGTGGAAGCCCACGCGGTTGCTCTCGCCGCGATGCCAGCGCCGCTCGCGATCATCGCCGAGGCCGAGCTCGACGAATTCGACGCCATAGGCGTAGCCTATGCCGCAATCGGCCGCGAGATCGGCGGCGGTATGGCGGTTGCCGGAGCGGGCCATGCCGCAATCGGTCTCGGTCAGCAGCAGGAGATCGGCACCGCTCGCCGCGAGGAGCGCCGCCGAAGGTGCGCGGTGCTTCAGCCGCTCCGCGTTCCAGGCGGCGATCCTGAGAACCGGACCCGCAAGCGTCGCCGTCGGCGCCTCCTTCACTTCGAGCGCGTTGAAGGCCGGCAGGTCGAGCGCCAGCCGGTCATGCTCGGCGCGGGTGAGCTCGGCCCGCTCGGCCTCCTCGAACAGCGCCGCCGGCGGCTTTGGCAGCGCCGGAACCGCCGAGGCGACGACATGCGGGAAGAGAGAATCGCCGAGCCGCTCCGCGAAGGACATGGTCACGCGGCCGCGGCGGCGTGGCGGGCGTTGACGCGGGCCGCCAGCGCGCGGGCGCGTTCCAGCGATTCCGCGCGCTCGGCCGTGAAGCGCTCGCCGATCTCCATGATCAGCGCGGTGCCGGGCATGACCTCGATCTCGTCGAACAGCGCCTCGAACGGCAGGTCGCCCCAGCCGAGCGGCAGATGCAGATCGCCGATGCCGAGCGCGATGGCCTCGCTCTGATAGTAGAACTTGTCCATCGTATAGGGCCGGCCGAAGCTGTCATGGACATGGAGATGGCCGGTCACCGGCGCCATGGCGAGCACCTCGTGGCGGAGATCGGCCCCGGTGCGCACCGCCTCGATATAGGCATGGCTGAAATCGATGAGGCCGACGAGATGCGGGCTGCCGACCGAGCGCACGGTGGCGGCGACCTCGGAGGGCAGCTGGCGATATTCGGCGTCGGAGACGGCGAAGATGTTCTCGAGCGCGATGCGGATGCCGTGCCGCGCGGCGACCACCGCCATCTCGGCGAGCGCCGCGCGCTCCACCTGGTCGTGACGGCGCAGCTGCGGCCGCGAGCCGTTGGTCGCCCGGCCCGAATGATGGACCAGCGTGTCGGCGCCGATCCGGTCGCAGAGCTCGATCATCGCCGCGACGGCGGCCTTCTGATAGGCGAGATGCGCCTCGTCCATGAAGTTGGAGACGATCAGGCCATGCACCGTGTAGCGGATGTCGAACTTGCCGCAGATCTCGGCGAAGCGCTTCGCCCGGCCCTCGATGATGCGGCCGCCGCTGATCAGGTCCTCGCCGAACAGGCCGAGCTCGACGACATCGGCGCCGAGATCGACGATGGCGGCGATCGAGGCCTCGAGGCTCGCGAGATCGCCGCGGCCGGGGCTGGTGGCGAAGCCGACATGCGAGATGGGCAGCGGAGCGGTCATGGCGTGAATCTCCCTCAGTTCTGGCTGGTGGAAGCCTCTACCGGCTTCATGTCGCCTTCGAGACGGATGCCGGAGCGGGCGTCGAAGAGATGGATGTCGGCCGGGTCGACGGCGATGCCGACCGGGGTGCCCGGCTCGAGGGCGACCTGATCGGTGACGGCGACGGCGAAGGAGAGGCCGTCAAGATCGGTATGGACGACGCGGCCGGCGCCGAGCTCCTCGACGAAATCGACGGTCGCCGGCAGCGCGCCCGGCGCATCGGGAGCAACGAGGCGGGCCGCTTCGGCGCGGATGCCGAGGGTGACGTCATGGCCGACCAGCCGGCGCTCCAGCGCGAAGGGCACGGGGATGCTGCGTTCTGCGTCATAGACGAAGACGCCCTGCCGATCGATCTTGCCTTCGAGGAGGTTCATGGCCGGCGAGCCGACGAAGCTCGCGACGAAGCGGCTCGCGGGGCGGCGATAGACTTCCGATGGCGAGCCGACCTGCTCGATGCGGCCGCCATTCATGACGACGAGGCGGTCGCCGAGCGTCATCGCCTCGACCTGGTCATGCGTGACGAAGATCGAGGTGGCGCCGAGGCGGCGATGCAGGCGGCGGATCTCGGCGCGCATGGCGACGCGCAGCTTGGCGTCGAGATTGGAGAGCGGCTCGTCGAACAGGAACACCTTCGGCTCGCGCACGATGGCGCGGGCCATGGCGACGCGCTGGCGCTGGCCGCCGGAGAGCGCGGCCGGCCGGCGGTCGAGAAAGCTCTCGAGATTGACGATCTTCGCCGTCGCCGCGACCCGCGCCGCCCGCTCGGCCTTCGGCACGCCGGCGACCTTCAGCGCGTAGCCGATGTTCTCGGCGACGGTCATATGCGGATAGAGCGCGTAGTTCTGGAACACCATGGCGCAGCCGCGCTCGCGCGGCTCCAGCCGGTTCACGACCTTGCCGTCGATCGAGATCTCGCCCTCGCTGATTTCCTCGAGCCCGGCCACCATGCGAAGAAGCGTGGACTTGCCGCAGCCCGACGGGCCGAGGATGACGATGAACTCGCCCGAGGCGATGTCGAGGTCGACGCCGTGGACGACGGCGTTCTTCTGGTAGGACTTGCGGACGCCGCGGATGGTGATCGAGGCCATGGTCGGCTCCTCACTTTTCGGTTGAGATGAGGCCGCGCACGAACCAGCGCTGCATCAGGATCACGACGATGAGCGGCGGCAGCATGATGATGAGCGTGCCGGCCATCGCGACATTCCAGTCCGGCAGGCCGAATTCGGACGGGATCAGCGCCCGGAGCTCGGTGACGGCGATGCCGAAGTTCGGGTCGGTCGTGACGAGCAGCGGCCAGAGATACTGGTTCCACGCCCAGACGAACATGATGGTGAACAGCGCGATCATGTTCGGGCGTGACAGCGGCAGCAGCATGTCGACGAAGAAGCGCACCGGACCGGAGCCGTCCATCTTGGCCGCCTCGGCGAGCTCGTCGGGAATGGTCAAATAGAACTGGCGGTAGAGGAAGGTGCCGGTCGCGGTCGCGACGAGCGGCAGGATGAGGCCGGGATAGGAGTTGAGCAGGCCCCATTCGAGCTTCACCTTTATGCCCGACACCGTCTGCACCAGCCAGGTGACGCCGGTCGCATCGAGGATCGCCTGGAACGGAGCGAGCGCGTTGGCCGCCACCGCATAGGTCGGCACGATGCGGACCTCGAGCGGCAGCATCAAGGTGACGAAGATCGCCCAGAACAGCGCCGAACGGCCGGGGAAGCGGAAATAGACGATCGAGAACGCCGCCATCGCCGAGAGGATCACCTTGCCACAGGCGACGGCGGTGGCGAACAGGAACGAATTGAACAGTTTGCGCGCGAGATCGGCGCGCTGCCATGCCTCGGCGAGATTGGCGAAGAGGTCGTGGCCGGGCGTCAGCGGCATCGGTACCGTGTTGACGGTGCGGATGTCGTGCGTCGCGGCGATGATCACGATGGCGAAGGGCACCAGGGCGATCAGGAGGCCGAGGAACAGGATCGCCTGGCAGATGGCGTCGAAGACGGGGGTGCGCTCGACCATGCCGCGCTTCCTTACTTGTAGTGCACGCGCCGCTCGATGAAGCGGAACTGCACGACGGTGAGCATGATGACGAGCAGCATCAGGATGATCGACTGCGCGGCGGCGCCGGAATAGTCGAGGCCTTTGAAGCCGTCGAAATAGATCTTGTAGACCATGAGCTCGGTCGCCCGCGCGGGCCCGCCCTGGGTCATGATGTCGACGATGCCGAAACTATCCTGGAAGCTCTCGGTGATGTTGATCACGAGCAGGAAGAACAAGGTCGGCGTCAGCAGCGGCAGTTGGATGTCGAGGATGCGGCGCGCCGGGCCGGCGCCGTCCATCGCCGCCGCCTCGGTCAGCGAGCGCGGGATCGAAGCGAGCGCCGAGAGGAAGAAGATGAAGTTGTAGCCGATATATTTCCAGCTGAAGGCGATGATGATGGCGATCATCGCGTCGGTGCCGTCGAGCGCCGGATTCCAGAGACCGGGCGACAGGTGGTTGATCACCGACAGGAGCCCGGCCTCGGGCGCGAGGATGAAGCGGAAGGCGAGCCCCAGCGCCGGCGCGGCGATGGCATAGGGCCAGACGAGCACCGAGCGATAGGCGCGGTGGAAGCGCAGTTCGCGATCGGTGAAGAGCGCCAGGACGAGGGCGAGGCCCATGGCGAGCGCGGTCGAGGCGAGCGCGAAGACGAGGCTGCGGATGACCGAGTTCCAGTAGACCGGATCGGCCAGCAGCTGCTGGAAGTTCTGCAGGCCCACCCACTGGTTGCCGCCGCCCCAGGGCTGCTCGAGCGTGAAGGCCCAGTAGAGCGCCTGGCCGCTCGGCCAATAGAAGAACACGAAGATCAGCAGCAGCATCGGCGCCACGAACAGGAGGCCGATGGTGGTCGAGGAGAAGGTGGCGCGCTTTTCCATAGCTCTCGATCGATGCCGCCCGCCCCTTCACCTCTTCCTGAGGGAGAGGTCGACGGCGCAGCCGGCGGGTGAGGGGTTACGGACTGTCCGGAGAGGCCACGCCCCTCACCCGGACCTTCGGTCCGACCTCTCCCCCTGGGAGAGGTGAAGAACCCCCGCCGGTTGATCCGGCGGGGGTCCTCTTTTCAGTGACGGCCTAGGGCAGCTGCTTGCCCTTGTAGGTCTGCTCGAAGCGGCGGAGGATCTGGTTGCCGCGGGCCGCGGCCTCGTCGAGCGAGGTCTGGACATCGGCATTGTTGATGAAGATCGCCTGCAGGCCGTTGGCCATTTCCTGGCGGATCTGCAGCAGGCCGCCCAGGCGGATGCCCGGATAGGACTTGGCGTCGTCAGCCGGCGAGGCGGTCAGGCTCTTGATCGCCAGTTCGCGGCCGGCATAGGGAGCCTTCTCGTAGAAGCCTTCCTTGACGAGATAGTCGTAGCCCGAATTGCGGACCGGGATGTAGCCGGTCACGGTCGACCACTCCAGCGCCTCTTCCGGCTTGGCGATGAAGTTGAAGAACGCGGCCGCGCCCTTGTATTCCGCGTCCGACTTGCCGGAGAGCACCCAGAGCGAGGCGCCGCCGACGAAGGAGTGCTTGCGCTCGGTGCCGGCATAGACCGGGAGCATCGCGACGCCCCAGTTCATGCCCGGCTTGGCGGTGCGGCCGATATTGCCGTGGTCGCCGACCGAGGTGAGGATGACCTGGCAGTCGCCCGCCGCGAAGGCCTCGACGAAGGTCTGGCCGGTCTCCTTGGACTTCAGCACGGCCTCGCCGTTGTCGTACCAGCTCTTCAGGTCCTTGATGTACTGGACCCACTTGCCTTTGTTGAAGATGAGCTCGGCATCGAGGCCTTCATAGCCATTGCGCTTGGTGGCGATCGGCTCGCCATGCACGGCCATGAACTGCTCGCCATACTGCCAGATTTCGTCGCGCGAGATGTTGAAGCCGAGCGGGCAGGCATAGCCGGCGGCCTTCAGAGCCTTGAAGTCCTCGGCGGCCTCTTCCCAGGTCGCAGGTGCATGGTCCTTGCCGATCTTGGCGAAGGCGTCCTTGTTCCAGTAGAGCAGCGGCGTCGAGGAGTTGAAGGGGAACGAATACATGTCGCCCTTCGACGTCGCGTAATACGACTTGATGCCGGAGAAATAATCGTCCCAGTCGACGCTGTAGCCCATGTCGGCCATCAGCTTCTTCGCCGGGTAGAAGGCGCCGGACAGCATGATGTCGAGCGTGCCGGCGTCCGAGACCTGGGCGATGGTCGGCTGCTTGCCGGCGCGGAAAGCGGCGATCGTGTTCTGCAGCGAGGCGTCGTAGGAGCCCTGCGAGGTGCACACGACCTCGTAGTCCGACTGGGACTTGTTGAAGCGGTCGCACTGCTCCTGGACGCGCTTGGCGATGTCGCCGGTATTGCCGAACCAGAAGTCGATCTTCGTCGTCTCGGCCATGGCCGGACCGGCCAGCAGCGCGGAAATCGCGGCGATGCCGGCGGCGCCGAGGAATTTGGCGTGCATGGAAGCCTCACGGAAATTCGGGGTGGAGCGCCGCAGGCCGGCGCGACGGCACCCCGCTTAACCGATCGAGGCCGTGGTGAGTAATGAAGTTTGGATGACAGGCCGGCTTACTATTTGCCGGCTTATTAACGCGTCATGATGGCGTCTTGCGCCGCGAGGCCGGCCGCGAGGAGCCGCCAGACGGCGGCGTAGTCGGCATCGATGCGCGGGTCCGACCATTCCTCGGCATGGGCCGGATTGTGGAAGCGCGTCGTCGCGTCGAGCAGGGCGCGCGCCGTGGCATTGGGATCGACCTTGCGGAACTCGCCGCGCGCGATGCCGTCCTCGATGATCGCCGCCGCCTGCCGGGCAAGCTCCCCGACATGGGTCTCGATCGCCATCCCGCTCTCGTCGAAGAGCGCGCGATAGGCGGCGAAGAGTTCCTTGTCGGGCGAGATGCGCTTGCTGCGCTTGGTCGCAACGAGCGCGTCCAGCCAGCGCTTCAGGCGCTGCGGCGCGGGCCCCTCTTCGGCCACGATCGCCTTCAGCGGCGCCGAGACCCCCTCGAGCCAGCGGCGCACGACTGCGTCGCGGAGGTCGGCCTTGGAGGCGAAGTGCCGGTAGACGCTGCCATGGCTGACGCCGAGCGCGCGCGCCACGTCGACGACACTCGCCTTCTGGGGGCCGAAGCGGCGGAGCACGTCCTATGGGCGACTGCGCCGTGGCTGTGGCAGAGTGAACGGCGGAGGCTCTCATGGCGCGCTCGGAACGTTTGCTCGATCTCATCCAGGAACTGCGCCGGCACCGGATGCCGGTGAGCGGCGCGGCGCTCGCCGAGACGCTCGGCATCAGCCTCCGCACGCTCTATCGCGACATCGCGACCCTGAAGGGCCAGGGCGCCGACATCGAGGGCGAGCCGGGACTCGGCTATGTGCTGAAGCCGGGCTTCCTGCTGCCGCCGCTGATGTTCTCGCAGGAGGAGATCGAGGCGCTGGTGCTCGGCATGCGGCTGGTCGGCGCGCAGGGCGATCCGCCGCTGCAACGGGCGGCGCAGCATGCGCTGACCCGGATCGCCGCGGTGCTGCCCGAGGACCTCAAGGCCGACCTCGAAGCGTCGACCCTGATCGTCGCGCCGCTCACCCCGCCGCAGCATCATGTCGACCTCGCCGCGCTGCGTGCCGCCATCCGCTCCGAGCAGAAGATCGCGATCGGCTATGCCGACGCCGCCGGCAGCGTCACCGACCGCATCGTCTGGCCCTTCGCGCTCGGCTTCTTCGAGAAGGTGCGGGTGCTCGTCGCCTGGTGCGAGTTGCGGAACGACTTCCGGCATTTCCGCACGGACCGGATCGCGACGCTCGGAAGCGTCGGCACGCGTTATCCGCGCCGGCGCGCGGCGCTCCTGAGGGACTGGCGGGCACGGCCGGAGGCGGCGGGACATGGCTGACGACTGCTGACAGAAACTGTCAGCATGCCATTCTAGGTTCGCGTCGTTGCCAACCCGAAGGAGCCCAGCCATGGCCGCAGCCAATCTGATCATTCTCTATGTAGAAAATTGTACGAAAAGCACCGCTTTCTATCGCGATCTGTTGGAGCGCGAGCCCGACGTCGCGGCGCCCGGTTTCGCATCCTTCACGCTCGCCGACGGGATGTCGCTCGGGCTCTGGACCCGCGCCAATGTGCAGCCGCCGGCGGCATCAGGCGGCGCCGAGGGCGAGATCGCCTTCATGGTCAAGACGCCCGCCGAGATCGAGGCGCGCCTCGCCGACTGGACCAGCCGCGGCCTGCCGATCGCCCAGCCGCTGACGACCATGGATTTCGGGCCGACCTTCGTGGCACTGGACCCCGATGGCCACCGCCTCCGCGTCTGTCTCTTCGACGCCTGAGCGCTCCTCAGGCAACCCCACCCCCCTGACAAGTCAGGATTGTATGCAATCTCGACGGATTGCATACAATCCGTCTTGACGGTCTCGGCACGTAATGGCACGCTTCGCGCAGCATGATCGAGCCGAGGGGGACGGCTCCGTCACGGCCCCGGAAGTCTTCCGCCGCCGCGCTCCGGTCCAGGCCTCAAGGCTCTAAGATTTCGCAGTTGATTGCCGGCTGTTTGACACCGCCTCATCGCGGATCGCAGGGTCATGCGCCAGTTCATGACAGACGACTGCGCATGGAGATTGGGGGATCACCATGACACAACCATCCATCGGCGCCATGAGCATCGCCTTCGGGGCGATCGGAATCGTCGCCGCTGCCGCGATGACCATCGCCGCCAAGGATGACGGCGCCGGCTTCGCCGACCGTCACGTCGCCCGCGGCGGTGCCGGTCAGGTCATCGTCGCGGATGACGCCGGGGCATCCGCACGGCCGGCCAGGGGCGTGATTGCCGCGGCGACCGCGACCGGCGCCGCGGAGCTTGTGCCCCGCCCGGCGCGTGGCGGCGGAGCGGATTGAGCCGGCCCGCTCGTTCGCCCGTCAGAGGGTGACGCCGAGGCGCTCCGTCCAGACGAGCCCCTCGGTGGTGTCGCCGCGCGGCTTGTATTCGCAGCCGACAAAGCCGCGATAACCCAGTTCTTCCAAAGCGCTGAAGATAGCCGGATACCAGATCTCGCCCTCGTCAGGCTCGGCCCGGCTGGGCACGGCAGCGATCTGGACATGGCCGATGAGCGGGTAGAAACGCTTGAGCCGGGTCAGCACGTCGCCGGTTGCGACCCCGACATGATAGACGTCGAAGAGCAGGCGGACATTGTCGAGCCCGACGGCCTCGGCGATCTCGGCGGCCTCGTCGACGCGGCTGTAGAAATAGCCCGGCTTGTCGCGCGGATTGATCGCTTCGAGCAGCAGCGTCACGCCGTCCCGCGCCGCCTCGTCGGCCGCCCGCCTCAGATTGGCGATGAAGGTCGTGCGGCTCGCCGGCGTATCGTCGACGACGCCGGCCATTGCGTGGATGGCCGTTGCACCAGTCGCCCGGCAGAAAGCCAGCGCCTCGGCGACCGAGGCCTCGAACTCGGCCTCGCGGCCCGGCAGCGCGCCGAGCCCGAATTCGCCGGCTGCGACATTGCCGCGGACGGTGTTGACGCCGGTGACGACCACGCCGGCCTCCGCGGCCGCGGCGGCGACGCTTTCGGCCGGAACGTCATAGGGCCAATGCATCTCGACGGCGGAAAACCCGGCGCGGCCGGCGGCGGCGATACGGCCGAGCAGCGGCAGTTCGGCCCAGAGAAAGCCGAGATTGGCGGAAAAGCGCAGCATGTTCCCTTCCCTCTCAGGCGACGAAGCTGCCGCCGAGTTCGTCCTCGATATGGGCTTCGATGATCTCGTCGAACCGCGTCTCGGCGGCAAAGCCGAGTTCGGCGGCGCGGCGAACGTCGAAATCGGTCGGCCACCCGGCGACGATGCGCTCGATGGTGGGATCGCTCTCGCGGCGGATGCGCGCCACGACCTTGTCGCCGGCAATGCGGCGGAGCGCCTCGATCTCGTCGCCGACCGTGCAGGAAAGACCCGGCAGCGAGATGGCGCGGCGCGGTCCGATGCGCGGACCGTCGAGGGTCGCGGCGTGCTTCAAGAAGCTCACCGCGGCGCGGGGCGAGGCGAACCAGTGGCGCACGCTCTCGGAGACCGGCAGCACCGCCTCATGCCCGGCGAGCGGCTCGCGGATGATGTTGGAGAAGAAGCCGGACGCCGCCTTGTTCGGCTTGCCGGGACGCACGCAGATCGTCGGCAGGCGGATGGCGACGCCGTCGAAGAAGCCGCGCCGTGTGTAGTCCGAGAGAAGCAGTTCGCCGATCGCCTTCTGCGTGCCATAGCTCGTCAGCGGCGTCGTGAAGTAATCGTCCGGGATCTTGTCCGGGAACGGCGCGCCGAACACCGCGATCGACGACGTGAAGACGACGCGCGGAGCATAGCCGTCGCCGACGAGGCGGATCGCATCGAAGAGATAGCGGGTGCCGTCGAGATTGATGCGGTAGCCCTTGTCGAAATCGGCCTCGGCTTCGCCCGAGACAATCGCGGCGAGGTGGAAGACGATGTCCGGCCGGCCCGCGACCAGCGATGCGGAGACGCCCGGCTCCGAGATGTCGGCGGCGCGGCGCTCGACCGCGCCCGTGAAGCCTTCCGGCTGCGGCGGCTCGACGACATCGATGAGCGTCAGCCGCTCCAGGGCATGCTCGCCGAGCCCCCCATCGGCCACCAGCGCCGCGGTCAGCTTGCGGCCGACCATGCCGGCAGCCCCCAGGATCAGCACATGCATCGTCTCGTCCCTCCCGTCGGTTCTTGATATCGGTTCAATACGACTGGGCGGCCGCATGCAAGCGGCAACACGACTTGCCGCCCGTCAGCGCCAGAGTCCCCGCATGCGGGCAGCAAGATCGACGGGCGCGACCGGCCGCGCCGCTGGGCCGGCGGCAACCTTCTCCGGCGGCGGCCAGGCGCGCTGGCGGAAATGCGGCAGCAGCGCCGGCGGGATGAAGCGGGTGCGCGCGGCATAGACATGGCGGTCGCCACCACGCGGCTGGCCATGCACGAAGAAGCGCTGCGGCACCATGAGATGCAGGTCTTCCTTGGCGCGCGTCATCGCGACATAGAGCAGCCGCCGCTCCTCCTCGATCTCGGCCGAGGACCCGGTGCCGAGATCGGAGGGAATGCAGCCGTCGACGGCGTTCAGCAGGAAGACCTGGCTCCATTCCTGGCCCTTGGCGGAATGGATCGTCGAGAGGATCAGGTAATCCTCGTCGAGCAGCGGCACGCCGGCCTCGTCCGAGGTCGCGCCGGGCGGGTCGAGGGTCAGCTCGGTCAGAAAGCGCTCGCGCGTCGGAAAGGTAGCAGCGATGGCGGCGAGCTGCCCGAGATCGAGCGCGCGCACAGCCGCATCCTCGTAGCGCCGCTCCAGTCGTGGTTCGTACCAGGCGCTCAGCGCGGCGAGTTCGCCCGGCCAGCCGATGCTGCGCGCGGCGAGCGCCGTCATCAATGTCGCGAAACCCGCCCAATCCTCGCGGGCGCGGGCCGGCGGGGCGAAGGCGGCGAGCACCGTCGGCGGATCGGCGACGGCGGCCAGTTCGTCAAGCAGCCGGCCGGCCGTGCCGGGGCCGACGCCTTCGACGAGTTGCACGGCGCGGAAGGCCGCGACGCGGTCACGCGGATTCTCCACAAAGCGGAGCAGTGCCAGAAGGTCCTTCACATGCGCCGCATCGAGGAATTTGAGCCCGCCGAACTTCACGAAGGGGATGTTGCGGCGGGTCAGTTCGACCTCCAGCGGACCGCTGTGATGGGAGGCGCGGAAGAGCACCGCCTGCGCCTTCAACGCCGTGCCGCATTCCCGCGCCGCGAGGACCTTCTCGACGACATAGCGCGCCTGGTCCGTCTCGTCGCGGACGGCGACGAGCGCCGGCGGCTCGCCGCCCGCGCGGTCGGTCCAGAGATCCTTGGTGAAGCGTTCCTGAGCGAGCCCAATCACGGCATTGGCAGCGGCGAGGATCGGCGCCGTCGAACGGGAGTTGCGCGCCAGCGTCACGATGGTCGCCGGCGGATCGAAGGCCTTGGGGAAATCGAGGATGTTGCGGAGTTCCGCGGCACGGAAGGAATAGATCGACTGCGCATCGTCGCCGACGACGGTAAGCCCGTCGCCGCGCGGCTTCAGGCGGTAGAGGATCGAGGCCTGCAGGCGGTTGGTGTCCTGGAACTCGTCGACCAGCACATGGTCGAACCGGGCGGCGACGCTCTCGGCGATCGCCGGCTCCGCCATGGCGTGGGCGAGATAGAGCAGCAGGTCGTCGTAATCGAGAACGTTCTGCCGCTGCTTCGCCTCGACATAGGCGGCGAACAGCGTCGCGAGTTCGTCTTTCCACATCGCGCACCACGGGAAGACCTCGATCAGCGCCGTCTCCAGCGGCATCTCGGCATTCACGACGCGGGAATAGATCGCGAGGCAGGTGCCCTTTTGCGGAAAGCGGCTCTCCTTCTTCGAAAAGCCGAGCTCGTGCCGCGCAAGATTCATGAGATCGGCGGAATCCTCGCGATCATGAATCGTGAAGGCCGGGTCGAGGCCGAGCCAGGACGCATATTCGCGCAGCAGCCGGGCACCGACGGCATGGAAGGTGCCCGACCAGAGCAGCGCGCCGGCGAGCGCCTCGGCCCGCTCCCCGAAGCTTGCCGCGGCGATCCGCTCCACCCTTCGCGCCATTTCCGAGGCGGCACGGCGCGAGAAGGTCAGCATCAGGATGCGACCGGGATCGGCGCCGTTGCGGATGAGATGCGCGACGCGGTGGGCGAGCGTGTTGGTCTTTCCCGAGCCGGCACCGGCGACGATGAGCAGCGGGCCCGGACTGCCGACGGTGATGCCGTGCTCGGCGGCGCGGCGCTGGTCGTCGTTCAGCCGCGCGAGGGGATCGGCGCTCATGTCTCTGTCGGTTTCTCGTCGAATCGGCCGGGCCGGAGCCATGCGATTGCAGCACAATTCGCGTTTTGTTCGCAATGGCGGCGCCTGGAATGACCGCGAAGCGCGGCGCTCCGGCGCGGCGTCGGCGCCACGCGTTGAAAGGAAATGAGCGCCGTGCCACCATTGAACCATGGTACGCGGCAGTGCAGCATGTTATGCCGCAATGCACTTTGCCCAGAGGATCGTTGATGACCGGTTCGAAGATCGTTCCCGTTATTCTGGCTGGTGGTTCGGGAACCCGGCTTTGGCCCATCTCCCGTGACAGCCTGCCGAAGCAGTTCCTCGGTCTCGGATCCCCGAAGACCTTCTATCAGGAGACGCTGCTGCGCCTGCCGGAGAAGAGCAGCGGCGTGACCGACCCGATCGTGGTCACCAGCGACGATTTCCGCTTCTTCGCGCGCCGCCAGGCAGCCGAGGTCGGCATCGACGCGACCGTCGTGCTCGAGCCGGCCCGCCGCGACTCAGCCGCTGCGATGATCGTCGCCGCGCGCATCGCGCAGCAGCGCTATGGCGAGGACTGCCTCGTGCTGGCGCTGGCCGCCGATCACCTGGTGCCCGATGCCAAGACCTTCCGCAGCGCCTGCCTCACGGCCGCCGCCGTCGCGGAAGAGGGCTATATCGTCACCTTCGGCATCACGCCGACCGAGCCGCGCACGAGCTACGGCTATATCCGCCCCGGCGCGCCGCTCGGCGTCCCCGGCTCGTTCAAGGTCGAGCGCTTCGTCGAGAAGCCGAACCGCGAGACGGCCGAGGGCTATCTCGCCGAAGGCTATCTGTGGAATTCCGGCAATTTCATCTTCCCGGCGGCGCTGATGATCGCCGAGGCGGAGAAATTCGAGCCCGAGATCGCTGCCGGCGCAGCCGCAGCCGTCGCGACCGCCACTGAGGATCTCGGCTTCATCCGGCTCGGCAAGCCGGCCTTCCTCGCGACGCCGGCGAAATCGATCGACTATGCCGTGCTCGAGCGGACCGACAAGGCCGCCGTGGTCGAGGGCCGCTTCGCCTGGTCCGATATCGGCAGCTGGGACGCCGTGCGCGAACTCGGCACGCCGACCGAA
>CAWZZK010000207.1:0-10568 GCA_963966455.1 Kaistia sp. | reverse complement strand
CCTCGGCTGGACGCGCGACGCCTCGATCCTCTTCCCCAATGCCGACGAGGCCGCGTTCCTCTCCGGCTCCACCGAGCCGCGTGAGCAGGCTCGGTTCCTGACCGAGCGCTACCAGACAGTCGCGGTGAAGCGCGGACCGCTCGGTGCCGAAGTCGCGACCTCGGAACTGTTGCTGAAGGCCGTGCCGCCCGCGGTGGAGGTCATCGACACGACCGGGGCGGGCGATGCGTTCCTTGCCGGGTTCCTCGCAGCCCGGCTCGGCGGCGCCGGGCTGGAGCACTGCCTCGCGGAGGGCGTCAAGGCCGGCGCCGAGGCGACGACGCGGCTCGGCGGGCGTCCGCCGGCGCGTGTCAGTTCGGAAACAGCTTCTTGACCCGCGCCACCTTCTTCTGCGCGCGGCGGGTCCTCAGCATCAGCTTCACGAAGCGGTGGACCTTGGCGAAGAGGGACTCCTTGCCGTCGTCCTCGCGCGCATCGAGCCAGTTCGCGATCGACAGTGCCTCGGCGGTATGGCCGAAAAGCTGCGATATGAAGCGGTTGATCGTCGGATCGTTGTAGTCGACGGCGACGATCCGGCTCGGGCTCTGCTCGATCTTCGCGAGCCAGAGATTCATATAGACCGCGCTGTCCTTGATCTTCTTCTCGGTGAGCGGCTCGAAGGGACCGCCGAGAAAGCCCTCGAGCCCGGCGAGGAACGCGGCGGCCTGCGGACGCACGTCCTTGTAGCGGCGGGCATGCGCGACGATGACATTGACCGCCCGCTCGCGCAGCATCTTGTAGTCGGCCGAATTCCAGCGCGCCGGATGGATCTCGTGCAGGAGGAACGGCGCCGGCACGAAGGCGACCGGATGATGCAGCGAGGCGGCGGTCGGCAGCAGGATGTCCCAATAGGGCGCGCCCATCTGGAACGCGCCGAGGTCGGGATCGGCGGCGAGTTCGGCGAGCGCGCCGCCCGAGAAGAAGATGCCGTCGATGCCGCGATTATAGGTGCCGACGACGCCCTTCGCCTGCGTCGCCACGTCGAGCCGGCGCGCGATGAGAACGGTGCCCGGCCGCTCGCGCAGCACCTTCGCGACGTCGCTCTTCACCATATAGATGTCGGCATTGACGACGGCGCCGGGGCCGTCGCCGAAGGTCGCGAGGATCTGACCGAAGCTCGGGCCGTATTTGTTGGGAAAGAGCCCGCCCGGCGGCACCTCGGTGATCTCGACCGTCGGATAGCCGTGGATCCCGGCCTTCTCGCCCTCGCGGTTCACCGAGACGACGCGGAAGCCGGCCGCCTCGAAGGAGGCGACCGCGTCGGCGATGGTGAGGCCGGCGCGCGAAAGCTGGCGCCGTTCGTCCTCGCCGCCGAAGCGGGGCGGAATGGACGTGACCAGCAGCAGCGGCGCCTCGCTCTCGGCCATGGACACGCTCCTCAGGCGCCGCGCGCCGCGGCGGCGACGATGGTGTCGAAATAGAGCGCCAGGAAGCGGTCGGCGTCGCCGTCGATGCAGATCTTGTGATCTGGCCGGCCTTCCCAGGCATTGTTGGGCGGGAAGCGCCGCGTGTTGGGCGCCTGGATGGTCTGGCCGATGGCGATGCCTTCGGTGACGACGCGGATCGGGCCGCCGCGGGTCGTGAACAGGGTCGGATCGAGCAGATAGGCGACGGCGGACGAATCGTGCACCGGGATGCCGTCGAACTTGGTCGAGGAGCGGTAGAAGCGCTCGTAATAGCGCGAGACGTCCCAGATGAAGCGGCCCATATGGCCGCCCTGATCGCGCAGCGCCTCGAGATAGGGCGTGCTCATGATCGCTTCCTGCGTGACGTCGAGGCCGACGACCACGATCGACCAGGAGGCGGCGAACATCTCGTCGGCGGCATGCGGGTCGCCGATGATATTGGCCTCTGCCACCGGCGTGACATTGCCGGAATGGCCGCGATAGCCGAAGGCGCCGCCCATGATGACGATTTCCTTGACCAGCGAGGCGATCTCGGGGTCCTCGCGCAGCGCCAGCGCGAGATTGGTCATGCGGCCGACGGCGACGATCGAGATCTCGTGCGGATGCTGGCGCACGGTCTCGATGATGAAGCGATGAGCGGGGAGGGGATGTTCCTCGGAGCGGATCGTCTCGGGCAGCAGGATGTCGCCGAGGCCGTTCTCGCCATGCACCCAGACCGGCGGGTCCTTCTCCTCGAGGACGAGCGGACGGCCGGCGCCACGCGCGACGGGAGCGTCGAAGCCGAACGTATCCCTGAGGAACAGCGCGTTGCGCGTGGTGACGTCGATGCGGTGATTGCCGAGCACGGTCGTGACGCCGACCAGTTCGACATCGGGAGCCGCGAGCAGGAAGAGAAGCGCCATGGCGTCGTCGACGCCGGGATCCGTATCGTAGATGACTTTCTTAGTGGCCATGCTCGTTCCTGCTCGTGCGGCGGGCCGTGCCGGGGGATGCCGCACGGTCCGCAGATGGGCTAACCCGCTTGGCGCCGGTTCGCAAGGCGGCTTGCGCCGCCTTGGCTAGAGGAAGCTCAACGGATCGATGTCGATCTGCACCTTGACGCTGCCGCGCGGCGGTGGCGAGGCGGCGAGCCAGCCGGCGATGAAGCCCTGCATGTCGAAACCGCGTGGCGCGCGCACGAGCAGGCGGAAGCGATGGCGGCCGCGCAGCACGGCGAGCGGTGCTTCGGACGGGCCGAGCACCATCGCCACGTCCTCGGGCGGTGCCATCCGCCGCAGCGCCTGCGCATGCCCCATCGCGCTCGCCCGGTCGGCGGCCGAGACGATGAGGCCGGCGAGACGGCCGAAGGGAGGCAGGCCCGAGACCCGCCGCGCCTCGATCTCGCGCTGGTAGAAGGCCTCGGAATCGCCCGATGCGATGGCGGCGATCACCGGATGATCCGGCGCATAGGTCTGCAGGAAGGCGCGGCTGTCGCCGCCGGCCCGTCCGGCGCGGCCCGTCACCTGCGCCAGGAGCTGGAACGTCCGTTCGGCCGCGCGTGGATCGCCCTGCGCGAGGCCGAGATCGGCATCGACGACGCCGACCAGCGCGAGGCCGGGGAAATTGTGCCCCTTGGCGACGAGCTGCGTGCCGATCACGATATCGACCGCGCCCGACCGGATCGCCTCGAGTTCGGTGCGCATCTGCTGCACGCCGCCCTGCATGTCGCTGGAGAGGACGATCATGCGCGCCTGCGGGAAGCGGGCCGCTACCTCCTCGGCGATGCGCTCGACGCCGGGGCCGCAGGCGACGAGGCTGTCCTCGCTGGCGCAGATCGGGCAGTGGTTCGGCCGCGGCTCGGTATGGCCGCAATGGTGGCAGACGAGCTGGCCGCGGAAGCGATGCTCGACCAGCCAGCTCGAGCAATTGGGACACTGGAAGCGGTGGCCGCAGGTGCGGCAGAGCGTCAGGGGCGCATAGCCGCGGCGATTGAGGAAGAGCAGCGACTGCGAGCCCGCCGCGAGCGTTTCCTCCATGGCCGTGACGAGCACCGGCGACAGGAACTGGCCGCGCTCGGGCGGGTCGGCGCGAAGGTCGATGGCGCGGATTTCCGGCAGCTTCGCGGCGCGGAACCGCGCTGGCAGATGCAGGCGGCGATAGCGGCCCTGATCGGCATTGACGCGGCTCTCGATCGAGGGAGTCGCCGAGGCGAGCACGACCGGAAAGGCGCCGAGATTGCCCCGCACCACTGCCATGTCGCGGGCATGATAGGTCACGCCTTCGTCCTGCTTGTAGGCGGCGTCATGCTCCTCATCGACGATGACGAGCCCGAGTTCGCGAAAGGGCAGGAAGAGCGCCGAGCGCGCGCCGACCACCGCGCGCACGCTGCCGTCGGCGACGCCGCGCCAGACGCGCTCGCGCCCGCGCTGCGGCAGTTCGGAATGCCATTCGGCTGGCCTTGTGCCGAAGCGGCGGGCGAAACGGTCGAGAAAATCGCCGGTGAGCGCGATCTCGGGCAACAGGATCAGCGCCTGCCTCCCACGGCGGAGCGCCTCCGCGACCGCCTCGAAATAGACCTCCGTCTTGCCCGAACCCGTGACGCCGTCGATCAGCGCGACCTCGTAGGTGCCGGCATCGACCATGGCGCGCAGCGCCTCGGCCGCCTCGATCTGGCCGGTGCCGAGTTCCGGCCGAGCATGGTCCGGGTCCGGCATGGCCGCGACGGGCGGCGGCGCGATCGCCGCTTCGACGAGCGCTCCCTGCGTGACCAGTCCGGCGATGACCGCCGGCGAGACGCCGAGCGCGGCGGAGAGGCCCGTCTTGGGCAGAGGCTGGCCGTCGGCCATCCTGGCGAGGACTGTCTCGCGCGCCGGCGTCAGCCGTGCCGGGGCATGTCCCGAGAAGCGCAGCGCGGCGATCGCCCGTTCGGGCAGAAGCGCATCCGGCGCTCTCAGCACCATGCGCAGGATCATGCCGCGCGGCGTCATCGTGTAGCGCGCGACCCAGTCGACGAAGCGCCGGAGGCTCTCCTCGATCGGCGGCGCGTCATAGCGGTGCGCGACCGGCCGCAGCCGGTTGTGGCCGACGCTGCCGTCCGGTGGATCGTCCCAGACCGCGCCGAGCATCTCGCGCGGGCCGAGCGGCACGCGGACGATATCGCCCGGCGCGAGCGCGACACCGCGCGGGACGCGATAGGTGTACGGCCCCTCCACGGCGAGCGGCAGCAGGACGGAAACGGTATCGGCTTGCACGGGCGGTCCTTTCGGCGCGCCGAAGATGGGGCAGCGGAGCGGCGAAGGGAAGCCGCTCCGGCCGGTCCATACCACGCGTTTCGCCGCGCGCGCGTCGCGCGGCATTCTTAACAGATCGACTACATGCTTCGGCTATTCTGACGCGGATCGAAGCCTGACCCGCGAAATCGCCGCATTCCGCGCTCATGTCGCGGGGCAAGGACGAACACTGAGGACCTCCGGCCAAAAGGAACCGCTGCCCGCATGGCGAGACCGACCCCACGCCGCGACCGGATCGAACCGGTTCTCGACCGGCCCCGCGAGGAAGCGGAGGACGGCTCGACGATTCGCCTCGGCGACGAGGACCGGGCCATGTACGGGCGCTCCGGCCGAGGCGGCCGCTCGGGCCGCGCCCGCGATGCCGAGGATGCGGACTTCATCGATCTCGACGCTGACAACGAGCGGCCGCGCAGCCGCCGGGCCCGGGCCTCCGACCGCCGCCGCGAGGCGCGCGAGCGCCGCCGCCAGGGCGGCTCCGGTATCTTCCGGTTTTTCCGTGCGACGGTGAAGTGGGGCATCATCCTCGCCGTCTGGGGCTCGATCGCGCTTGTCGGCGGCGTCGTCTACTATGCCAGCCAGCTTCCGTCCTCGACCGACTGGTCGGTGCTGCCGAAGCGGCCGCCCAACATCAAGATCCTCGCCAATGACGGTTCGCTGATCGCCAATCGCGGCGATACCGGCGGCGAATTCGTCCGCATCGACGAACTGCCGCCCTATCTGCCGCAGGCGGTGGTCGCCATCGAGGACCGCCGCTTCTATGATCACTTCGGCATCGATCCCTATGGCCTCGTCCGCGCGGCCTATGTGAATGCGCGCGCCGGCAGCGTCGTGCAGGGCGGCTCGACCGTCACGCAGCAGCTCGCCAAGAACCTCTTCCTGAAACCGGACCGCACCTTCCAGCGCAAGCTGCAGGAAGCCATGATGGCCGTCTGGCTGGAGCTCAAATACTCCAAGAGCCAGATCATGGAGGCCTATCTCAACCGCGTCTATCTCGGCGCCGGCGCCTATGGCGTCGATGCCGCCTCGCGCCGCTATTTCGGCAAGTCGGCGCGCGAGATTTCGCTGAAAGAGGCCGCGATCCTCGCCGCCCTGCTGAAGGCGCCGTCGCGCTATGCGCCGACCAGCGATCCCGAGGCCGCCAACCAGCGCGCCGATCTCGTCCTCTCGGCCATGCGCGAGGAAGGCTTCATCACCGCCGACCAGGAGAAGCAGGCCGTCGCGGTCATGGTCGAGCCGCAGAGTCAGGGCGCCGGCAGCGGCGCCTATTACGTCGCCGATTGGGTGGCCGATGTCGTGCCCGATGTCGTCGGCGCGCTCGACCAGGACGTGACGGTCGAGACGACGATCGACGCCCATCTCGAGACCGCCGCCGCCCGCGCCGTGACCGAATCGCTCGACAAGAGCGGCAAGAAATACGGCGTCAGCCAGGGCGCTCTGGTCGCGATCGACGGCACCGGTGCCGTCCGTGCCATGGTCGGCGGCCGCGACTACGAGAAGAGCCAGTTCAACCGCGCGGTCGAGGCGAAGCGCCAGCCGGGCTCCGCCTTCAAGCCCTTCGTCTATCTGACGGCGCTCGAATTCGGCCTGACGCCCGAGACGGTGCGCATCGACGAGCCGACGCGGATCGGCAAATGGGAGCCGAAGAACTACGAGAAGACCTATCGCGGTCCGGTGACGCTGCAGACGGCGCTGGCGCTCTCGATCAACACCGTGGCGGTCCAGCTCGCCAACGAGGTCGGCCCGGCCGGCGTGGTCGCGACGGCGCATCGGCTCGGCATCAAGTCGGACCTGCAGCCCAATCCCTCGATCGCCCTCGGCACTTCCGAGGTCAACCTGCTCGAATTGACCGATTCCTACGTGCCCTTCGCCAATGGCGGCTATGCGGTGGCGCCCTATGTCATCACCAGCGTGAAGTCGGTCGACGGCAAGGTGCTCTACCAGCGTCCGCATGCCGAGGCGGTGCAGGTGATCGATCCGACCTATGTCGGCATGATGAACTCCATGCTGTCCGATACGCTCGCGCGTGGCACCGGGCGAAAGGCGGCGATCGCCGGCTGGCCGGCGGCCGGCAAGACCGGCACCACCAATGATTCCCGCGACGCCTGGTTCGTCGGCTACACTGCCAATCTCACGGCCGGCGTCTGGCTCGGCAACGACGATTTCAAGCCGACCAAGCGCATGACCGGCGGCTCGCTGCCGGCCGAGATCTGGAACCGCTTCATGATCGAGGCGCATCAGGGCGTCGCGGTCGCCAATCTGCCGGGCGACTACACCTTCCGCGATCCGTCGCGCTTCCAGGCCGATGGCGCCCCGCCGCAGACGGTGGGCGGCGAGCAGGCGGCGGGCGGCGAGCAGGCGGGCGCACTTCAGGATGCCGCTCCGCCGCAGCCCGGCGGCCTCGTCGACCCCGCCGGCGATCTTACCGGCAGCACGCGGCCGTCCGACTATGCCGCCGTCACCGATCCGGAGCGCGGCGCGGCGGCGCTGCCCCCGCCCCAAGCGGATCCCGGTTACGCCGCCAACGGCTACCCGCCGAATGCGCGCGAGACCTATGGCGGCGAGGGCTATGGCCAGGATTACGGCCAGGGCCAGGATTACGGCCAGGCGCAGGACTACGGCCAAGGCTACGACCCCGGTCCCGTGCCGCCAGGTTCCGTCGGGCAGTCGGACGCGCCGCCGCCGGGAACGGTCATCCATCGCGAGCCCGGTTTCCTCGGTCGCCTCTTCGGCGGCTGAGCGCGGCTTTACGGGATACCCGTTCCTGCGGCATGACTGCTGCCGGATGACGGACGGCTGAAACAGCGGGAACGGCGCGTGGCCGAGAAGAAGAGCCTCTATAGCGAGTTGTCGGTCGCGGCCGACGCCGGCGCCGGCGAGATCGACAAGGCCTATCGGCGTCGCGCCCGCCAGGCGCATCCCGATGCCGGCGGCAATGCCGAGGCGTTCCACCGCCTCGCCCATGCCTATGAAGTCCTGTCCGATCCCGAGCGCCGCGCCGCCTATGACGCGGCCGGCTACGAGGGCGAGATCGATGCCGCCGCGCTCGCGGGCCGGGCGATGGATCATATCCACGAGCTGGTCGCTTCGGTGCTCGACAGCGACATTCCGTTCGAGAGCGTCGATCTCGTCGCCGCCATCCGCGATACGCTGGTGAAGCAGCGCACCGAGATCGCCGGTGCCGTCCGGCGCATGGAGACGCAGGCCCGCCGCGCCGAGGCGATGGCGCGTCGCTTCCAGCGGACGAAGGGCGACAACTTCATCCGCGCGACGCTGGAGCGCCGGGCCGGCGAGGCGCGGCAGAACGCCGAGAAGACGCGCTATGAGGAGGTCGTCTTCGCGAGGGCCATCGTGCTCCTCGCCGATTACAGCTTCGAGCACCAGGCGGAAGATAAGCCAGATCCCGCTCTCCGCGCCGTCGCTGCGCGGCGCTGAGCCGGTCCGTCAGGCGAATCGCGTGCGGATGAAGTCGCGCTCGATGGCGAGATGGCGAAGCTCGTCGGGATCGGGGCCGTCATAGATCAGCGTATAGGGGCCGTGGAAGCCGGCTTCGGTCGCCGCATCCAGGCAGGCGCCGTAATCTGCTTCGTCGAGCGATCCGGACGAGAAGTCGCCCTTGGCATGGCAGCAGACCGCGCGCGGGAAGATGGCGCGGAGATCGGCATATTTGGTCGGGCCGTCCCAGTTGCCGAAATCGCCGTTGAGGCCGACGGGGCCCTCGAGATGGCTGAACAGCGCCTCGACATCGGCCGGCGTCGCCAGAAGATCGAACCAGTTCTCCGTCACGATGTCGACGCCGCGCGATACGCCGTGGCGGGCGAGGCGCGAAAGGCCGGCCGCGCTCAGCTTCAGAGCCTCCGGCGTCGGCTTGGCCTTGCCGGCGATGACGCGCGCCTTTTCCGCGCCGAGGATCGCCGCCGTATCGATCCAGCGCGCGATCCAGGCGAGGTCGCGCTCGGCAGTGGCGGGATTGGAAATGTCGCCATATTCGATCAGGAGCGTCTGCAGCGTGACGCCGCTCGCCGCCAGCGCGGCGCTGAGTTCGCCGAGATAGGCCGGGTTGCGCGTCCGGATATGGAAGGAACAGATCTCGACGCGGTCGATGCCGAGGGAGGCGACGGCGGCGGGAAATTCGAGCAGCGTCATCGAGCCCTTGCCCCAGGTCTCCTCGGCCTTGGGCTCGATGTCGTTGTCCGGCCGATTGTACCAGGCGAGCCCGAGCGCGCGATGCAGGCTCCAGCTTGAAACGGCGAGCGGCGGTTGCTGCGGCATCGGACGTCCTCCCTTGAAACGATTTGAGAGTCTAGAAGATGGCGTCCGGCGCGGCTACCCTCGCGCCTCCCGGAAATTCAGGAGCTAGGCAATGGCAAAGGTGGCGTTTCTCGGTCTCGGCGTCATGGGCTTCCCGATGGCGCGCCATCTCGCGGCCAAGGGCCATGACGTGACGGTCTATAACCGCACCGCTGCGAAGGCGGAGGCTTTCGTCGCGGCGCATGGCGGCAAGACGGCGGCGACCCCGGCGGAAGCGGCCAAAGGGCAGGATCTCGTCTTCAGCTGCGTCGGCAACGATGACGATCTCCGCGCGGTGACCATTGGCGCCGACGGCGCGTTCGAGGCCATGTCCAAGGGCACCGTCTTCGTCGATCACACGACCGCCTCGGCCGATGTCGCGCGCGAACTCGACGCGGCGGCGCGCGAGCGCGGCTTCGGCTTCGTCGATGCGCCGGTCTCCGGCGGGCAGGCGGGAGCCGAGAACGGCGTGCTGACGGTGATGTGCGGCGGCGACCCTGCCGACTTCGACAAGGCCGAGCCGGTGATCCAGGCCTATGCGCGGGCCTGCCGGCTGCTCGGCCCCTCCGGCGCCGGCCAGCTTGCCAAGATGATGAACCAGATCTGCATCGCCGGTCTCGTCCAGGGCCTCGCCGAGGCGCTGCATTTCGGCAAGCGCGCCGGCATGGATGTCGAGGCGGTGGTCGAGGTGATCTCGAAGGGCGCCGCGCAGTCCTGGCAGATGGAGAACCGCTACAAGACGATGAATGCCGGCTCGTTCGATTTCGGCTTCGCCGTCGACTGGATGCGCAAGGATCTTGGCATCTGTCTCGACGAGGCGCGGCGCAACGGCGCGAAACTCCCCGTGACGGCGCTGGTCGACCAGTTCTACGGCGATGTCCAGGCGATGGGCGGCAACCGCTGGGATACGTCGAGCCTCATCGCCCGCCTGGAAAGATGAACGCATGAAAAAGGGCGCCGGATCGTTCCGGCGCCCCTGTTCAGTCGGCGGCCTGTGTTTCAGACGCGCGCGTATTTGTCCTCGAGGCGGACGATGTCGTCCTCGCCGAGATAGGAGCCGGTCTGGACCTCGATCAGCTCGAGCGGAATCTTGCCCGGATTGGCGACGCGGTGGATCGAGCCGATCGGCAGATAGGTCGATTCGTTCTCGTTCACCGTGTAGACCTTGTCGCCCAGCGTCACCTCGGCGGTGCCCTTGACGATCACCCAGTGCTCGGCGCGGTGGTGATGCTTCTGCAGCGACAGGATCGCGCCGGGATCGACCACGATCTTCTTCACATGGAAGCGCTCGCCGCGGCAGATCGTCTGGTAGGTGCCCCAGGGGCGGTGGATCTTGATGTGCTCGTTGGCCTCGTTGCGCTTCTCGGCCTTGAGGCCGGCGACGAGATGCTTCACGTCCTGGCTGCGATCGGTCGGCATCACGAGGATCGCATCGTCCGAGGCGATGACCGTGAAGCCGTCGAGGCCGATGCCGGTGACGAGCGGGCCTTCCGAATGGACGAAGGCGTTGCGGCTGTCGAGCAGCGAGACCGGCCCGAAGGTGACGTTGCCCTCTTCGGTCGGCGTG
>CAWZZK010000206.1:0-7282 GCA_963966455.1 Kaistia sp. | reverse complement strand
ATCTCGGGCTGCATCAATGCCTGCGGCCATCACCATGTCGGCCATATCGGCATTCTGGGCGTCGAGAAGAAGGGCGAGGAATTCTACCAGATCTCGCTCGGCGGCTCCGGCGATGAGGCGGCGTCGATCGGCGACATCATCGGCCGCGGCTTCTCGACCGAGGAGATCGTCGACGCCGTCGAGACCATCGTCGACACCTATGTCGCGCAGCGCGCCTCGCCCGAGGAGACCTTCCTCGCCGCCTATCGCCGCCTAGGCCAGGCGCCGTTCAAGGAGGCGCTCTATGGCGCGGCTTGAACCATCGCCGACAGGGGCGGCGGGCGCCGCGCCGCTGTTCGACCACGAGAATGCCGGTCTCGAAGAGGCCGCGCTCCTCAACGCCCGCTTCGGCCATCTCGGGACGCATGAGGCGGTCGAGAAGGCGCTGGAACTCTTCGGCGCGCGCATCGCTCTCGTCTCCTCCTTCGGCGCCGAATCCTCGGTGCTCCTGCATGTCGTGGCGGAGGTGAGCCGCGACGTGCCCGTCGTCTTCATCGACACGCTGCGCCTCTTCCCCGAGACGCTCGCCTATCGCGACACGCTCGTCGAGCGCCTCGGTCTCACCGATGTGCGCACCGTTGCGCCCGATCCGGCCGCGCTCGCCGACAAGGACCGCTACAAGGCGCTGTGGATGACCGACGCCGATCTCTGCTGCCAGATCCGCAAGACGGAGCCGCTGGCGCGGGCGCTAACGGGCTTTGACGCCTGGTTCACCGGCCGCAAGCGCTTCCAGGCCGCGACGCGCGCCGCCATCCAGCTCTTCGAGCAGGACGGAAAGAGGGTGAAGGTCAATCCGCTCGCCAGTTGGTCCTCGGCCGAGCTCAAAGCCTATATGGCCGAGCATGCGATGCCGACCCATCCGCTCGTCGCTCAAGGCTATCCCTCGATCGGCTGCCAGCCCTGCACCTCCAAGGTGAAGCCGGGCGAGGACGAGCGCGCCGGCCGCTGGCGCGGTCTCGACAAGACGGAATGCGGCATCCATCTCGGCGAGGCCGACGGCAGCGGGATCTGACATGGCTCTCTGGAAACACGGCGTCTTCGTCGAGGACGGCTTCACGCATGTCCATGGCGAGGCGGAGTTGCCGCATCATGGAGGCGGCATCGTCACGCTCGCCCGCTATCGCGAGGCGCGCGACGCGCTCCTCGCCTGGCCGCGGCCGCTCGGCGTCGTGATCGAGCCGGGCGCCGACTGGACCGATCTCGTGCCCGACCTCGACCGCTTCGCCGTCGTCGCGGCCGACCTGCCGAAATTCGCCGATGGCCGCGCCTTCTCGATAGGTCGCCTGCTGCGCGAGCGCGACGGCTTCAAGGGCGAGCTCCGCGCCGTCGGCGCCTTCTTCCTCGACCAGATTCCGCTCTTGCGCCGCGTCGGCTTCGATGCGTTCGAGACGCATGATCCGATCGTCATCAAGGGTCTGGCCGAAGGCCGCTGGCCCGAGGTAAAGGAATATCTTCAGCCAGCCTCCGAGAATGGCGAAGTCCCGGCCGGCAAGCGGCCCTGGGCGCGGCGGGCGGCGCGTGTGGGAGCACCATGAAGCTTTTCGTCACGGATCAGGACGGCGGCGAGCACGAGCTCGAGGCGCTCGAAGGCTGGCGCGTGATGGAGGTGATCCGCGACTGGGGCCTGCCGATCAAGGCCGAATGCGGCGGCGCGCTCGCCTGCGCAACCTGCCACGTCTATGTCGATCCCGACTGGCTGGACCGTCTCGTGCCGATGAGCGACGAGGAGGAGGAGCGGCTCGACGACGCGATGATGGTGAAGTCCAACTCGCGCCTTTCCTGCCAGATCCTGATGTCGGACGAGCTCGACGGCCTCCGCGTGACGCTGGCGCCGGGCAGCGAGCCGGGCTGAACACGGCCTGCCGCCACTTCCCTGTGCGGCCCCGGCGACGGCCCCTCGCTATCGCCCCGCCGATCGCTATGCTGGCGCCTGTCACGCAACGATCACGCAGGACGTGCGATCGTCGCGAAAGAGTTGCCGTTCTCACTTTCGAGGAGCGCCATGTCCGATCTCGTCGCTATCGTCTATCCCTCGCTGGAAAAGGCCGAGGCAGTCCGCCAGGAATTCCTGACGCTGCAGAAGGAATATCTGATCAGCCTCGATGACGCGGTCATCGCGGTGAAGACCGACGACAACAAGATCAAGCTGCACCAGATGGTCAACACGACCGCCACCGGCGCCGCCTCGGGCAGCTTCTGGGGTCTTCTGGTCGGCATGGTGTTCCTGATGCCGGTCGTCGGCGTCGTCATCGGCGCCGCCTCGGGCGCGCTCGGCGGCCTGCTCGCCGATTTCGGCATCAACGACAAGTTCATGAAGGACCTGTCGGGCTCGATCCAGCCGGGCAATGCCGTCCTCTTCCTGCTCATCCGCTCGATGACCGCCGACAAGGTGCTCGAGGAGATCCGCGGCTCGGGCGGCGTGGTGCTGAAGACCTCGCTCGACAACGAGAAGGAAACGGCGCTGCGCGAGGCGCTCGCCGGCTCGCCGGTCCACGACACCCCGGCCGCCCCGGCGGTCTGATCAATCTCGATGAGGGCGGCCGGGTGACCCCGGCCGCTCGGCTGCACGGCTGCTTGCCATGCATCCTTGACGAGAATTCGTTGTCGCGCGACACCTTATGCGAAAGGCATGGGGGTTGCGATGCGTGCCCAACGTCGTCGACCAACGCGCGCCCGCGGCATCAATAAGGCGCATTGGTATATTCAGGACGCTCGCCGAAGAATAGAATCGGCCAACCGTTGGATAGCCGCTTTTTTCTTCGTCGTAGTTGTGATGTGGCTGAATTTCGCGGTGGACATAACCGCGGGCGGCCGAGGCCTTCCGGCAAAGCGCATCGCAGAGGCGAGCATCGCAGCCACCGAACTGTATGGCAGTTGCACGAAGCTCGGATTCGACAACTGCGGAACCGATCAGATCGAGCGGCTGGATGCGGCGCTTGACGCGCTCAATGATGATGTCAGCCTCGTCGTACTGCCCATCAGGCAAGTCGATCTCAGCTTTCAGGCGCTGTTCGTCATCGCCATCGTCTTCCTCCTTCTTGCCTATATCGCGTGGTGCCGAGCCGGAACGCTGCGCTCGATCGCAAGGGCGGTCGACGCGGCCGGCAGCGGCGACGATCCCGAGAGCGTGCCGCATGATTTGGCGATCGGGTCACCTCCGATCTGGATATGGCCCTTGCCCAGACACGGCTTCGATGGCGTTGGAGGGCGCCGGATCGCAGCAGTGATGGGCGTATCCCGGGGCGTACGTCCCGTTCAGGCCGTTTTGGGTGCTGCGCTCGTCGGGGCTCTCTGCTTGATGGCGGCCCATGCAGTTTTTGTGCATTACAGCATTGCGTCCCGTGTTGTGGGGGCAGAATTTGCAGAACTGCCTGCCGGGACGTCGTGGGAAAGGGCTGAGCCCTTCAAGGGCGAGCTGCCGCACGCGATGGCGTTCACGGGCCATGCATGGCTCGATCTCGTCGTCCTCGTTGGTGGATTCGCTGGCGCCTATCTCATTATCGATCGTGCCTCCGGAATCGCTGCGGCAACACGCGCCTCGCCGGCGCCGGCCGACGACCGGCCAGGCGGAAGGACGCGGCGTGCGGTGCTCGGCGCGGCCGGACGCGCACTGGCGGTGGCGGGCGTTCTTGCCAGTGTTACCGTTGCAAGCAACATCACCCAAGCATCGTTGTCGGGCGGATATCGCCTCTTTGGGTCCGTCAAGCGCGGTCGGCACAAGCGTCCAGCGCTCATCGATCTCGACCTTCCAGCCGGTCTCTATGTCTGGATGCGGCAGCGGCAGCCGGATGTCATCATCGCCCATTTCGTCCGGCCCGACGGAAGGAGCAAGAACATCCGAGTCAAGGTTCCGCAAGGCGTCGCTTCTCGCTACGCCCTGGAGCGGGCGACGCTCGAAAGCGAGGAGCGACGCGTCGACCGGTCGGGGCAGTCGGAGGCAGTCGAATGGAAGGCGCTGCAGCTATGCCGCGATCCCGGCGGGGGTGCGGCTGCGCTTGACCTCATCATGTCATCGCTGGCGCTCGAACAATATCGCTATCGAAACGCGGCCAATCTACGGCTGTTCGATCTTGCCGCTGTGATAGCCTTGAGGACCGGCGATCGAGATCGCATGGGAATCCTTGTCGAAATAGCCAGTCAGGCCAACACCCGATGGGGCGACTCGTTGCAGCAGCGGATTCAGTCCTGGACTGATGGCAATTCGCGCTGGGCCACGAAATGGACCGCGCGCCCTGCCCGCAAATGGGATCGACAAGACGTGATCTACATGAGTTAATGGGAAGCGGCGACAGCGTCTTCTAATGCAAGATACCTGCTTGGCAGGAGAAGCCAGTTCGATTCCGGCCGCATCGCCGCCAAACTACTCAATCCAGCGTACGGCGATAGCGCAGCAGCGCGATCGTCGCGACCGCCAGCCAGAAGGCCGCCAGAGGCCAGACCTCGCCGGCGAGATCGGCCGCGCCGCTACCCTTCAGCATGATGCCGCGCACCGAGCGGATATAGTGGGTCAGCGGCAGCACGGCACCGATCACCTGCGCCCAGTCCGGCATGCCGCGGAACGGGAACATGAATCCCGACAGCAGGATCGACGGCAGGAACCAGAAGAAGGTCATCTGCATGGCCTGCATCTGCGTCCGCGCGATCGTCGAGAAGGTATAGCCGAGCGTCACGCTCGCGCCGATGAAGAGGAAGGTGACGCCTGCCAAGAGCGCCAGTGACCCCTGCATCGGCACCGCGAACAGGAGCCGCGCGCAGACGAGGATGATCGCCACCTGCAGCGTGCCGATGCCGATATAGGGCACGATCTTGCCGAGCATGATCTCGAGCGGGGTCGCCGGCGTCGCCATCAGGTTCTCCAGCGTGCCGCGCTCGCGCTCCCGCGTCAGGGCCAGCGCGGTCATCAGGATCGTCGTCATGGTGAGGATCGTGCCGAGCAGGCCCGGTACGATGTTGTAGGCGGTGATGCCTTCCGGGTTGAACCGGCGATGGATGACGAGATCGACCGGGCTCGCTTCCGGCGCGCTGCCGGCGAGCGGTCCCTTGAGGCTCTTCGCCAGCGCCGCATCGATGATCTCGGACAGCGCGCCGAGCGCATTGGCCGAGGCGGAGGGATCCGTCGCATCCGCCTCGACGAGGATCTGCGGGCGGAGGCCGCGCGCGAGGTCGCGCTCGAACGAGGGCGGGAAGGAGACGACATAGGCGGCGCTGCCGTCGACGAGGGCCGCCGCCGCGTCGCGCTCGCTGGCGAGCCCCGGCTTCAGCGCGAAGAAGCGCGAACTGGCGAGCGCCGTGACGACCGCACGGACATGCGGCCCGTTGTCGGCCGCGGTGACGAGGGTCGGTAACTCCTTCGGATCGGTATTGATCGCATAGCCGAAGAGGACGAGTTGCATCACGGGGATCGCGAGGATCATGGCGAAGGTCATCCGGTCGCGCTTCAGCTGGATGAACTCCTTGATCATCATCGCGAGGATGCGCGAGCCCGACAGCGCCGAGGACGCACTCATGGCGGCCTCCCGGCCGCGGGCGGGTCGCCGAGCGCAGCCTGCTGCATCAGCCGGATGAACACGTCTTCGAGTCCCGTCGCGCCCGCCTCGGCCGTGACGCCGCCGCCCGCCTCGGCGACAGCCGCCTCCACCGCCGCGCGCAGGCGCTCCGGATCCGGGCCGACGACATGGAGATCATTGCCGAAGGGCGCCACCTGCTCGACGCCGTCGCGGCCGCGCACCGCGGCGGCGACGCGCGCCACATTGGGCCCCGTGACGACGATGGTCGAAAGGCCGGAGGCGGCGATGACCTCGGCGACGGTGCCGCGCGCCACCACGCGGCCATAGGCGATATAGACGATGCGGTGGCAGCGCTCGGCCTCGTCCATGTAATGGGTCGAGACCAGAACCGTCAGCCCGTCGGCGGCGAGGCGGTGGATCTCGTCCCAGAACTCGCGCCGCGCCTGCGGGTCGACGCCGGCCGTCGGCTCGTCGAGCAGCAGCAGCTTCGGCGCATGCATCACGGAGGCCGCGAGCGCCAGGCGCTGCTTCCAGCCCCCCGAGAGCGCGCCGGCCAGCTGGTCGCGCCGCCTTTCGAGGCCGAGGCGACGGATCGTCTCCGCGACGCGTGTCCGGCGGTCGGGAAGGTCGTAGATGCGCGCCACGAAATCGAGATTCTCGCGGATGGTGAGGTCTTCGTAGAGCGAGAAGCGCTGCGTCATGTAGCCGACCTCGCGCTTGATGCGCGCCGACTGCGTCAGGATGTCGAGGCCGAGACAGGTGCCCGAGCCCGAGTCCGGCTTGAGCAAGCCGCAGATCATGCGGATGGTCGTCGTCTTGCCGGAGCCGTTGGGGCCGAGAAAGCCGACGATCTCGCCGCGCCGCACCTCCAGCGCGACATCGTCCACAACCTTGCGGCCACCATAGCTCTTGGTGAGCCCGCGGATCGCGATGATCGGCGCATCCACATCCGTCACGGCGCAGTGTCCGCAAGCGTGACGTCGACCGGCTGGCCGGGCGTCAGCGAGGCGGCATCGGCATCGGGCTTGGCCTCGACGCGCCAGACGAGCCGCGACCGGCTGTCGGTCGAATAGATCACCGGCGGCGCGAATTCCGCAGTGTCGGCGATGCGCGACACGGTCGCCGTCAGCCCGGTAGCGCAGCCGTCGCAGGAGACGGCCACGCGGTCGCCCGGCTGCACGGCGCTCCGCCGGGGCTCCGGCAGGAAGAAGACGATATGACGGTTCCCGGGCGGCAGCAGCGACAGGACGGGACTGCCGGCCGGCACCATCTCGCCGGCCCGGAAATAGACGTCGTCGATGCGGCCCTCCGCCGGCGCGGCGACGCTGCGCCGCGTGAGCCGCGTCTTCGCGGCCGTCACCGCCGCCTCGCGGGCCGCGAGGCTGGCACGAGCCTGCTCGATGGCGTCCGGTCGCGCAGGGAGTCGCGCCACGGCGAGATTGCGCGTCGCGGCATCGACGCGCGCATTGGCGGCGTCGAGATCGGCGCGTGACTGGTCGAGCGCGGCGGCCGAGGCGACGGCGCGTGTCTCGAGCGTCTGGTTGCGCGTATAGGCCTTTTCGGCGGCGCTTTGCTGCGCCCTGGCCTCGGCGAGGTTCGCCTCGAGCACCGCGATCTCCTCCTGCCGGCGGCCGGTCAGGAGATCCTGCAACGCGGCGCTGGCCGCGGCGCGCTCGGCCTCGGCCTCCGCCAGCGCCGCCGTCTCATCGCGTGCGTCGAGCGCGAAGAGCGGCGCC
>CAWZZK010000205.1:0-10909 GCA_963966455.1 Kaistia sp. | reverse complement strand
CCATGCCGACATTCAGAGTCTTCTTCATAAAAACCCTCCCGAGCGTGCCGGGGGCCCGGCGTGTGCTCCCCCTCCCCCATCGGGAGCGGTCGCGGTGCCGCGGGCGCGGCGGGTGCGGGGTTACGGCCCCTCCGGAGAGGGCGCGCCCCTCACCCGTACCTTCGGTCCGACCTCTCCCCATGGGAGAGGTGAAGGTGCGCGCTTGGCCCCGCTGTCGCCCCTACTCCGTCCACCCATGCGCGTCGCGCACCTTGATCATGGCGCCGAGAACCTTGTTCCAGGTGTCCTGGCTCTCCATCACGCTGTTCGGGAACATGCAGCCGTCCCAGGAGATGTGGCGCATGCGCTTGGTCAGGTTGCCCTCGCGGTCGCGCAGCCAGTAGCCGGCGTGCTTCGTGATATCGAGGCGGCCGTTCGGATCGTCGACCTGGCAGTGGCGGCCGGTCTTCTCGTGATCGCCGGAGCCGAACACGGTGCCGTCGTTCTGCGCGACGTGGAAATCCATCGTCCAGGGACGAAGTGCGTCGGCGACCTTGCGATAGGCGGCGTCGAGCGTCGCCTTGTCCGCCCAGTCATAGTCCTTGGGCAGGATGCGATCCTGCTCGGCATTGTAGCCGAGCGTATAGAGCATCGAATGCGCCATGTCGGCCTGGTAGCCGACGACGCCGGGGCGGTCGACCATCTCGAGCAGCTTCACCATCTCGCGCCAGGAATGCATGCCGCCCCAGCAGATCTCGCCCTCGGCGACGAGGAACTCGTCATAGTCCTCGGCGATGTCGGCGGCCTCGGAGAAGGTTTTCGCGATCAGCCTGGTATTGGCTTCCGGGTCCTTGTCCCAGGCCTCGACGCCGACGGAGGAATCGATGCGGATGCCGCCGGTCGGCCGGATGCCGAGCTCGCGCATCTGCTGCCCGATGGCGCAGGCCTTGCGCACCTGCTCCACGAAGCGCTTGCGATCATCGGCCGTGCCCATCGCCGAGCCGCCGCCGGCCCCGCCCCAGATCGGCGCCACGAAGGAGCCCACCTTGAGCCCGTAGGAGGCGATGTGGTCGCTCATGCGCTTGACCGCGTCCTTGTCGCTGTCGATGTCGAAATGCGGCGCGGTGATGAAGAGGTCGATGCCGTCGAACTTGACGCCGTCGACCTCGGCATTGGCGGTGAGGCGCAAGAGCGTATCGAGCGGAATGATCGGCTCGCTGTCGCCGCCCTTGCCGACGACGCCCGGCCAGGCGGCGTTGTGCAGCTTCGGATAGGTGTTGGGCATCGGATCCTCCCGAGATCGCGGTTCAACTGGAAGCGCCGCGGGATCTTTCCGCCCCGTCGGCGAAGGGTCTCGAATGTCAGCGAAGATCCTTCCAGGGCGCTTCGCTGGCGACTTCGACCGAAACATAGCCGTTCTGGCCGATGCAGGGGCCGAGAATGGCGACGACATGCGCATCCTCGGCGCCGGCATTGAACGAGGCATGCACGAGGCCGGCGGGGATGAAGGCCGAGTCGCCGGCCGTCAGGATGCGCTTCTCCAGCCCCAGCCACTGCTCGACCCGGCCGCCGGTGACATAGATCACCTCTTCCTGGTCGGGATGCTTGTGGAAATTGTGCCCCTTGCCGGGCGAGAGCGTCACGTCGATCACCGTCAGCTGGTCGGCGCCCGTCTTCGGGGGATGGCTCATCCATTTGAGACGGCCCCAGTCGAGCACCTCCGGCTCGGTCTCGGCGGCGATGACGAACTGGCCCTCGGACATGGCATCCTCCCCTGATCGTGTTGTTTCCTAGAACGCCAGCGCCTTGAAGCGCCGCGTCTGGTCGGTGAGCGCCACTTCGACGGGCAGACGTTCCATGCTCGAGGCGCCGTAGAAGCCGTGGCAGTTGGCGGTGTGCTGCAGGATCCAGCCGGCATGCTCGGGCTGCGCGATCGGGCCGCCATGGCAGAGGATGATGACATCCTTCCGGACCGCCATGGCCGCCTCCGCGATGGCGTCGATCTCGCCTACGCAGTCGGCCAACGTCTTTGCCGACGTGGCGCCGATCGCGCCGCCGACGGTGACGCCCATATGCGCGACGATGATGTCGGCGCCGGCCTCAGCCATCGCCCGCGATTCCTCGGGATTGAAGACATAGGGCGTCGTCAGGAGGTCGAGCTCATGCGCGGCGCGGATCATGTCGACTTCGAGGGAGAAGCCCATGCCGGTCTCCTCGAAGCTCGCGCGCATCACGCCGTCGAAGAGGCCGATGGTCGGGAAGTTCTGCACGCCCGAGAAGCCCATCGCCTTCAGCTCGGCCAGGAAATGCGGCATCAGCACGAAGGGGTCGGTGCCGTTGACGCCGGCGAGGACGGGCGTATGGCGGACGACCGGCAGCACCTCATGTGCCATGTCCTTCACGATCTCGTTGGCATTGCCATAGGCGAGCAGGCCCGCCGCCGAGCCGCGCCCGGCCATGCGGTAGCGGCCGGAATTGTAGATGATGATGAGGTCGATCCCGCCCGCCTCCTCGCATTTGGCCGACAGGCCCGTGCCGGCGCCGCCGCCGATGATCGGCACGCGGCGGGCGATCATGTCGTTGAACTTGTCGAGGATCTGTCGGCGCGGAATGAACGGCATCCGCCTTCCTTTCATGCTTGTGCGCGGATCGCGCGGAATTCCCGAGCCAGCGCATCCGCGAAGGCCGGGTCGTTGATGTGGAGTGGCAGGCGCAGGATGCGCCGCCGGTCGGTCTGCCGGACCAGCGCCTCGAGCGTCTCGAACAGCGCCGCGTCGGCTTCCGGATCGAAGAAGGGGCCGCCCTCGATATCGAGCGCCGAGACGCCTTTCTCCGGGATCAAGAGCCGCACCCCTCCCTCGCAGGCATTGAGCTTTTCCGCGATGAAGGCGGCTATGGCGCGGTTCTCCTCGACCGTGGTGCGCATCAGCGTGATGTTCGGATTGTGGCGGTAGAGAGTCCGGTGGCGGAACGCGGTCGGCACCGTGTCCATGGCCCAGAAATTGACCATGTCGAGCGCGCCGAGCGAGCCGACATAGGGAATGCCGCTGCGCGCCACCGCGCCGAGGCGGTCGGCGCCGGCCGAAAGCACGCCGCCCACGAGATGATCGGCGATCTCCGTCGTCGTGACGTCGAGCAGACCGACCAGGAGCCCGCTGTCGACGAGCTTCTCCATGCTGCGCCCGCCCGTGCCGGTCGCGTGGAAGACCATGCAGTCATGCTCGCTACGCAGAAGATCGGCGACACGCGTGACGCAGGGCGTCGTGACGCCGAACATCGTGAGGCCGATCGGCGGCAGGCCGGACGTCTCGACGATCGGATAACGCACCATGCCGATGATGGCGTGGGCGGCGTTCTGCAAGATGGTGCGGCTGATGCGGTTGAGGCCGGCGAGATCGGTGACCGACGGCATCATGACGATGTCGGAGACGCCGACATATGCGCCGACATCGCCGGCGGCGAGCGTCGAGACCATCAGCTTCGGCAGGCCGACGGGAAGCTGGCGCATGCCGGCGGTGACGATCGACGTACCGCCGCCGCCGCCGATGCCGATCACGCCGCCGATGTCGTCCTGGCCGGTGATGTAGCGCGCGAAGGCCTCGCCCATCGCCGTGACGGCGGTGCCGCGATCGGAAAGGCCGAGCACCGCCGCCGCGCCGCCCGGATGATGGGCTGCGACCGTCGCGGCCGGGATGTCGGCGGCGATTGCGGCGGGGCGGGTGGAGACGTCGACGAGGACGCTCGCCATGCCGGCGGCGTCGATGACGCCCTTCAAAAAGACGAGTTCCTCGCCCTTCGTGTCGGCCGTGCCGACGATATAGATGCACGACATTCCTGCCCCCGGGATCGCCGCCGCGGGCATGGTGCCGGGCAAGCGACAGGCATCGCGGACTCTGGCGAGCCCGCGTCGTAACCTTATGGAACTATTGAGCTTTCGCGCCTTCCGACATCCTCCCCGACAATCGGGGCGCGAACAGATCGATTGCTTTTGTTCTGAGACACGCGTATCGTATTGGCATGTCAGTCTCAGGTCAAGGCCAGCTCCGGGGGGAGGTCGAGAAGGGACCGCGCGGTCGCATGAAGCGGCTGATGCTGGATACCGCCATCCGCCTGATGCAGGACGGCGGCAGTCCTTCGGTCTCGGACGTGGCGGAGGCGGCGGGCGTGTCGCGCGCGACCGCTTATCGCTACTTCCCCAGCCAGGCGGCGATGATCCAGGCCGCCGTGGACGAGGCGCTCGGCCCGGTGCTGGGCTGGACGGCGGAGAGCGGCGATGCCGAGGCCAATGTCGCGGCGCTGTTCGGCTTCGCCTTCCACCGGATGGAGGCCTTCGAGGCGACGCATCGGGCGGCGCTGTTGCTGGCGCTCGACCAGTGGCAGCGGCGCCGGGCCGGCACGCTCGGGACCGAGGCGCGGGTGGTGCGCGGCAATCGCCGCGGGCTGCTGAAGGCGGCGGTCGAGCCGCTGGCGGCGGAGATCGGCCGCGAAAGGACGGAGAGGGTCACGCAGGCGCTGTCGCTGCTGTTCGGCATCGAGGCGATCGTGATCCTCAAGGATCTGTGGGGTTTGGACGTCGACGCGGCCGAGGACGTGGCCAGCTGGGCGGCGAGGGCATTGATCCGGACGGCGAAGGCGGAGGCAGCGGAGGGAGAGACCGCGGCCACCGGACCGGCGCTTTCCGAGGGAAGAACAGGGAGACCGCGCAAGAAGGGGGCCTGACCGGAATACCGGAAGGCGGGCTGTCGCCCCTGCGGCAATGCGACAGCGCAAAAGGGAGGGAATGCTGCAATGCTGAGGAAGACCTTTACGGGCTTGCTGGCCGGCGTCGGCTTCACGCTGGTCGGCGTCGCGAGCGCGGCCGCCGAAGATCTGACGATCTTCTGGGCCGAATGGGATCCGGCGAACTATTTGCAGGAACTCGTCAACGAATATTCGAAGGTGTCCGGCGACACGGTCACGGTCGAGACGACGCCGTGGTCGGATTTCCAGACCAAGGCCTTCACCGAGTTCAACGCCAAGGGCGACGCCTATGACCTCGTCGTCGGCGACAGCCAGTGGCTCGGCGCCGGCGCGACCGGAGGCCACTATGTCGACCTGACCGAATTCTTCAACAAGCACAAGCTCAGCGAAGTCATGGCGCCGGCCACGGTGAAATACTACGCCGAGTACCCGTCCAACAGCGGCAAATACTGGGCCATCCCGCTCGAGGGCGACGCCGTCGGCTGGGCCTATCGCAAGGACTGGTTCGAGGATCCGAAGGAGAAGGAGGCGTTCAAGGCCAAATATGGCTACGACCTCGACGTCCCGAAGACCTTCAAGGAGCTGCGCGACATCGCCGAGTTCTTCTATCGTCCGGACGAGAAGCGCTACGGCATCGCCATCTACACGCAGACGACCTATGACGCGCTCGCCATGGGCTTCGAGAACGCGCTGTTCTCCTATGGCGGCGATCTCGGCGACTATTCGACCTACAAGGTCGAAGGCATCGTGAATTCGCCGGTCGCCGTCGAGGCGCTGGAGATGTACAAGGAACTGTACAAGTTCACGCCGCCCAACTGGGGCAACACCTTCTTCCAGGAAGACAACCAGGCCATCACCGAAGGCCTGGCGGCGATGAGCATGAACTACTTCGCCTTCTTCCCCTCGCTGCTCAACGAGGCGACCAATCCGAACGCCAAGGTGACGGGCTTCTTCGCCAATCCGGCGGGTCCGACGGGTGTGCAGTCCGCCGCGCTCGGCGGCCAGGGCATCTCGATCGTTTCCTATTCGAAGAAGCAGGAAGCGGCGATGAAGTTCCTGGAGTGGTTCATCAAGGACGAGACCCAGAAGAAATGGGCCGAGCTCGGCGGCTACACCTGCTCGCAAGCGGTGCTGAAGTCGGCCGAATTCCAGAACGCCACGCCCTATAACAAGGCCTTCTACGAGACCATGTTCAAGGTGAAGGACTTCTGGGCGGTGCCGGAATATGCCGAGCTGCTGTCGCAGCTCAACAACCGCCTCGGCCCCTATGTCGTCGGCGACAAGGGCACGGCCAAGGAAGCGCTGGACGGCCTCGCCAAGGACTGGACCGAGACCTTCACGAAATACGGCCGCTACTCGAACTGAGCGGAGCGGCCCCGCGCGGCGAGCGCGGGGCCGGACATGACGACCCCGCCGGCCGCAACCCGCCGGCGGGCCCGTTATTCAGGAAGAGCCGAGGCGCGCGCCGCCGGCCCGCCGGCGACGGCGCGGACGGGCGGAGACGCCGCCGATCCGAAGCCGCCGCCCGACCCCCGGCGGCGCGATCAATGCGCAAGCCGTGACTGGCGGAACGGCCGGTCCCCCATTCGTCAAGGAGCCTGCCCGTGGCCATGGCCGCAATGACCAGACTCGATCCGGGATCGCGCGCCGCGTCGCGCGGCTGGAGCGATCTCACGATCCGCAACATGTTCATCATCCCGACGATCGCCTTCCTGATCGTCTTCAACATCTTCCCGCTGATCTATTCGCTCGGCTATTCCTTCACCGACTACCGCGCTTCGACGAACCAGGCGGCGAATTTCGTCGGCCTGCAGAACTATCGCGAGCTGCTCGGCGACGAGTTCATCTGGAACAATTTCGTCGTGACGGCGAAATACGTCATCGTCTCGGTGACGGGTCAGGTCGTCGTCGGCTTCGGCATCGCGCTTCTGCTCAACCGCGCCATTCCCTTCAAGGGCCTCATCACCACGCTGCTGCTCTTGCCGATGATGATGTCGATGGCGGTGGTCGGCCTCTTCTGGAAGCTGCTCTACGACCCGTCCTGGGGCGTCATCAACTATGTATTCCATCTCGGCGATTTCGCCTGGCTGTCGAACCGCGACGCGGCGCTCTACGCCGTCGCCATCACCGATATCTGGATGTGGTCGCCCTTCGTGATGCTCCTGTCGCTCGCCGGGCTCTCGGCGGTGCCGAAGCATCTCTACGAGGCGGCGGCGATCGACCGGGCCGGCAAGTTCTACACCTTCCGCCGCATCACGCTGCCGCTGGTGGCGCCGATCCTGCTGATCGCGATCATCTTCCGCACCATGGAGGCCTTCAAGACCTTCGACCTCGCCTATGTCATGTCCAGCCAGGACACGACCGAACTGATCTCGATCCGCCTCTACAAGATGGCCTTCCAGGAATGGCAGACCGGCCGCTCCAGCGCGCTCGCCTATATCGTGCTGATCATGGTGCTCGCCATCACCAACATCTACGTCAAATATCTCAACCGGGTGAAGGAGCGCTAGGATGGCCGCCGTCCGTTCCCGCGGCCAGCTGGTCGCCAACCGCGCGGCCATCGCCGCCGTGCTCGTCATCACGCTGGTCTTCCTCGCCCCGATCTACTGGATCGGCTCGACGGCCTTCAAGCCGCGCGCGCTGGCGACCACCGTGCCGCCGACCGTGTTCTTCGCGCCGGAGATCACGCCCTTCATCAAGCTCTTCACCAAGCGCGTCCAGCTGACCAAGCCGGTCGACGAGGCGACCTACAATGCGGCGCCGTGGTGGGAGCAGCGCATCCTCGACAATGGCGAGCGCGTGCTCAGGACGGGCGAGAACGTGCAGCTCTCGGCCTATCCGAGCCGCTTCATGAACTCGCTGATCATCGCGATCACCTCGACGGTGCTCGCGGTCGGCATGGGCACCTTCACCGCCTATGGCTTCTCGCGCTTTCGCGTGAAGGGCGAGCAGGACCTGCTCTTCTTCATCCTCTCGACGCGCATGCTGCCGCCGGTGGTGGTCGCGATCCCGATGTTCCTGATGTACCGGGCGGTCGGCATGACCGACACGCATATCGGCCTCATCATCCTGTACACCGCCTTCAACCTCTCCTTCTCGGTCTGGCTCATGAAGGGCTTCATGGACGAGATCCCGAAGGAATATGAGGAGGCGGCGCTGGTCGACGGCTATACCCGCATGCAGGCCTTCTTCAAGATCGTGCTCCCCGAGGCGGCAACGGGCATCGCGGCGACGGCGGTGTTCTGCTTCATCACCGCCTGGAACGAATATGCCTTCGCGCTGATCATGACCAACCGGCGCGCCCAGACGGCGCCGCCCTTCATCCCCTCGCAGCTCGGCTCCGGCGTCATCGACTGGACCGTGATCGCCGCCGGAACCTTCCTGTTCCTGCTGCCGGTCGCGATCTTCACCTTCGCGCTCCGCGGCCATCTCCTGCGCGGCGTCACCTTCGGCGCCATCCGCAAGTGACGGGGAGGACAGTCATGAGCTTTCGCGAGATCAGCGCCCGCTATCTGGAACCGGCCTCGATCGCCTTCATGATCGGCGGCATCGTCGCGCTCTGCCAGCCCTGGCATCTCGGGCTGCACAGCTGGGGCGTCACCATCATCCTCGTCGGCCTCGTCGGCTTCAACATCGCCGCGCATGTGCCGAAGCCGGCCGCCCCGGTCGCAAAGGACCACTGACCATGGCCGAGATCGTCCTATCCAACGTGCAGAAATATTTCGGCGCGGTTCAGGTCATCCGCGACCTCAACCTCACCATCGCCGACCGCGAATTCGTCGTGCTGCTGGGGCCGTCCGGCTGCGGCAAGACGACGACGCTCCGGGCCATCGCCGGCCTCGAGGACATCTCGTCCGGCGAGATCCGCATCGACGGCAAGCCGGTGCATGATCTGGAAGCCTCCGAGCGCGACATCGCCTTCGTCTTCCAGCTCTACGCTCTCTATCCGCATCTGACGGTGTTCGAGAACATCGCCTTCCCGCTTCGGGCGGCCGGTGGCGGCAAGGCCGACGTCGACCGCCAGGTGCGGACCGTCGCCTCGGCGCTCGACATCACCCATCTCCTGCAGAAGCGGCCCTCGGCGCTCTCGGGCGGCGACATGCAGCGCGTCGCCATCGGCCGCGCGCTGGTCCGCCGGCCGAAGGCGATCCTGATGGACGAGCCGATCGGCGCTCTCGACGCGAAACTGCGCGAGGACATGCGCTCGGAATTAAAGCGCCTCCATATCGAGAACAAGGCGACCTCCGTCTATGTGAAGCATGAACAGGTCGAGGCCATGTCGCTGGCCGACCGCATCGTCGTCATGAGCGAGGGCGTGCTGCAGCAGGTCGGCACGCCGATCGAGGTCTACCAGAACCCGGCAAATCTCTTCGTCGCGCAGTTCATCGGCAGCCCGGTCATGAACATCGCCGCCGCGAAGGTCGAGACGGAGGGCGGCGCGGCGCGTCTCCGGGTCGGCGATGCCGGCGAGGCCTTCGCCATGCCCGCCGATCTTCCGGCCCGCATCGCGGCCAGCGGGCGGGGCGGCGAGGGAATCTCGCTCGGCATCCGTCCGGAAGGCGTCGTCGTGGCGCGCCAGCCGATGGAAGGAACCGTGCCGCTCGAAGCGCATATCATCGAGCCCCTCGGCGCCTATGACATCGTCGACCTGAAGGTCGGATCGGGCGTGCTGCGGGCGCGGACCGCATCCGGCTTCGTCCAGAAGGCGGGCGACACGGTCTTCGCCCGGCTCGACGCGGCGCAGACGCATTTCTTCGACACGAAGTCCGGGCAGTCGCTCGCGATCAGGCTGGGGGGCTGACCATGGCGCATGTCCGCTTGCGAAACATCACCAAGACCTTCGGCTCGCATACCGCGCTGGAGGACCTCGATCTCGAGATCGCCGATGGCGAGTTCTTCGTGCTGCTCGGGCCGACCGGCGCCGGCAAGACGACGACGCTGCGGCTCGTCGCCGGGCTGGAGAAGCCGACCGCGGGCACGGTCGAGATCGGCGGCATCGATGTCGGCGGCTGGAGCGCCGCCGAGCGCGACGTGGCGCTCGTGCTGCAGCAATATTCGCTTTATCCGCGCTATACGGTGCGGCAGAATCTCGAATTCCCGCTGAAATCGAATATCCGCCGCCTGCCGCAGGCTGAGATCGACCAGCGCGTCGCCAAGGCGGCCAAGACGCTGCGCATCGAGCATCTGCTCGACCGCAAGGTCGACCGCCTCTCGGGCGGCGAGATGCAGCGCGTGTCGATCGGCCGCGCCATCGTGCGCTCGCCGCGCATCTTCCTGATGGACGAGCCGCTCTCCAATCTCGACGCGAAGCTGCGCGAGGCGCTCCGGTCCGAGCTCAAGGACCTGCAGATGCAGCTCGGCGCCACCTTCCTGTTCGTGACGCATGACCAGATCGAGGCCATGTCGATGGGCGACAAGGTCGGCGTCCTCAACAATGGCCGCCTTGCGCAGGTCGGGACGCCGCACGAAATCTATCACCATCCGCGCGACACCTATGTCGCGTCCTTCGTCGGCTCGCCGGCCATGAACCTCCTCGCCGCCGATCTCCTCGGCGACCGGCTGCGCATCCCCTCCGGCGCGATCGAGTTCCCGATCGGCGCCGCGCTGCGCGCCCGTTTCGGCCGCACCAGCGGCCCGCTGACGCTCGGCATCCGCGCCGAGGACGTCCATATCGATCCGGAGGGGATGATCGATGCGCGGGTCTGGGGCGTCGAGAACCATGGCGTCGAGAAGATCGTGACGTTGAAGGCGGGCGACTGCCTGTTCAAGGCGACCATGCCGGCGACGACCCCGACCGACATCGACGCGCCGATGCGGCTCAGCTTCGACCAGGCGAAGCTGCATCTCTTCGACGCGGAGACGGGGCTCAACCTCTCGCAGGAGGGCCGGGAGCTTCAGGCGGCGGAGTAAGGCTGATGCTCTGAGAGGCCGTTCTACTGAAGCGAGACCCCCTCTCCATCTCTCCCCCGCTGCGCGGGAGAGAGGGCCGGGCACGGACTGCATGGATGCAGCGCCTCATCGTGACCTGCCGAAGCGCCGGCCGTCCCCGCTCCCGCGAAGCGGGGGAGCGACTGTGTTTTCAAGCCGGTCTCCATGGGGTTCTGGATCTGAGGATTGCATTGAGAATGGTCAGGAACTTGCGCATGCATGCGGTGATGGCGAGCTTTGGTGGTTTGCCGGCAGCGCGCAG
>CAWZZK010000204.1:0-7970 GCA_963966455.1 Kaistia sp. | reverse complement strand
CAGCAATATTCGCTCTTCCCCTGGAAGACGGTGCGGGAGAACGTGGAATTCGGCTTGAAGATGCGCGGCATGGGCAAGTCCGAGCGGGCGGTCGCGGCGCGGACGCTGCTCGGCCTCGCCGGCCTCTCCGCGTTCGAGGACCATTACCCGGATCGCCTCTCTGGCGGCATGAAGCAGCGCGTGGGCATCGTCCGGGCGCTCGCGACCGGGCCGAAGGTGCTGCTGCTGGACGAGCCGTTCGGCGCGCTGGACGCGCAGACGCGGGTCATCATGCAGCAGATCCTCACCAACCTCTGGCAGCGGCTCGGCATCTCGGTGCTGTTCGTGACCCACGACATCGACGAGGCGATCTTCCTCGGCGACAAGGTGGTGGTGATGACCGCGCGCCCCGGCACCGTCAAATGCGAGGAGCGCATCAACCTCCCCCGTCCGCGCGACGGCGACATCGTGACGACGCCGGAGTTTACCGCCATCAAGCGCAAGCTCCTCGCCATCGTCGAGGAGGAGAGCATGAAGACCTTCGCGGCGGCCTCATGAACCTTTCCGCGCTCGCCCGCTCGCCCTATGCCAGCGTCGTCTATGTGGCGGTCGCCTGGCTGGTGCTCGTCCCGCTCTTCTCGATCAATCCGCGCTATCTGCCGCCGCTCGGAACCGTGATCGCCGACGCGCGCTCGGTGTGGCCGGACCTCGTCGCCGGCTTCTGGCGGACGCTGGTCGAGACCGTGCTCGGCTTCGTCGCCGGCACGATCCTCGGCATCGGCTTCGGCATCGCCTTCGCCGCTTCGCGGCTGCTGGAGCGGGCCCTCTTCCCGATCTTCGTCGCGCTGCAGACAGTGCCGGTGATCGCCTTCGGCGCGATCGTCGTCATCTGGTTCGGCAACACGATCATGGCCAAGGTCGTGATCGCGCTCTACCTCGCCTTCTTCCCGGTCGCGGTGAACACGCTGCGCGGCCTTGAGCTCGCCGATCCGCAGCGCATCGCGCTCATGCGCAGCTTCGGCGCCAGCCGCCTGCAGCTCTTCCTCAGATTGTCGCTGCCGACGGCGCTGCCCAACATACTGATCGGCATGAAGCTGGCGGTCGCGTTGTCGATCGCCGGCGCCGTCGTCGGCGAATGGTTCGGCGATACGGTCGGGCTCGGCGTCATGCTGCTGCAGGCGCTTTATTTCGAGCAGATTCCCCGCGTCTGGGTGCTCATCATCGCCTGTGGCCTGCTCGGCACGCTGCTTTACGGCGTTCTCGCCATTCTCGAGCGGAGATATGTCTGGTGGCGTCCCGATTGAGCCTTGTCCAGAACGCCCTGCCCGTTCTCGCCGCGCTGGCGATCCTGCTGCTCGTCTGGCAGTTCGGTGCCGCGCTGCTGGAGATCCCGACCTATATCCTGCCGCGCCCGGCCGAGATCGTGGCGACGGCGATCACCAAGTCCGGGCTGCTCGGCGATGCCCTCTATGTGACGCTCATCGAGGCCGTCGCCGGCTTCCTGATCGGCGCCGCGGCGGGCATTCTGCTCGCGGTCATCATGATGCTCGCGCCGCCGGTCGAGGCGGTGCTGATGCCGGTCGCGATCGTCATCAATGCGGTCCCCTCGGTCGCCTTCGTTCCGCTGGTCCTGCTGTGGTTCGGCCTCGGCATGGCGTCCAAGATCGCGATCGGCGCGCTCGCCGTCGTCTTCGTCGTGCTGCTGAACCTCCTCGCCGGTCTCAAGCGGCCCGAGGCGGAGGCGATCAACCTGATGCGCTCCTTCGGCGCCGGTCCGCTCGGCATCCTGTTCCGCCTGCGCTTTCCCGCCGCCATGCCGCAGCTCGTCACGGGCCTTCGCGTCGGCCTCGCGCGCAGCACCATCGCGGTGATCGTCGCCGAGATGATGGGCGCCTATAGCGGCATCGGCCAGGTCATCTATCAGGCGACCGGACAGGTCGATTATCTTACGGTCTGGGCGGCGGTATTCGTCGCCATGCTCGGCAGCCTCGCCCTCTATGGCGTGCTCGTCGCGATCGACCGCAAACTCGTATGGTGGAGATGACGATGGCGCCCTTCCCGGCCAACAACGATCCGGCGCTCGAGATCGGCACGACAAGCGAAGCGGCGCTGCGCATCCAGCTCGCCGCCTGCTTCCGCCTGATCGCCCATTTCAACATGGACGACCTGATCTACAACCACATCTCGGTGCGCCTCCCCGGTCCCGAGCATCATTTCCTGATCAATCCCTATGGGCTGCTGTTCTCCGAGATCGACGCCTCCTCGTTCGTGAAAATCGACCTCGACGGCAACAAGGTCGAGCCGAGCCATCACGAGGTGAACCGCGCCGGCTTCGTCATCCACAGCGCGATCCATTCCGGGCGCGAGGACGCGCTCTGCGTGCTGCACACCCATTCCGAGGCGGCGACCGCGATCTCGGCGCTGGCCGAGGGGCTGCTGCCGGTCAGCCAGTTCGCCATGCGCTACCAGGGCCATATGGGCGTCCACGACTATGAGGGCGTCGCGATCGACACCGACGAGCGGCAGCGGCTCATCGACGATATCGGGCCGCACAACACGCTGATCCTGCGCAATCACGGCGTGCTGACCTGCGGGCGGACGATCCAGGAGGCGTTCATCCTCATGTATTATTTCGAGAAAGCGGCGCGGGTGCAGCTTTTGGCGCAGACCGGCGTCGCCGGCGGCTCGCATCTGGCGCTCCCGGCCGACGCCGTGACCGACAAGGCTGCCCGCCAGTTCAACGATCATCACGGCGATATCCTCGCGCCCGGCACGCGCGAGTGGCCCGCCTTCATCCGCATGCTCGACCGGATCGATCCGACCTACCGCAACTGAGGGGCGGGCGTTGAATGCAACCCGCCCCCATGCCAATACAACTGCCGCCGGCCTGACCTTCACCGGCTCACCACACCAGCGACGGGCATCATGACAGCGCGCGAAACCACAGCCGGCCATGACGAGGACGCGTCAGCCGTTCGCGGCCGCGGCAGCACGCTGTCCGAGGACCTCCGGAGCGCGCTGGAGGAGATGATCGTCTCCGGCCAGTTGCAGCCGGGCGAGCGGCTCGACGAGGCGGAGATCGCGGCGAAGTTCAAGGTGTCGCGCACTCCCGTCCGCGAGGCGCTGAAGGCGCTGATCGCCACCGGCCTCGTCGAGGTCAAGAGCCGCCAGGGCGTGACGGTCGCGACCATCTCGATCCCGATCCTGCTCGAAATGTTCGAGATGATGGCGGCGCTGGAAGGGCTCTGCGCGAAGCTCGCGGCGCGGCGCGCCACCACGACGGAAAAGGCGAATCTCCGCGCCATCCACGCAAGGCTGATCGAGGCGCTGGACGCCAGCGAGCCGGAACTCTTCTACGCCATCAACCAGCAGTTCCACGACGCCCTCTACGACGCCGCGCATACGCATTTCCTCGCCGGCCAGACCCGGGCGCTGCGCCGCCGCGTCGCCGCCTATCGCCGGCATGTCACCCATCAGCCGGGCCGCATGGCCGCGACCATCGGCGAGCATCAGCGCATCCTCGACGCCATCGAGCGCGCCGACGCCGAGGCCGCCTTCCGCGCCGCCAGCGAGCATGTGAACCTCCTCGGCGACGACATGGCCGACTTCATCTCCTCGCTGCCGCCGACGCTGACCCAGGCGTCGTGAGGCGGCGGAGCTTGGGCTGAGAGGAAGACGGTGGGGAAGGCCCTCACCCCGGCCCTCTCCCAGAGGGAGAGGGGGCGCTGGCATGGATGACGGAGAGTTTCTTGAGGCGCCTCAAATGGCACGACGCGGTCCCCTCTCCCCCTGGGAGAGGGTTAGGGTGAGGGCCTTGCCGCCAGCTCCGCGCGCCCAGAAGGTGGGATCCCCAAGACCTCCAGCAACAGCCGATTGAACGCCTCCGGGGCTTCCATCATGGGGAAATGGCCGGGGCCTTCCATGAGGATGACCTCGAGATTGTCGAGGTCGATCAGTTCGTTGCGGCGGGCGAGCAGTGCGGAATTGATCGCGACGGCGCGGATGCCGGGCAGCGGCCAGACGGCGGCGATGTCCCAGCGGAGCAGCGCTTCGAGAACGCCGAGCGCGGCTTCCGGATCGCTGGCGGCCATCCCCTCCGCGATCGTGGCCTTGAGCTCCTGATCGGCATCTTCGCCGGTGATAACGTCGATCATTCCCCGCATGCGGCCGGGGAAATCGTCCCGGAAGCCATTGACCCTCAATGCGATTTCGTCCGCGGGGCGGGCAGCGTAGAACATCGCCTCGGTGAAGGTATCGACGCCGACGAGGAGGCGGCAGCGCGTGCCGAGCAGTCGCGCGGCTTCGATCGCGACGGCGCCGCCCATGGAATGGCCGACAAGGACGACGTCTTCGGCGCCGAGCGCATCGGCGACGGCGAGGATATCGGCGCCGAAATTCTCGATGGACCAGGCGCCTGACGGCCGCTTCGGATCGGCGCTGCCATGGCCGGGGAGGTCGACCGCCGCGACGCGCACATGCTGCGAAAGATGGCCGATCTGGGCCGACCAGAAATCGGCGCGGCAGGACCAGCCATGGATGAGGACGACGAGCGGCGAGCCGCTGCCGGCGACGAGCACAGGGATGCGGGCGCCGTCGGGGGCGGCGATCGTCAGAGGCGAGCAGTTTTCAACATTCATCGACAAAACGGACATGTTTCTCAGCGTGACATCGGCCTTCGGGACTGGTTGCATTAACCTCGACATTAGGACGCCGGCTTTCGGCCTTCCTGCCCAAAGCAGCGGCACGCGAAGGCTGCAATTTCCGCATGGAGCGGCCTTGACCGTCCTTATCCACGGGACGGATAGTTGCATACAGAAAATGCTGAAATGGACACGTCCAAAATGACCGCAGCCCAGCTCCCCGCCCCGCTCGTCAGTGGCGGTCGCTTCTATGCGATGCGCCTCAAGCCGGGCGAGGACGTGCTGGACACGCTGCAGGCCTTCGTCGCCGCCAACGACATGAAGGCGGCCGCGATCGTGACTGTGGTCGGCAGCCTGACCCATGCGATGATCCGTTATGCCGCGCAGCCGGTCGGCGCGCTGCGCGAGGGGCTGTTCGAGATCGTCTCGATGATCGGGACGGTCGAGGCGACGGGCAACCATGTCCACATTTCCTGCTCGGACGAGACCGGCGCCATGTTCGGCGGCCACATGCTGTCCGGCTGCCTCACCCGGACCACCTGCGAGATCGTGCTGGTCGAACTGACCGACTTCGCCTTCTCGCGCGAACATTGCCCGATCTCGACCTGGGACGAGCTCGTCGTCTCGCCGCGCGTCTGAGGGCGGATCGCGCATGACCGCTCTCCCCGCCCCTTCCCTTGCGACAGGCTTTCGCCGATGAGCGCCGGCAAGGCCGGGCAGCCGAGCCTGCTCTTCACGCCGGGCGAAAGCCTGCTGCACCGGGCGAACCCGATCACCTCGCTTGCGCTGATGCTCTGGATGATCTCGGCGGCGGCGGTGCTGCCCACGATCGGCACGACGGTCCTGACCGCCGCGGCGATCCTCGTCAGCCTCGTGACGGGCGTCGGCAAGCGGGCGGTGAAGCGGCTGCTGCTCACCATGACGCCGATCGGCGTCGCGCTCGTTGTCGTGCATGGCCTCCTCATCGAGCGGCCGGATTTCTACGACCACGGCCTCGTCTCGATCAGCCCGAGCGGGCTCGACTATGCTCTGAAGGTGTTCATGCGCGTCGCGGCGATGCTGATGGCGACGCTGCTCTTCGTGACCACCACGCATCCCGCCGACATGCTGAAGGCGCTCGACCAGCGCGGCGTGCCGCCCGGCGTCGGCTATCTGGTGGCGAGCCCCCTCCTCCTGATCGAGCCGTTCTCGGACCGCGCCAAGGCGATTCGCGACGCGCAGCGGGTGCGCGGGCTCGACATGACGGGATCGTGGAAGGCCCGCATCAAGGCGTTGCCGGTGCTGCTGATGCCGCTCATCACGCTCGCCCTCTCCGATCTCGACCAGCGCGCCTCGGTGCTCTCGGGACGGGCGTTCCGGGCGCTGCCGCGGCGGACCGTGATCAACGCACCGCATGATTCGACCTTCCAGCTCTGGCTCCGCCGGATTCTCTTCGCGCTCGCCGTGCTCCAACTCGGGATTCCGCTGCTGTGGCGCTGATCGACGTCGCCGACCTCGCCTTCCGCTTCCCGCGCGCGGAGAAACTCGTTCTAGACGGGATCACGCTTTCGATCGAAGCCGGCGAGCGGGTGGCGATCCTCGCCCCCAACGCCGCCGGCAAGACCACCCTCGCCCGCTGGCTCTCCGGCCTTCTGCCCGAAGGCGTGCTGACCGCCGAGCGCGGCCATGTCGCGATGGCCGGGAAGCCGTTCGCCGAATGGCCGGTCGCCGAGCGGGCGACCGCGATCCAGTTCGTCGGCCAGGTGCCGTCGCAGCAGCTCACCGGCTGCGCCTTCACCGTCTATGAGGAGATCGCCTTCGGCCCCTGCAATCTCGCGCTGCCCGAGGCCGAGGTGCGGGCGCGGGTCGACGAGGCGCTGACGATCTGCAATCTCCGCCATCTCGCCGAACGCGACCCGTTCACGCTTTCGGGCGGCGAGACGCAGCGGCTTTCGATCGCCGCTGCGCTCGCCATGAAGCCGCGCGTGCTGGTGCTCGACGAGCCGACCTCCAATCTCGATCCGGAATCGCGCGACGATCTCCTGGCGCAGCTCGACCTCCTGCCGGGCGGGCTCACGATCATCGTGCTCGAAGTCGCGCTTCGGCCCTCGCTGGCGCTGGCGAAGCGCTTCCTGCTGCTCGACGAGGGCAAGATCGTCGCCGACGGCACCGCCTCGGAGGTGCTCAACGATCCGCGCTGCATCGCGACGCTCGGCATGACGGCGGTCACGGAGGCCGCCTTCCGGCTTCGGGAGGCGGGCCGCTGGCCGGACGCGGTGCCGCTGCCGCTCACCCTCAATGAGGCCCTCGAGAGTTTCGGAGCGCCCCTTGCTCACGGTTGACGACGTCACCTTCGCCTATGCGCCCGGCGCCCCGGTCCTCTCGGACGTCACCTTCCATGTGCCGAAGGGCCAGGTTGTCGCCATTGTCGGGCGCAACGGCGCCGGCAAGAGCACGCTGCTGCGGCTCCTGAACGGGCTCTACCAGCCGGCGACCGGCGCCATAGTCGTCAATGGCAACGCGACCTCGGATACGCCGGTCCATCTCCTCGCCCGCTCGATCGGCACCGTCTTCCAGGCGCCGGAACAGCAGATATTCAACGCGAAGGTCGTGGACGAGATCGCCTTCGGGCCGAAGCAGCTCGGGCTCACCGGCAAGGCGCTCGACGAGCGCGTCGGCGAGGTTCTCCAGCGCATCGGGCTCGCCGAGGAAGCGGAGACGCATCCGCTCGATATCGACGCCTCGGCGCGCCGCATGGTCGCGATCGGCTCGGTGCTCGCCATGCAGCCGCCGGTGCTGCTGCTCGACGAGGCGCAGCGCGGCCTCGACAAGGCGGCGATCGACCGGCTGGCGAGGATCATCGCCGACGAGAAGGCGCGCGGCACCACCGTGCTGCTCGTCTGCCACGACATGGATTTCGTCGCGCGCAATGCCGACCGCGTGCTCGGCCTCGCGCGAGGGCGGCTCGCCGCCGACCTCTCCACCGAAGCGTTCTTCACCGATGCGGCGCTGACGGCGGCGATCGGCGTCGAGGTTCCCGACATGGTCTCGCTATCCGCCGCGCTCGGCCTCCCGCCGGCGCTCTCGCCCGAGCGCTTCGCGGCGGCGTGGATGGCGCGAAACGAGGCTTGACGGTTGGTGCGAGCCCCGCTTAGCTATCGCAGTGCAGCATCGGATCCGAAGACGGGAGACGCTGTGCCGCGGGAAGAGATCTCCATCGCTCTCATTCGTTCCCCGATTGCGAAGGGCAGCAAGCCTGGCGTCGGCATCCAGCTCGGAAAGCAGGATCCGCCATGGTGAAAGACGGCAAGCGCCACCTCCACAGCCTTCGTGACAGCCGCACGATCTATATCGACGGGCGCAAGGTCTCCG